>NZ_JBFBNR010000021.1:0-150104 GCF_040687675.1 Kitasatospora sp. NPDC056731
TTGACAGCCGGACCGCCGACCGGAAGGCCAAGGTCGCCGAGCGGCTCGCGCACCGCGCGTGCAACAGCCGCAAGGGCGCGGTCAAGGTGGTCATCACCTGGCCGGACCGCCTGTACGTGGCCGAACCCGCGCCGCTGATCACCGTTGCCGCGAGGCTGGAGCGCAAGGGCGGCCGCGAGATGGTGGGCCGTTGTCCGACCAGGCAGGACGCCCAGGAAGCGGCGGATTGGCTGGTGGACCGGTTCTCCCGACTGGCGCCGGGGCTGCCGGTGACCGCCGACATCGAGGCGGGCGGCGGCCAGTTCCTCGTCATCCTGTCCACCGGCCGCCGCTGACCGGGGACCACCAGCGCACACTCGCGTCGAGCTGAACCGTCGGCCCACATCGACCCGCCCCGACGAAGGCTGACCCACGGGCGCGTGACGGGCTGCGACTGCTCAACCGGCGGGCGACCCAACCGAGCGAGCCACCCCCGCGCGGGCGGAGCGGATGCTGGCGCCACCATGGCGATGGCACTCGACGAGAGCGCCGAACAGCAGATGAGTATCAGCGTCAATGTCAGCAGTGATCGCCATCATGGGGACATGAGCAACCCGAATCTGGCCACCGGCAGGGTCTGGCGGCTCCACCGCGGCGACCTTGAGGTTGCCCAGCTGGCGGTGACCGGCGCCGATTGGCCCTGGATGCACGCCGACGTCGAGACACTTCCCGGCTTTGAAGAGTTCCGTCCACTCTTCGCGGAGCAGGAGCGGGCCATCGACGAAGAGGACTGGGAGCAGATCGACGAGTGCTACTTCCGGATCCGCAGTGCGCTCACCATGACGTTTCCCGACGGAAGTCCCGTCGCTGAGTTCATGCTGCACATCCACGACGACGGCACCGCCGGCTGGCGATGGCACGACGAGCCCTTCGGCACGGTGAACCAGTGACGCGCTGGGTTCGCTGCTTCTGGGGTGAGGAGGCCGTCTGCTTCTACTTCGAGCTGGACACCGATGGGCACGTGATCCGGCAAGTCGAGTTGCAGGAGCCCGGAAGAAAGGCGCTGGCCGCCGCGTCGCTGGCCGAGTGGCAAGAAGCCCAAGGTGCCGGTCAGCTGGCCGAATACGAGAGTGTTTACGGTCTGACTGCGGAACTGCCCATCTCCCAGTGGGAGGGGCACGACCCGCAGTGGTTGGTGGCCGATGAGTTCGAGATCGTTTGGTCGACTGCCCGTCGGCAGCTTCAGCAGCGTCAGCGGCGACATCCTTCCTGAGCACCTCAACTGCTGCGGGCTCTGATCAGGAAACTGCCATCTTCAGTGCGAGACCGGGCGTCAAGCGTCTCGCCATCCTGACAACGCCCTGCTCAAGCGGCATCACCTCTGCCGTGATCGATGAGACACGTCATCAGCACCACCTTCGGGTCTTCCACAACGCCTTGTTACTCCATCAGGAAGTCGCCGGTCAACCTGTCACCCCGCAGGTCAACGGCCCCGCCTCTGCAAGATCTAATGAGGCTGGACAGGAGCTCACACCGAGTCATCCAGGTGATGGAAGGCCCCTTCGAACTCTCCCGAAGCAAGCAGCTCGGTGATCACGGTCACCATCTCCCGGATGCCGGGATCTCGAACGATCAGCCCGTCCGAGCACCAGAAGCTCTGTCCACCTGCCGCTTCTCCTGTCTCCTCCCATCTCTTCATCAACCGGCTGACCTCGGCGACGGTGAAGATCGTTGCGCTCCAGCGTGAGCCGTCGGGGAGGCGGACCTCGGTATCGACGTTGCAGACCTCGTCGAGTGCCTCATCGGGGTTCGGGAGGAAGGAAGCCTCGAAGCCATCGGTTCGGACGCGGTAGTAGGGGCCGTCCCATCCGGCCTCGGATCGCGGTTCCGTGCTCGTGTTGGTCACTGGGGGAGGGTCCCAGCGCATGACGCCGGGCACAACTGGCTTACGGGCAGCTGATCACACTGGTGACACCCCTGCCGGTGACCAGGTAGTTTGCGGGAGGACAGAGAGAAGAGTTCGCATGGACTCCCGGATCGCCCGCATCCGACGCAAGCTGGCCAAGGTGCCCTATGCCGCACTGCGAAGCCATTCCTTCGGTGAAGAGAAGCACGGGTTCCGCCTCGAACCCCCGTTGCCGGACGCGAAGGTCGACGAGTTCGAGGCCGATCACCACATCGAACTGCCTGATCCCTACCGCAGCTTCCTGACCACACTGGGCGGGGACGGAGCATCGCCTTTCTACGGCCTGCTGCCGTTGCCGTCATGTCGGCTGTTCACGATGGACCCGCAAGGCGAGCCCGGACGCCCTCGGGGGTTCACGTTCGCCGGCGGTCCGTCTCACCGAAGTGACCTTTTCCTGCACATCATCGAGGCAGGGTGCACCGACCTGGTGCTTCTCGGTATCACCGGTCCCCTGGCCGGCCGCGTCGTCACCGGAAACGCCGACGGCTTCTGGGGCCCCAACGTCTCATCGGCCACCGACTTCCTGGCCTGGTACGAACGCTGGCTCGACCACATGCTCGACGGCCGCGACAACCGTGACCTGGAACTGACCTCGCCCGCCCTGCGAGCGCCTCTCGACAGGGCCCTGAGGAAGCGCTGCGACCGAGAGGATCTGTCACGCAACCGAGAGTCCGGAGTCATGTCATCCGATTGAGAACGAGCCGGAGTCGCCGGCCGCCCCGCCGGTCCACCTCCGTATGGGCGGAGCGGACCTACTGGCCGATCCGTGGTATCCGGCACCGCCGGGCTGGATTCATGACGAGTGGATTCCTCGCCAGGTGGCGAGCCACTGGGCGTTGCCGCAGATCCTCGCCGGGCTGGGGTGGCCGTCGGTCGAGCGGCCGTGGAAGTCCGTGGCGCACCAGCTCGCGCAGATCCTCGGCGGCCACCACGGGGTGTTCGGTGAGGCGCTGTCCCCCGCTGCGATGGCCGATCCGCTGAAGGTGCTGCGCGGGCTGGGCGCGGACGGCTGGGCCGAGCAGCGGGAGGAGCCCGTCCGGGCGGTGTTCGGGCTCTGTGTATCGCCGACGGCGCCGGAGCGGCTGCTGCCCGCGGGTGCGGCGGCGGTGACCGGAGTGGTGGTGCCGGCGTGGAAGCCGATCGGATCGACTGCTGCGGACGGCGCTGTGGAAGCGTGCGCCGTCCCCATGCCCACCCCGAGCGCGGCCACCGAAGACGTCGCGACGGCCAAGGCTTTGAATTTCGCCTGCACGCGAAGAACACTTCCCGATTCCGGGGCCTCGCGATTCAAGCGATCCCCTGAACGACAGTATCGGGCCCGCCTGCCCGAGGCTGCGACGAAGTGACAAGTAGACAGCGGCGCTCCGCCCACGCTCGCGGCTCCCCTCTCGCCAGCGCGCACGGGACGCAGGCCGGACGCGCTGTCCGGTGCGCATCTCGGGCACCGCGGCGGCACGTCTCGAAGTGATGGAATATCAGTCGTCCTGCCGCCCGCCGACCGGGGCCTCTACGCCCCGCAGAGCAACCAAGTGACCTGGTATCTATGGGACATGAAAGATTGGAAAGAAGATCGGATCGCTGCGGCCGAGCGTGCTGAGAACCCCACGGTGCTGGCCCGGATGCGGACCGGCTGGGCTGTGATCGGCGACACGCAGCACCTTCCCGGGTACTGCCTGCTGCTGTACGCGGGCACTGCGAACCACCTGACGGATCTGCCCCGGGACGAGCGGTCCCGCTTCCTGCTCGACCTCTCTCTCCTGGGGGAGGCTGTCGAGGCTTCGTGTGGCAGGCGGGACCAGGCCTTCCGCCGGCTGAACTACGAGGTGCTCGGGAACTCGTGGGAGCACCTCCACGGTCACATTCACCCGCGCTACGAGTGGGAGCCGCCGCACCTTCTCCACAGCCCGGTGTGGCGTTACGGAGATGAGCGGACTGCCCCGAAACACCGTTTAGGTCCGCAGCATGAGGAACTGCGTGCGGAGATCGCCCACGCCTTGACGGGCATTCTTTCCGAGGCCTACGAGCAGGCGTAGCCCAAGCAGGCCGAATGGCCGGAGACAAAGTCCGCCGCCGAGACTCTGATCCGCACGGTTCGGCCGAGCACTGCCGACTGAACGCCGACCCATGAGGAGCCGGCACGACTCTGAGACTGGGATCGCCTGACACGGAGTGGGACAACCGGAGGTGTGCAGGTCAGGGCCTCGCCGGCTGACACCGGGGCCGACGAGGTGTAGCGGCGAGTGCGCGAGCACGCCCGTCCCGCCCGGCCGGTAGCCGCGCTGACCGGCGAGGACGGGGAGCTCCTCAACACCTGGTGGGACCGGCTCGGAAAGGCTGCCTGATGACACGCCCACGACCAGCGGCGTCGACCCGGCCCGCACCGCCCTGCGCGCGGCTCGCCCCACCACCCGCACGAACGGCGACGCCACAGGCTGCGTGCACGGCCAACCTTCTTTTTGTACGGGGGAGTTGGGAGTTGTGAGTGTGCGGTGGAGGCGATCGGGGCATGATCTGACAAATGCATGCCAGGTGTCGGCGGTGTGACCGCCTGGCGCCTCCCCTCCCCGAGGAGTCCTCTTGGCGAACACCTTCCTGCGGCGGCTGTCCTTACCCGCCGCGCTCGCCGTCCTGACCGTGGCGGCTTCGGCCTTCGGCGCCGGCACGGCCCACGCGGCCGAACCGGGCGGCCCGTGCGACCCCCGCGTGGACCGGTACGGGCTGTACGAGGTCTCGACCGCCGTCGTCGACCCGGTGCTCACGCACTGGAAGGGCATCACCATCGCCCCCGGCACCACCGGCTCCATCGAGACCACCGTGACCGAGGTCCAGAACGTCAGCACCACGTTCAACGCCTCGACCGAGATCAACTCGGAGGTGGGCGCGTTCTTCGCCAAGGTCTCCATCAAGGTCGGGTTCTCCGTCCAGAACACCAAGTCCAGCACCAGCACGTGGTCCCAGAAGGTCACGCTGAACTTCTCCCGCCCCGGCGACTACGCGGTGTTCAAGGGCACAAACCGCGTCCAGGGCAAGGCCGACGCGTACGTCTGCCTCCCCCGCTACCCCCCGAGCAGCGACCCCGGCGACGGCTACTGGGCCTACGCCTTCGGCTCCCACCCCACCTACAGCACCTTCGACGCCGAGATCGAGGGCACCGTCTCCTGCGACACGCCGGTCTCCCCCGGCACCGTCCAGGAGCTCGCACGCAACAAGCTCGTCTGCCACTGAGCGCCCCGGGGCCGGCCACACCCCCGGCCGGCCCCGGGCTGCGGCGGCGCGCGTGATCGCGAGGTCGGCCATGCGGTGCAGGACGACGGAACACTCGGAGGCCGGCCGGCGGCTGGAACCTGCCTCCGCCCAGCCCCGTGAATCCGATGGGGCAACTGCCGTTGTGCACGAGCACTGGTGTGCTGCCCGCCAGCACGTAGCAGGCGTGGACGGTTTCGACGGGTGATGTCGTACGCGGGCTGGGAGCTCTTCCCGCCCGCCTGCTGCCCAAGCTCGATGCCCGCCGCCGTCGCCTGCTGTGCCGATCCCATGGCGATCTTCTGACGGTCAGTCATAACGTTTTGGTCGCAAGGGGAACAGGGCGCGCCCTGCTGCCGTCCTATAAGGATGCGGAGCACTCGCGTCGGTTCGATCCTAGGGGGAATCGCTGTGGTGGAATCCTGGTTTGCGGTGGAAGCAGGCGGGCCCGATGCTGTCCTCGACCTGCGCGACTGGCTGGCCGACGAGCCGGCGTTCCGCGGCCGGGTTCGCGTCGTGGCGGCGACGCCCGGTCCGGGCGAGCTAGGGTCCTGGTCCGACACCCTCGTCGTGGCGTTGGGGGCGGGCGGCACGCTCACCACTCTCGCCGCCTCGCTCAAGGTGTACCTGAGCCAGCCCCGCACCAGCAGCATCAAGCTCAAGACCGTGAATCCGGACGGTACCCGCACCGAGGTGACGGCCGAGCACGTCGCGCGTGCCGATGTGGAGTCGGTGCTCAAGGCCGCCCTGCACTCCGGCCGGCGGACCGACGACGTCTCGGACTGACCGTGTTCCGGCTTCCCGACGCCTCTCGCTCGTGGGCCGTGCTGATCGGCACCACGCACTACTCGCACCAGGGCGGGCCTGCGGACGTACCGTCGATCACGAACAACGTGCTGGACTTCCGAGATGTCCTGATCGAAGGACAACCAGGCGCGTTCGCACCCGAGCGCAGCATCACCGTGCTGGACCCGCGACAGCCGAGGGACCTCGGGCTGCCGCTGCTGAACGCGGCGGCAGCCGCCGAGGACGTGCTCCTGGTCTACTACTCCGGCCACGGCCTGATCGGGTCCAAGAAGGGGGAGCTCTACCTCGCACTCACCGAGACCGACCAGAGCATGCCGTCCCTGACGGCCTGCCCGCTCGATGTCATCCGGGAAGCCTTCCAGGCCAGTCCGGCACGCGTCCGGGTACTCATCCTCGACTGCTGCTTCTCCGGCCGCGCGGTCGCGGGCGGGCTGTCCGGGGGCACCCCGCCGGTGGCCGAACAGTTGGAGATCGCCGGCGCGTACACGCTGGTCTCGTCGCCGCCCAACTCGCCCTCCCGCTTCGAGGAGGGCAAACGGCACACCGCCTTCACCGGCGAGTTGCTGCGCGCGCTGCGCAACGGGGTCGACGACGCCGGTCCCGAGGGAGTGTCGCTGGGCGCGCTCTTTCCCCACCTGAGACTCGCGCTGCGCTCGCGGGGGTGGCCGGAACCGGAGCAGTGCGGCACCGACACCGCCGCCAATCTGATCCTCAGCCGCCCGCGGACCAGACGCCCCGCTCGGGTGGGCCCGGGCGAAGCCGCCGACAGCCGCCGCGGACCGGTCACGGAAGGCCAAGGGCCGGTCACCGAAAGGCAGCGCTTCCAATCCCTCGTGCAGGCCGGGCGGCGACTCGGCCAGGGCGGCCACGCGCGGTCCGCCGCCTCGGAACTGGGCAACGTCCTCGACGAGATGACACAGATCCTGGGCTCCGACGATCCGGACACCCTGGCCGGGCGAATCGAGTACGCCCAGTGGCTGGGCGCCGCCGGCCAGGTCCGCGAGGCGCTGGACCTGTCCACGGCGGCGGTGGGCGCGTTGACCCGGGTGCTCGGCGTCGACAACCGGGTGACGCTCGTCGGCCGTGCCCAGCTCGCCCACTGGACCGGGGAGGCCGGGCAGCCGGTGGAGGCGGCGCGCCTCACCGGCGAGGTGGTCACCGATCTGGTCCGCGCCCTCGGCCCGGACGACCGCGAGACACTACTGGGCCGGGGCCGGCTGGCCCACTGGATAGGGGTCTCCGGCGACACCGGCTCCGCCGCCCGGCTCACCGACCTCCTGGTGACGGACCTGCACCGGGTCTTCGGAGCGGAGGATCGCGACACGCTGGTCGGGCGGATCAACCAAGCCCAGTGGACGGGACGGGCCGGCCAGACCCGGCAGGCCGTCCGCCTGCTCGACTCCCTCGTCCCCGACCTCTACTGGCTGCTCGGCGCCGACGACCTGCACACACTGATCGGCCGGGCCCGGCTCGGCCAGTGGACCGGCCTGTCGGGTTCGCCCAAGGGCGCCCGCGGGCTGTTCGCGGCGGTGGTGCCGGACCTGAGCCGGGTCGCCGGGCGGGACGCCCGCGAGACGCTCCTCGCACGCAGCCAGCACGCGCACTGGACCGGGGAGGCCGGCGACCCGCGCACGGCGATCGCCCTCTTCCGGCAGCTGCTCGACGACCTGGACTGGATCCTGGGAGAACAGGACGAGGTGGCGCTGGTGAACCGCGCCCGGCTCGCCCACTGGACCGGTGCGGACGGGGACGTCCGCACCGCGCTCCGCATCTTCCACGAGGTACTGCCGGACCTGCGCCGGACACTCGGCCCCGACCACCCCGAGGTCCGCGCGAACGAGGCTCTGCTGGCCCGCTGGCGCCGCCGGGCGGACCGGCGGCTCAGGTCGGAAATCCTCTTCGGTCGCGGACACCGGACCACCGACCGACGCGGTTTCGGGAAGTGGAGCGATGGCTGAACCCGACGACCGGACCGGCATGCCCGACGGGCTGGCGCCGCTCTCCTCCAGGGACCGCCGGGAGCTGGGTGCCTACCGGCTGCTGGGCCGCCTCGGTGCGGGCGGCATGGGGATCGTGTACCTCGCGCGCTCGGCCACGGGCCGGGCCGCGGCGGTCAAAGTCCTGCGCCCGGAACTGCTGAGCGAGCCGGAGGCGCAAGAACGCTTCCGGCGCGAGATCGCCGTGGTGTCACGGATCCCCGAAGACTTCACGGCGCCGCTCCTGGACGCGGAGGCCGACGAGAACGGCGTCTGGATGGCCACGGCCTTCATCCCGGGGCTCTCCCTCCAGCAGAGCGTCAACGCCTTCGGCCCGTTCCCGGCCGACTCGCTGTACGCGCTGTGGTACGGACTCCTCAGGGCCCTGCACTCCGTGCACGAGGCCGGCGTGGTGCACCGGGATCTCAAACCGTCGAACGTCCTGCTCACCGCGCAGGGCCCGCGACTCATCGACTTCGGGGTCTCGATCACGGCCGACTCGACCAGGCAGACATCGACCGGAGTGATCATCGGAACCCCGGGCTACCTGGCCCCGGAACAGGTCACGGGACGGCCCGTGCGGCCCGAGACCGACGTCTTCGCCCTCGGAATCGTGATGGCCTTCGCAGCGACCGGATCGTCGCCCTTCGACGGGGACAACCTCGTCAACGTGATCTACAACGTGCTCCACGGCGAGCCCCGGCTGTCCTCGCTGCCCGCGGACCTCGACGGCTGGGTCCGTACCTGCCTGAGCAAGGACCCCGCCCACCGGCCAACAGCCGAGGGCCTGCTCAGATCGCTCTCCGACCGCCGAATCACCACCGCACAGCGGCAGCTCGCCCACGGAGACTGGCTACCCGACGCCATCTCCCGCGCCACGCTGCGGCGCGCACAGCTCGTCCTCGACCTCGACCGCCCGTACCAGCTCTCACCAGACCGGGCCCTGGAACCGCCGCCGAATCTCGCCACGGCCGAGACACTCCTGCGACCCGCTCCAGGAGGGCCGACCGTACGACTCCGACCACTCGGCATGCCGACCGGGGCGGTCCTGCCCGTGCCACCTCGGGACACCACGACCGTGCGCCTCGGCACACACAGGTATCCGCAGCCCGCACCGCAGCCCGCACCGCGACCCGAGCAGCCGCCCGCGTTGCCGGCCCCCCCACCGAACCCCCCGCCGAACCCCCCACCGATTCCCCCCTCTGCCTACCTGCCCGCATTGCTGCCGCCGCCGCCCGCGGAGCCGCCGGGTGGGCCAGGCTCAGCCTCCGAGGTCCTTCTGCGCACCTTCGCCTCCCCCATGGAGGCCGAACTTCCGCCGCCTCCCCGCACCGGCCTGCGCCGCCGCTGGTTCCGCCGCCTGTCTGCCTGGCGCGCCCGAGGATGACCGCCCGTCCCGCTCGACGTCCCGCTCGACATCCATGCCGACAGCCCATGAACCGGCACGACCAGGTCTGAGCATGACGAACGCCCCGTACCAGACCGGTACGGGGCGTCGCGCTGCGAACGTCAGGCGGGGCGGATGTGCTCGGCCTGGGGGCCCTTCTGGCCCTGGGTGACGTCGAAGGTCACCTTCTGGCCCTCCTGGAGCTCACGGAAGCCCTGCGAGTCGATGTTGGAGTAGTGGGCGAAGACGTCAGGGCCGCCGCCGTCCTGCTCGATGAAACCGAAGCCCTTCTCGGCGTTGAACCACTTCACGATGCCGGTGGCCATGTGCTGCTCCCTGGTCGGGGACGGGATACGCGCTGGTGCGTACCCCTGGGGTTGAGGTGATCGCCCTGGTCCTCCGACTGCCGATGCTGCGGTACTTCGGATCCACGACTGCTGACTCAAACGATACCCACGACAGCAAGGATCATGCAGCCGATCGCCCCGCGAGATCGCCGGGGCAGTGGTGCTACTTCTGCCAGCCGATGGTCTCGGGCAGCGGGCTGTAGAAGATGGTGGCACCGACGTTGGCGAGGCCCTTCCTGATGCCGTAGGTGGAGGGGCCGCTGTAGAGCGGCAGGAAGGCGTACTGCTGGAGGGCCTTCTGCTCGACCTTGTTGACGGCCGCGATCTGCTGGCCGAGGTCGGCGATCTCGCCGGTGGCGCGGATCTCCTTGTCCAGCTCGGGAGTGCCGGTTCCGGTGATGTTGGAGTCGCGGTCCGAGCAGTAGAAGTCGCACAGGTAACGCGCGCCGAAGGGGTCCGTCGAGCGGTTGCCGGAGATGAACAGGTCGAAGCGGCGGTCGCTGAGCACCTTGGAGAAGTCGTTCTCGGAGACCTTGTTGACGTTCACCTTCACGCCGACGGCCTTGAGCATCGCGGTGAACGCTCCGGCGGTGGCCTTCTCGATGGGGTCGTCGCCGAGCAGGGTGTAGCCGAGTTCGAGTTGCTTGCCGTCCTTGGCGCGGATGCCGTCGGCTCCGGGCTTCCAGCCGGCCGCGTCCAGGGTCTTCCGCGCCTCCTGCGGGTCGTACTTCAGGACAGCGGCGACGTTGTCCTGGTAGCCCTGCTGGAAGCTGTAGAGCACCGCCGAGCCGGGCAGCGGCTCCGTGTAGTCGAGGCCCTGCAACCGGATCTTCGTTATCTGCGGACGGTCGATGCTCTCCTGCACCGCCTTGCGGACCTGGACGTCACCGAGGAACGGGGACTTGGCGTTGAGGTACAGCGCGTACTCGAAGGGGCTGCCGCCGCTGCGGATCTCGGCGTCCTTGACCGTCTTCACCTGCTTGAGGTTCTCCGCGGTCCCGACGGGGGCGTAGTCGAGTTCGCCGTTCTTGAAGGCGTTGATCGAGGCGGCGCTCTCCAGGTTGACGTAGACGCGCTTGTCGAGCTTGCCCGGCCGGCCCCACCAGTTGGGGTTGCGTACGAAGGTGATGTTGCCGGAGTGGTCGTCCCAGGTGCCCACGGTGTACGGTCCGGTGCCCCATTCGGGGTGGGCCGTCTTGACGTACGCCTTGTTGAAGTTGTCGACGGTGGCGGCCTGGGGGTGCAGGAAGGTGGTGAACAGCGCGGACCAGGAGGCGTTGACGCCCTTGAAGGCGATGACCGCCTGCTTGTCGTCGGCGCCCCGGGTGACGGAGGTGATGCGGTCGTAGCCGTCGGTGGAGGAGGCCGCGTAGTCCTTGTCCGAGCCGTTGTCGGCCTTCCAGGTGGCCTCGATGGCCCGCCAGTCGATGGGGGTGCCGTCGTTGAAGACGGCCTTGGGGTTGAGGGTGATGACGACCTTCTGGTCGCCGCCCTCGACGGAGACCTTCACGTCGCTGTAGTAGTCCGGGTTGTACTGGACCTCGCCGGTGGGCGAGTAGGTGATGGCGCGGGCGTTGTACCAGGACCAGATCCGCGAGGCGTTCAGGGTGCCGTTGACGTTGAAGGGGTTGCCCTGCTCGTCGAAGGTGCCCGCGGTGGTGTAGGTGCCGCCGTCCTTGATGTTCTCGTACGGCTGGGGGTTGTAGTCGGTGACCGAGGACGCGACCTTGGCGGCGTTCGTGGCGTTCGTGGCGTTCGTGGCGTTCGGCCCGGAGGATCCGGCGGAGGACGAAGAGGAGGAGGACGAGGAGGAGCACGCGGTGGCGGCGACCGCGACGGCTGCGGCGAGCGCGAGGGGCAGGGCGAGCTTCCGGCGCATGGGATGTCCTTGGTGGGAATCGGTGAGAAGGGGGCGGGGCGGGGCAGGGCGGGTATCAGACCGCGTGGCAGGCGTACTGGTGGTCGGAGGCGTCCGGGGCACCGACGGTCGCCGGCCGCTCGGTGCGGCAGCGGGTCCGTACGCTCTCGTCGGCCTCCCGGTACAGCGGGCAGCGGTCGACGAACACACAGCCCTCCGGCAGCCGGGTGGCACTGGGCTGCTCGCCCGCGAGGACGATGCGCTCGCGGTGGCGCTCGCGCTCCGGGTCGGGCACCGGGATCGCCGACAGCAGGGCCTGGGTGTACGGGTGCCGGGGCCGGGCGAAGATCTCCTCGGTGGCACCGGACTCGACGATGTGCCCGAGGTACATCACCGCGATGCGGTCGGAGACGTAGCGCACCACGGCCAGGTCGTGGGCCACCAGCAGGTACGCCAGGCCCAGTTCGCGCTTCAGCCGGGCGAGCAGGTTGATGATCTCGGCCTGCACGGAGACGTCCAGCGCGGACAGCGGCTCGTCCAGGGCCAGGAGCTTCGGCTCGCGGGCCAGGGCGCGGGCGATGCCGACGCGCTGGCGCTGGCCGCCGGACAGGGCGGCGGGGAAGCGGTCGCCCATGGTGCGGTCCAGGCCCACCAGGTCCAGGAGACGGGTGACCCGGGCCTGGATGGCCGTCCGGTCGGCACCGGCGGCCTGGAGCGGTTCGGCCAGCAGGTCGAAGACGGTCAGGCGGGGGTCCAGGGCGTCCGTCGGGTCCTGGAGGACGATCTGGACGTCGCGCCGCAGCTCGCGCACCTGGGCCGCCGACCGCAGCGTGGCGACGTCGGTGCCGGCCACTTCGATGCGGCCGCCCTCGGGGGCGCGCAGCCGCAGCACCTCGCGCAGCGTGGTGGTCTTGCCGCTGCCGGACTCCCCCACCAGGCCCAGGGTCTCGCCCGCGCGCAGTTCGAAGCTGACGTGGTTGACCGCGTGCAGGGTTCCCACCCGGCGCTTGAGGAGGGCCCCCTTGGTGACGGGGAAGGTCTTGACCAGGTCCTCCACGCGCAGGACCACCTCGCCCGCGGTCCGCTCTCCGGCGCGGGCCGGCGGCACGGCAGCGGCGTGCCCGGCCGGGTCGAGGGTTCCGTCGGCGATCTCCCGCGCACGGTGGCAGGCGACGTGTCCGATGTATCCGATGTGTCCGACGTGTCCGTGCTGCCCGCCCGGTACGGTCAGGGCCGGTGCGGTCAGGGCCGGTTCGGTGGTCCGGCACACGTCCAGGGCCACCGCGCAGCGGGGCGCGAAGGGGCAGCCGCCGGGCAGGCCGACCAGGGAGGGCGGCTCGCCGCCGACCGGGATCAGGGGCCGTTCGACGCCGCTGTCCACGGTGGGGACGCTGGCCAGCAGCCGGGCGGTGTAGGGCATCGTGGGACGGCGGAAGAGCTCGTCGACGCTCGCGTGCTCGACGATCCGCCCGGCGTACATGACGGCGACGTCGTCGGCGTGGCCCGCCACCACGCCCAGGTCGTGGGTGATCAGGACGAGGCCGGCGCCGGTCTCGCGCTGGGCCAGGCGCAGCACGTCGAGGATCTGCGCCTGGACGGTGACGTCGAGCGCCGTGGTGGGCTCGTCGGCGACGAGGACCGAGGGCTTGTTGGCGATGGCCAGGGCGATGACGACACGTTGGCGCATGCCGCCGGAGAACTCGTGCGGGAACGACTTGGCGCGTTCGCGCGGGTCGGGGATGCCGACCAGGTCGAGCAGTTCCACCGCCTGCTCCCACGCGTCCTTCTTCGACAGTTCCCGGTGCACGCGCAGGGCCTGGGAGAGCAGCCGGCCGACGCTGAAGATGGGCGTGAGCGCGGACATCGGGTCCTGGAAGACCATGCCGATGTCCTTGCCGCGCACCTGGGAGAGGCCCTTGTCGTCCATCGCCGCCAGGTCGCGGCCGCCCAGCAGGATCCGGCCGCCGAGGCGCGCGGTGGGCGGCAGCAGGCCCATGACGGCGAGGGCGGTGGCGGACTTGCCCGAGCCGGACTCGCCGACGATGCCCAGGGTGCGTCCGGGCAGCAGATCGAAGCCGATGCCGCGCACGGCCTCCACCGGTCCGGCCTCGGAGGGGAAGGAGACGCGCAGGTCGCGTACGGACAGGACGGGTGCGGGCTCGGTGGGCCCGGCCGGGGAGCCGGCCACGGGCCCGGTGCGGCGGTCGGGTGCGAGGGTCATCGTCGGCCTCCTGCCGCGGCGGTGGTGGACGTGGGGTCGAGGGCGTCGCGCAGGCCGTCGCCGACGAAGGTCATCGAGACGGTGAGCAGGACGGTCAGCCCGGCGGGGAAGGCGAAGAGCCAGGGGGCGCTGGTGATGGTGCCCGCACCGTCGGCGAGCATCGTGCCCAGCGACACGTCCGGGGTCTGCACGCCGAAGCCCAGGAAGGACAGCGCGGTCTCGCTGAGCACGGTGGAGACCACGCCCAGGGTGAGGTTGACGATGAGCAGGGAGCCCAGGTTCGGGATGATGTGGCGCACCACGATGCGCAGGGGGCGCACGCCCATGAACTCCGCGGCGCGCACGTAGTCGCGCTCGCGCAGGGACGTCGACACCGACCAGACCACGCGCGCGGTGGACATCCAGCCGAACACCGTCAGCACGAGGATGAGGACCCGCCAGTCGCCCGCCAGCCGGTGCGAGACCAGGGCCAGGATGAGGAAGGAGGGCACGATCAGCAGGAAGTGGACGACGGCGAGGGTGGCCTTCTCCACCCGGCCCCCGAAGTAGGCCGCGCCCGCGCCCACGACCGCGGCGATGGCGACGGTCAGCACGGACACGCTCACCGCGATCACCAGCGAGCGCTGGAGGCCGTGCACGGCGGCGGCGTAGACGTCGTTGCCGCCCTGGTTGGTGCCGAACCAGTGCTCGGCGCTGGGGGCCTGGGTCAGTGCCGAGAAGTCGGCGTCCGCGTAGCCGTACGAGGTGAACAGGTCGCCGAGCGCGCTGAACAGCACGAGCAGCAGGAAGATCACCACGCCGGCGACGGCGATCCGGTTGCGCAGGAAGCGCCGCAGGTAGAGACGGCGCCGGCCCAGGTAGTGCCCGTCGTGCCCGTCTTGCACGTCGCGCACGTCGCGCACGTCATGCTCAGCGTGCCCGGTGGGCCCGTCGTGCCCGGTGGGCGGCGGATCGGTGGCTCGCGCGGGTGCGGTGGCGAGTACGTCTTCGGAGGTCGCGTCGGGACTCACAGGGGTGCCCATCTCAGCTCACCCGCACTCTCGGGTCGAGGAGAACGGTGGCGATGTCCGCGAGGATCGCGCCGATCGCGGTCAGGGCGGCGGCGAATGCGGCGGTCGCCACGGTGCCGTGCACGTCGTTCTTGCTGATGGTCTGGATGAAGTACTGGCCCATGCCGTTCCAACCGAAGATCGTCTCGGTGAGGACCGCGCCGGTGAAGACGGCCGGGATGCTGAAGGCCACGGACTGTGCGGTGGGGATCAGGGCGGTGCGCAGGGCGTGCCGGCGGATCGCCTGGGCCCGGGTGAGCCCGGTGGCCCGGGCGGTGCGCACGAAGTCGGAGCCGATGACGTCCAGCAGCAGGGAGCGCTGGGTGAGGTGGTAGCCCACGTACCCCGTCAGGGTGAGCGTCAGCGTCGGCAGGATCAGGTGCAGCAGCCGGTCACCGGCCGTCGCCCAGAACCCTTCCACGCCGGGCGAGTTCTCCCCCGCGACGTACAGGAAGTGCCAACCGGCCTGCTCGTTCAGCTGGATGGCCAGCAGCACCAGGGCGAGGGCGGCGATGGACACCGGGACGTTGAACAGCGCCATGGAGAGGGCCTGGGCAGCCCGGTCCCTCCAGCCGTACTGGTGCGAGGCGGTGTGGACCGCGAGGGCGACACCGACGACGACCGACAGGACCGTCGCGCCGATCACCAGCTCGGCGCTGACGAGGGAGCGGTAGCCGATCTCCCCGTTCACCTGGACCCCGACCGGGGAACGGCCCCAGTCGAAGTGCAGGACCACGCTGGTCAGCCAGTCCCACCAGCGGTGGAGCAGCGGCTCGTGCGGGTCGAGGTTGTAGGGGGCCAGGGCCCGGGATATCTGCTCCTCGGTGCGGACCGGGCGCAGTTCCTTGAAGTTCGAGCGCGGGTCGAGGAACCAACTGGCGAGGAAGTACGTGGCGTTGGTGGCCATGGCGATCACCAGGAACCAGCCCGCCGCCCTGCGTGTCACGTACCGGAGCACGGACGGCACCTCCCCACCAGGTGCGGCGGGTGCGCCTGGGGAACGCCGGGTCTGGGGGGGGTACGCATGCCCGTAGAACTTCCTGGGGTGAGAGTCGAGTGCACGATCGTGCAGATGTGAGTCTGTGCACGACTGGTGCGCGACGCCAGTGATCTGGGCATATGGACATGGGAACGAAACACCCCCGCAGCAAAGAGGCGTTGAATCCGCTCCCCCGTTCACATTCGCAGGGGGGGGTGCCCTCGCGGAGGCGTGTCAGGGGGCGGGCCGGGTACGCAGGGTGCGGTCGGCGAGGGTCGTCACTACCAGGACGACGCCGACGCCGACCATGATCCAGGCGATGAGGTGCATGCCGGGGTCGGAGACGCGGGTACGGAAGACGATGCCGGTGGTTGCGGAAGCGGCGATCGAGCCGAGGTAGCCGAAGGTGCGCAGCAGGCCGGAGGCGGTGCCGAGTTGTTCGGCGGGGGCGTGGTCGTAGAGGGCGATCTGGTTGCCCGCGCCGGACGTGCCCATGGCGACGCCGAAGACGAGAGTGACCACCACGACCCATCCGATCCAGCCCGAGGCGCTGAGCAGCAGTACGCCGGCGGAGCCGATGAGGCAGGCCAGGGCCGCTGCTACGACCGGTCCGCGCACCCGGTTGCGCCGGGAGACGAGCGAGATCACCAGGCCGGACACGAGCGTCATGGGCAACAGGAGCAGTCCGGCTTCGGTCTCGGACAGGCCCCGGACGCTCTGGGCCCACTGGGTGACACCGTAGAGCACGACGTACGCGCAGAACAGGACCAGGCCGTAGCGAAGATAAGTACTGGTCAGGGCCAGGTTTCCGGCGAGCAGGCGCAAGTCGAGGAACGGAGTCCTGGCCCGCAGCTCCCACAGCACCAGGGCGATCCACAGCACGGCGGAGATCGCCAGCAAGTACCAGCGGGCGTCGGGCAGGGCGAACAGGAACAGCAGCAGCGCGATCATCGCGGCGGCGAACCCGGCGATCCCGATGACATCCAGGGCGGCCGCGATGTCACGAGCGCGTCGGCTGCGGTCCGGTGGGCTGTCAGGTCGGCTGTCGGGTGGGACCCAGGCCAATGTCGTGACCAGCGCGACGAGTGCGACCGGAACGTTGATGAAGAACACGGAACGCCAGCCCAGCACGGCCACCAGGACACCGCCCAGGGGCAGCCCGAGGGAGGCGGTCGCGATGCCGGCGATCTGCAGGCCGCCCAGCACTCCGCCCGGCGGCTTGTCCAGACCGGCGTCCTCGGCGCGGCGGCGGATCAGCAGCATGGCCGTCGGATAGGCGCACGAGGTGCCCAACCCGAGCAGTACTCGACTGATCAGGAGGGTCGGAAGGCTGTGGGCGGAGCCGCCCATGAGTCCTCCGACGATGACGAGTCCGATTCCGGCCAGGAACACCCGTCGTGGGCCGAACACCTCGGCGGCCTTGCCTGCGGTGGGCTGGGCGATCGCGCTGGCCAGGTACAGGGCCGTGACCAGGGCGGCGGTCCGCCCGATCGACACGCCGAGTCCGTGGGCGATCGGTACGAGGGCCGTGGCGATCAGCGAGCTGTTGATCGGGTTGAGCGCCGAACCGACGAACAACGGGGTGACGAATCGCCACGAGAACGGACGCCCGGGCGGTATCCCGTTCACCGGCGGGGCGTTGGTCGTCGGCCCGGGGGCAGGCATCAGCATCTCCAGTACGTGGTGGTCGCAGAAGTGCGCGGCCGTCCTCGACCGCCTCACCTTCAACGGCACCATCATGGCGGGGCGGCCGCCGAGGCCGGTCGGTTTGCCGGGACCGGCATCGCGGTGGTGCAGCTCGGCGTGGATGGCGGCCGCCGGAGGACCGCGCTACCGGGGTCGGTTCGTCGGGCCCAGGCCTGGCAGCGGTGTGGTCCACCAGCGGGCCTTGTACAGCTCGGTTCCGGTCAGGGCGAGCGTCCCGTCGGGGTGGTGGAAGGTGACGGCGGAGGTGCACCAGGAGCAGGGACCCGCGTGATCGGGCGTGATGGTGAGCAGGCGACCGGTAGCGGGCTCACTGCCCACGCTCTTGATCCCGCGGGCTGAGTCCTCCGCGCCCAGGCCGACGGCTTCGAAGCGGTCGAGGTGTGAGTCGTAGCGCCACAGGCGGTCGCCGGTGCTGAGCCAGAACGTCCCCGGCGCGGAGCGCACAGCTGCGAGGTCGTGTCCCCCGACTTCCGGAAGGGGGATGCTGCGTTCGGGGGTGAGGGACGGGATGTCGGGCGTGCCACCGACCCGAAGGGCCAGCAGGGTGTCGTCCCCGAGCACCCAGAGCAGCTCCGCGCCCTCGTCCCACTGCACGGCGTGGGCCCCGTCGAGTTCCTGCTCGGTATAGGTGGTGCTGCGAGGCCCCTCCGAGGCCGCGTACAGCCGCACCCATCCGGCGGTGCTGGCGACCACGGCGACGTTGCCGTCCGGTAGGAGCTCCGCACTGTGGGGGTTGACGGAAGTGCCGAGGTCCGTGGCCCAGATCGGCGTGCCGGTCGCCGTGTCGACCAGGGCTGCCAAGCCGCCCGAGGCGGTGACCAGGAGGGATCCTTCACCGTCGAGCACCACGTCCCTGGCCTCGGTGGGCCTGGCCCAGCTGCGGGCCGGCTCCAGGTCGGCCAGCCGATCGTCGCCGTCAGCGGTCCACGACCACACCACCGGCAACCGGTCGGCCTCGGGTCCGGCCTCGGGTCCGGCCTCGGGTCCGGCCTCGGGTCCGGCCTCGGGTCCGGCCTCGGGTCCGGCCTCCCGCGCCGTCTCGCCGTCCAGGACGAGAACCTGCCGGGACGCCTGATCGACCGCGACGATCAACGCACTGCCCCGAACGCCGGCCGGCCCGGACCCCGGATCGGCCGCATCACCCGACGCATCACCCGGCACGGCTGCCTGCCCGGGCGCCTGATCAGCCGCGATGACCACCGCACTGCCGCGAGGCTCTCCGCCGCTGCCGTCCACGGCATGCGGGGCGGGGGTCGAACACGCCGTCAACATCAGGCCGCCCAGGACGGATCCCAGCCTGAGGCCCGCTCCGGCTCTTGCGCACACTGCCACGTCCCCTTCGCGCCATTATTATCGGACTATCTACTCTGCGTCCCGGCGCCCCGGCCCGGCGCCATCCTCGTCGCAGCGTCCGGGTGAACTCGTCCGCACGGGGCTGTGGGAGGGCTCGCCCCTGCGGGCCGGGCGAAGCAGCCGCACGCCCCACTCGGCGAGCTCCCGTACCCGTGGTCAGCACCCGCATCCGCGCGCCGGCCCTGACACCGCGCGCCCGACGTGCCGCCCACGGCTGGAGCCCGCCACCTGGGGAGGGTGGCGGGCTCCTTCGCGTTCGGTTTCCCCGTGCGCGCTCAGGCCCGGCGCAGCACCCGGCGCAGCCAGAGGGCGCCGGCCCCGGCGGCCGTCAGGGCAAGACCGCCGACGGCGAGGCCCGCGGTGTGGTCGGCCCCGGTGGAGGCGAGCTGGACGGACGACGGCGCGGCAGGCTGCGCGGCGTCGGCGGCGCGGGCCTGCGGGGCGGACGGCGCGGTGGAGGTGGTGGACGGGTCCGCCGGAGCCGGGGCGCTCGGGGAGGACGCGGAGACCGGCACGGCGGCGCCGGCCGGGGCCGAGGACACCGGGGCCGACGGGGCGGAGGAGGCCGATGGGGCCGAGGAAGAGGACGGGGCCGAGGAGGAGGAGGACGGGCTCGGCCCGGACGTCTTCGTGGCGGCGGGCAGGACCTGAATCGTCGAACGGGCAGCGCACTTCGTGGTTCCCCAGAACGGCAGGCCCTCGTTGACGAACACGCACGGGCCGAGCGTGGTGGTGCCCGCCGGAGTCTTCGCGTCGTACGACACCCGCACCCGGGCGACGACCTTGCCACCCGACCGGAGGCCGGAGTCACGGCCCTGGAGGTACACGCCGTAGGGGTCGTCGGGCGCGATTCCGGCCACCTTGTCCAGCGTCCGCCAGGCCCCGTCCGCCGTACGCACCTGCACGGTCGCGTACCGGTCCACGAACAGGACGTTACCGAGGTTGGTGTAGTCGGACGGCGTGGGGTTGTCGAGGATGGCGTCGAACTCGACCGGCGCGCCGCCCGCGACGGCGGTGGCGGGAACGTGGTCGAGCGAGCTCGTGATCGAGGTGACCTTGATCGTGCTGGTCACCTCGGCCTGCGCCGCCTCGTGGGGGTCGACGACGACGGCGGAATGCAGGGCGATGGACCGGAAGCCGCCGTTGGTGGCGCCGTCGTGGGGCAGGCCCATCGGCGCGCCGATCCGCAGGTCGACCCTGAGGGTCCGCCCCGCCGGGACGGTGAGCCCGGGCACCGTCCCGTCGTACACGACACTTCCGGAGGTGTAGGTCATCCCCAGCGGCACCGACTTCCACGTACCGTCGGCCGGGTCCCTGTAGTCGATGACGATCGCGTCCGGCGGCGTTCCGACGTCGGTGACGGTCTGCAGCTCCAGGTGGTAACCAGTGCTCTCCTGGCCCGAGTTGGTGATGTTTTCGGTGAACTCGACCGGCCCACCGGCGAATCCGACCGAGGCCGGGGCCTGGACGGAGAGCGAGGTGTGCGACGGCTCCCCCGCGAAGGCCACCGGGGCGGCGGCCACGACCGATCCGCAGACTGCGGCTACGCCGAGGGCAGCGGCGACGACGATGGCACGACGGGTACGACGGGTGCGACGAACATGAACGATGGTGGACACAGTTCTCCCCTGAAACCGTTCTGCGGGCAGGCCGCAGCAGCGCGCTGATGACTGATGGCTGAATGACTGAATGACTGATGGCGAGCGGGCCGCAGCAGGTTTGTGTGCGGCCGGGGGGGCGACCATGGCCCCGCTTCTCACTGTCATAGACGTGGAGCCCGGCCAGGGGTTGCAGGCGATCGGAAAGAAATTTCTCCCCGTCTCCGAACACCCGCCGACGGCGGACGCCCTCGGCGCAGGAGAAGGCGCCTGGTGCCCACGCGCCCGCAGATCCGTCACGCCCGGCCCATCAGCCGAGCCCGGTCACAGCCGGGCCGTCAGTCCCAGCGGGCGGATCCCGACAAGCCCCTGACGCATCCTCAAGTTACTATCAGGTATTTTTAAGGGGCCTTTCAGGTGAACATTGCCACTTCTTGAAGGATTACCCGTGCTTCGTCACCCGTCCCACCGCCTCGGCCGCGCCGCCCGCACCACGCTCACCGCCGCTCTCACCCTCGGCACGGCGCTGGCAGCACTGCCCGCCACCCCCGCCTTCGCCTCCGCCTCCGCCTCCGCCGACACGCAGATACCTGCCCCGGCGGCGCCCGCGGCCACCGACACCCCGCACCTGGACGCCGTCGAGCAGACGCTGCGTCAGGTCTCACCCGGCCTGGAGGGAACGGTCTGGCAGCGCACCGGCGGCAACAGCCTGGACGCCCCCGCCGGTGACCCGGCCGGCTGGCTGCTGCAGACCCCGAACTGCTGGGGCGACCCGAACTGCACCGACCGGGCCGGCAGCGAGAAGCTGCTGGCCAAGATGACGGCGAACATCGCCGGCGCGACCCGCACCGTCGACATCTCCACCCTCGCACCGTTCCCCAACGGCGCGTTCCAGGACGCGATCGTCGCGGGCCTCAAGGCCTCGGTGGCGGCGGGCAACAAGCTGACCGTACGGGTCCTGGTGGGAGCCGCCCCGCTCTACAACATCACCGCGCTGCCGACCAGTTACCGAGACGACCTGCTGGCCCGGCTCGGCCCGGCCGCCGCCGGCGTCACGCTGAACGTCGCCTCGATGACCACCTCGAAGACCGCCCTGTCCTGGAACCACTCCAAGCTGCTGGTGGTGGACGGCCACAGCGTGATCACCGGCGGCATCAACAACTGGAAGGACGACTACATCGACACCACCCACCCGGTGTCCGACGTCGACCTCGCGTTGACCGGCCCCGCCGCCGCCTCGGCCGGCTCCTACCTCGACACCCTGTGGGGCTGGACCTGCAAGAACACCGGAGTGCTGTCGAGTGCCTGGTTCGCCTCCAGCAACGGCGCGCCCTGCCTGCCGAACCTGGAGAAGGACGCCAACCCCGGCCCGGTGCCGGCCACCGGCAACCTGCCGGTGATCGCGATCGGCGGCCTGGGCGTCGGCATCCGGAGCGTGGACCCGGCCTCCACCTACCAGCCGGACCTGCCGGCCGCCGCCGACGCCAAGTGCGGCCTGGTCGCCCTGCACGACAACACCAACGGCGACCGCGACTACGAGACGGTCAACCCCGAAGAAAGCGCGCTCCGGGCCCTGGTGGCCGGCGCCACCAGCCACATCGAGATCTCCCAGCAGGACCTGAACGGCACCTGCCCGCCGCTGCCGCGCTACGACCTGCGCCTCTACGACCTGCTCGCCGCCAAGCTCGCCGCCAACGTGAAGGTGCGCATCGTGGTGAGCGACCCGGCCAACCGCGGCACGGTCGGCAGCGGCGGCTACTCGCAGATCAAATCCCTCGCGGAGATCAGCGACGCGCTCCAGGCCCGGCTGGCGGCCCGGACCGGCGACGCGTCCGGCGCGAAGGCCGCCATGTGCCGGAACCTCCAGCTCGCCTCCTTCCGCGCGGCGCCGACCGCGAACTGGGCCGACGGTCACCCGTTCGCACTGCACCACAAGGTCGTCGCGGTCGACGGCTCGGCGTTCTTCGTCGGATCGAAGAACCTCTACCCCGCCTGGCTGCAGGACTTCGGCTACCTGGTGGAGAACCCGAACGCGGCCGCCCAGCTCGACGCGAACCTGCTGGCACCCGAGTGGCACTACTCGCAGGCCGCCGCCACGGTCGACTACACCCGCGGCATCTGCCCGAACTGAGCGCGTTCTCCATCCGCCAGGATCTTCCGGGCCCGCCCATGGTCTCGCGGGCCTCGGGGCGCTGGACGGTCCTGCCGACGTCGTAGCGGGGTGCCCGGTGTCCGTTCTCGGCACCGGGTGGCCGTTCTCGCAGGCAGGTGCCTTCCCACATCGCCTCGGGACCTCGGTGCTCCAACTCGGCGATCAGCCGGCGGCCGGCCGCCGGGGGTGGGCGGTGGCGACCGTGTCCTCGGCGGCCATGTCCACGAGGTCCTGCGGTGGGTGGCTGCTGCTCCTCCTGTCGTCCTGGGACGGTACCCGGACTCGCGCGCCGAGGTGCCGTGAGCAGCCGAAGCCTCGGGGGGGCTCGGCCCCGGCCGCCGGTCAGATGGGCAGGTTCCAGGTGGGGCCTTCTTCGGTGCCGATCCACACGCGCTGGCCGTCGCCGTCGACCGTGATGCCGAAGCCCTCCTGGTGGGGGGCGCCGTGTTGCTGCCAGGCCCGGATGGCGGCCTCGGCCTGGTCCCACAGGCGCAGGGGCCCTCGCTGGGTGACGGTCCAGCCGCCGTCGGGGTTCGGCGTGGTGCGGGCGTGGGAGCCGGTGGCGAAGTCCACGAGGATCTGCTGGTCTCCGGCGCCGATGATCTCGGCGGAGGGGGCGGCGAGTTGGGCGACCCACTTGCCGGTCCAGTCACCCAGGATCGCCGGGTCGATCTCGCTGGGCCGTTCGTCGCCGGAGAGCAGGGTGACGGGCTGGCGCGGGGGCCGGTCGTGCGGCCGGGCGACCATGAAGTTGACGTAGCCGGGCAGGAAGCGGCCGCTCGCGCAGCCGGGCCCGGTGACGGTGAGGAGTGCGAGGCCGAAGGCGAAGCTCCACCCGGTGAAGGTGGCGAGGATCCTTCCGCCGGGCCTGACCTGGTGGAGCCACGGGAGGGGGAGGTGGCGGACCGAGCAGGTCGCGATCAGCCGGTCGTACGGTCCGCCGTCGGCGTACCCGGCGAGGCCGTCGCCGATGACGAGGGTGGGAGAGTAGCCCGCGGCTTTGACCGCCTCCGCCGCCCGCACCCCGATTTCCGGGTCGACTTCGACACTCACGACGTTCTGTTCCCCGAGGCGGTGTGCGCCGAGGACGGTGGAGTAGCCGGTACCGGTGCCGATCTCCAGCACACGGTGGCCGGCCTCGACATCGAGCTGCTGCCACATCCCCAGCACGAGGGAGGGGAGGGTGGAGGAGGACGAGGGGGCGCCGGCCACCGGCCCCTGGACGTCGGAGGGGCTCAGATGGCCGTCGAGCTGGGTGACCAGCGTCTGGTCGCGGTAGACCCCCTCCAGGCGGCCGGGGTTGTCGCACAGGACTGGAACGTAGGCCGTGGGCGCGCTGGCGGGCACGGGCAGGAAGTACTCGGGGACGAAGGTCTCGCGCGGCACGGCGGCTGCGGCCGCGCGCCAGGCCTGATCGGTGAGGGCGCCGTCGGCGGTGAGCCGGTCGACGAGGGCGGCGCGCAGTTCGGCGGGGGTGCTCACGGGTTGGTGCCTCTCTGGAGTCGGTCGGCCAGGGCCTCGGCGATCAGGTCGGTCATCGGCGGCGGGAACCACGCCCACTGACCGTTCGGGTTGCACTCGAAGAAGTTCCAGCACTCGGCGGTGTCGACGGCGAAGTCGAAGGCGCCGAAGACCAGGCCGAAGGCGCCGAGGTAGCGGGCCACGGCAGCGGCGACATCGTCGGGCACCGCGACCTGGGTGTAGGTCAGGAGGTTCTGCCGGCGGCGCCAGTCGAGGTCGGGGCTGTCGATCCGGACCGCGAACAGCCGTGTCCCGACGGCGGTGAGGCGCACGTCGTACGCCTTGTCCACCTTGGCCTGGAACAGGTGGGGGCAGGCCGCGACCGCCTCGGTGATCTCCTGCGGCCTCACCTCGGACACCCACGCCTGCGCGGCGCGGCCGTCCTCTCCCCGGTACGGGCTGTTCCACAGCGGCTTGTAGACGGCGCCGCCGACTTGGGCCCGGCAGAACGCGCGGGCCTGGTCCGGGTCCGTCGTGATGACCGTGGCCGGGACGGTGAAGCCGCTGGTGAGCGCGGCATGGAGCTGGACGGGCTTGTGTTCGGCCTCGCGGACCCGCCAGGGGTGGTTCACGTAGTGGGCGCCGGGAAGCGCGGCCAGAATGCCGCCGACCCCCCAGTGGGCCTGGGCCCGGCAGAACGCCGCGTCCTGCCCCTCCATCCCGGCCGGGGCCTCGTACGTGGAGGGGCGGCGGTACCAGACGGATCCGACGCGGCCGAGGTCGAGGACCCGGGTGGCGGTGGTCAGGGTGCCGCGCTGTCCGTCCTTTTCGTAGCGGGTGGTCAGCGCGGCGCCCTGCTGGAGATCGGCACCGGGATCCGTGCGGACGACCGGCACGCCCCGCTCGGCCAGGATGCGGAGCACCACGTCCGCCGTGGCGTCGTAGGGGTTGGTCAGGACCAGCACGGTCCGTGGCCGATCTCCGGTCATCAGCCGGTGCCCTGGTCCTGATCGTTGCTGGTGATGCTGTCCATGTCGGTGGGCGCGGCCTGGCCCCCGCTGTTCCCGTCGCCGCCGCCCTGACCGGTGCTGGTCGGGCTGCTGGTGTCGGTGCTGGTGCCGTGCGCACCCATCGTGACCTGCCGACCTTCACCGTCGAAGTAGACGGCGACCTGGGTCTCCGGATCGATCACGGCGATCAGGCCGGGAACGGGCTCGGTGTCGGGGTAGGGCCTCATACGGGTGGTGCCCCACGGCGGTTCGGGCGATCGGGTCATCCCGGTGTACCTCCTTCACGGGCCGCGGCCGTACGGCCGTCAGCACAAGCAGGTTCCCACAGTACGTAGTTGAGAGAATGCTTACCGTAACGCGCATGCCGTTCGCCAGGGGTCCCGGCCAACTCGCGTGGGCCTGGCCGTGTTGCTCGCAGCGGGCGGGCGCCGGTCGAGGACTCCCGGCGAGAACCGGTGCGACGACGCGTCGCGTCCCGCGCCGACCTGCTGGACACCCGGGCGGCGGTGACCGGTGCCGAGCACCTGCGGCTGCATCACGCCCTGGGCACCGTCGCCCGGACACTGACCGCCCGCCTCGGCGCTGCCGCCCGCGCGTACGAGGGCTGAGCCAGGGACGGGGGCGCCGGGCAGCTCTCCCGGCTGGTGTGACCAGGCGGTGCGCAATGAAGCCGGGGTGTGGGACGTGACGGAAATGTGTTCGCCAGCGGGGGGTGTCGTTGCTATACGATCACTCGGCCGACCGTCGTGAAGCCGCGGCGGGCCCACCCGTGTTTCAGATCCCGAGGGACCGTTGAAGATCCGTCATTCGCTCGCTGCCGTCCTCCTTGCCGCGGCCGCCGCACCCGTCGCCCTGGGCGCCGCCCCGGCGTTCGCCGACACCGTCCCGGCGGGGCAAGGGCAGACCGACCCGGCCGAGACCAAGGCGGACGAGGAGAACCGGGCAGCGATCGAGAGGCTGCTCGTCTACCCGAACGACTACCTGCTCACGGCTCCGAGCGACTACCTGCGCGAGCACGCGGGCCAGGCCCTCGCCGGCACCCCCGCGGACCGGGCGCGCTTCCTCGCGGTGGAGGCGGACAGGATTCGCCGGGACGACGCGCGGATCGCGATCCTGTGGACCATGAACGCCGCCGGCCCGGCCGTCAAGAAGGCCGCCAACACCGTGTTCGGCTCGAACGACCTCGACGTGTTCCGCGCCTACCTGAACGTCGGCCAGTACACGGCCCGGGCCGAGGACGAGAACCGCGCCAAGGTGCAGCAGCTCCTCGACGACCCGAACAGCGGACCGGGTGTGCGCGAGGGCGCCCAGCAGGCACTGGCGGGAACCGCCGCGGATGTCGAGCGCTTCCTCAACACGGGGCTGAAGACGGCCGCCGAGCACGACGACCGGGTCCTGCTCAGCCAGATCATGTCCCGCGGCGGCCCGGCGGTGAAGAAGGCCGCCAACGCCGCGATGTCCGGCACCATCGAGGACGTCCGTGCCTTCCTGAAGACCGGCCAGTACGTCGCCCGGGCGGAGGACGAGAACCGCGCCAAGGTGCAGGACATCCTCGCCGACGCGGGCACCGGCCGCCACGTCCGGGAGGCGGCCGAGAAGGCGCTCGCCGGCAGCGCGGCGGACGTCGAGCACTTCCTGAAGGAGCAGTTGGAGCCGCTGCGGGCGGGTGACGACCGGATCCACGTCTCGCAGCTCATCGAGGCCGGGGGGCCCGAGGTCCGCAAGGCCGGCCTCGCCGCGCTCGACGGCGGCATCGCGGACGTCCGGGCCTTCCTGAAGGAGGGCCAGTTCACCGCCCGGGCCAAGGACCAGGCCGCCGCGAAGACCACTGCCGAGACCGCTAAGGAGACCTCGCGGGGCGGCTCCGGCACCACCCAGGCGGTCGCCGCCGTGACCCCCGACGCCGCTGTCGCGGCCGCCTCGGCCACCACCGGGACGACGACCACCGGCACGACGACCGCCGCCACCACCACGGACGGCCGGAGCACCGCCGGTGGCTCGCTGGCCGCCACCGGCACGACCGCCCCGCTCGGGCAGCTCGGCGCCGCCGCCGGCGCGGCCGTCGTGCTGGGCGCCGGCGCGGTCGTCGCCTCGCGCCGCCGCTCGCAGGCCTGATCACCCTCCTCCGCCGGCCGGCCCGCACCTCACACCGGCCGGCGGAGCGTTTCGCCCACACCCACGCCCCCAGCCACACCTACGCCCACGCCCCCAGCCGGGCCGACGGCGGCTGGTCGACCCGGCCGGGCCGCCGGCGTTGAGGCGCGGCGTGTCCGTGAGGCGGAGCAGCGGCGGTACCGGGGGCGCCGTGATGCCTTTGGTTGCCGGGGAGTTGGCGGCTTGGGCAGGCTCGGGCGCCCCGTGCGCGCCTCGGGACGCTCGTGAACGCGACGGTCCCTGCCGGCTGGCCATCGTCCGGCCGGTGTGAGCACGCCGGTCGGCCTGCCTGCATTGCCGACTCCCGGAGTCCTGCGGTGACTTGCGTTCCGGCGGCAGCCGAGGCCTTCCCCATCGAGGCGAGCCTTCGCGGCACTTCGTCTGTACTCGGCCGCAGCCGTCGGTGGGGACGGTCAGGGGCGGGCTGCGGGGACGGTCGTCGCGGGGCTGCGGCGTTGGGGAAGGGTGATGCCCTGGTCTTGGGCGGTCGGGCCCGGGCGGAGGGTCCATGGCACCTGGTCGGTGCTGGTGAGCCATCCGTTCGCCACGAGACGGTGCACGATGAAGAGGTTCACCTCGCGCAGGTCGGGGCGCGAGCCCAGCCCCTTGCAGAGCTGTCTGAACGACGGACCGTGTCCGTGCTCGGCGCGGAAGGCCACCGTGAACTGCGCGGCCTGCGGCCCGCGGTCCGGGTGCGCGTCCTTCCACCGCTTGTACGCGGTCTGGCTCCTGCCGTCCAGGGAAGGCTGCTGTGACGGTCGGGGCGGGGGCAGCGTGAAGGCCATCGCGACCCGTTCCGGGCCCAGCGCGCACAGGGCGCAGTACTCGACGCTCTCCGCGTGCCGCCGCAGGGCGGGCGTGGCCGCGTCCTTCCATTGCGTCCACGCGGCGGCGTTGAAGTCGAATCCCGGAGTCACGGTCGTGCTGGTGCCGGTGCCGGCTTCGGGGTCTGCCGCCTTCTCCTGGGCGGTGGGCGGACGCATGCCCGCGAGGTGGCCCACCTGGGGATCCAGGCGGTAGCGCCCGTCGGCGAGTTCGGCGAGGAAGCCCTTGGCCAGAAGGTCCGGCAGGGCGGCCCGGCAGGCTTCGGGAAGGTCGGGCGGGATCTGTCCGAGGAGCGTGGAGGTGCTGTGTGCGGCGGCGAACAGGGCCGCCAGCCGGGCGGCCGGCGGGAGTTTGCGGACCGGCTTGGCCGACAAGGCCCGTGTGGTCCACCCGGATACGCGCGAGCGCACCGCTTTTCCGAACGGCAGGGGGTGGTCGGCCTCGCGGGCCAGATCCGGAACGGTGACCGGCGTCGCAGGTGCGACCGGGTCGCTGCTGAAAATCGTGTCGCCCATCAGCCAGCCCAGGCCGCGGAGGGCATCGACCACTTCGCGGGGATCACCCAGCCGCAGGGCGGACAGGTCAGTACCGGTGAGGTTGCCGGTGCCGCCGCGTGCGGCCCGGATCGCCACCACGACGGCCAGGAGCTGCTGGCCGGGATCCGGCAGTGGCAGGGCGGCCACGTAGCTCAGCAGCGTGCGCGCCGCCGCGCCTTGCTGGAGTGTCAGGAGGAAGGGCAGCGCCTGGGGTTTGCCGGCCGGAACGGCGGTGGCGTTGCTGAAGCTGGGGGTGGATGCAGACTGTGGCACGCCTCCCCCAACGCGCCGCACCGGCTGAGGTTACTGCCCGGGTCCCGTCCGGAGCAGCCCGCCGCCCGCCGGGCCTCGCAGGCGCCGACGTGGTGGGAGACGGCTGCGGCCGCGGCCGCGGCCGAACGGAAGGGGTCGACGGTTCCGTGCGCGGACTGCCGAGCCGAGTACCGCGATCTTCCTGGGACGCATGGGAGTCCCTTTCGCCGGAGGCCGCCAAGAGCCGTCCAAGCGCTCGGACCCGGTGGAGGTCCCACCATGCGAGCCGCTCTGGTTGTCCATCAACGAGAAACCGGCCAAACGCCAGGTGAGCGGCGGACGATCCGGTTGTCTGCGGACAAAGCAGGGGACGCGGGGTGAGTGTAACGCCGGCCGAGCTCGCGGGCGGTGACCCCCGACGTCACCTCCCGCACGAACCCGGCCAGGGCATCCGCCTGCTCGGTCTCCCCCTTGAGCCGCCCCTGCGGACGTCCAACACCAGCCACCCCAAGCCCCCTTGTCCTGTCCGCGGCCAAACCGGGTTGTCCGCCGCCCACCTGGCCTTCGGCCGGGTTCTTGTAGATGGACAATCAAACAGGCTGCACTGTGGAGTCTCCACCGGTTCTTCGGACAACTTGGAGGGTCCCGTGACACGGCCGTCTCCGCGTACGAACACGACCGGCCGGACCACCGGGAAGCCGCTCCCGCCGCGCCGGGAATAGCGCGGTGTTGCGGAAGAAATGGGCGTCGGCGGTCGGTCGTATTTGTAAAACCGTTTCGGCAGGAGCCAAGGGCTCCTCACAAATCGTCCGGAGCGCTACGTGTGGAAAGCATTGCAGACCACAAGATTGACAAGAAAGAGGAAGAAAATGCGCAAGAAGTTCGCGCTGGCCGCGGCCAGCGCCATCCTGATGACCGCGTCTGCGGCCGGCACCGCCTCGGCCCAGGCGGCCGTCGGCGAAAGGAGCGACGCTCCTGCCGTGATCTACCCGATCGCCGCCAGCAGCGAATCCCTGGCGACGGTGTGGGACAACTGCATCCACACCCAGGCATGCCTGTTCTCGGACACCAACGGCGGCGGCCAGATCTGGGTGGTTCCCAGCTCCGGGCGCTGGAGGCTTGCCAACTACGGCATGGACTCCAGGACGAGCTCCTTCTGGAACAGGAGCGGCGGCACCCTGAGCCTTTACGAAGGCGACAACTACCTGATGGGCTCCGCCCCCTACGGCCCGCCGGTGAACGTCCCGTGGGGAATCAACGACAAGGCGACCTTCGTCAACCTCTTCTAGCAGCACCGCCGTTCAGCCAGGGCGGCGCCAGGGCCGTCAAGGGCTGGTGGTGAGCATGGCGATGCTGATGGCGGCCTTGTAGGCAGTTCGGTCGATGGCGGGTCCGCGAGTTTTGCATCGGGAGACCGCTCGTTCAACGATGCGCTCTTCTGCGCGGACCCGCCATTCGGCCAGGAGCCTCCAAGGAGGTCTCCCAACTGTCGATCGATGGATCAACGGCCCGTCAAGCAAAGGAAACCCGCACCACAAACCCCGTAGCAACCGCCACTGGGTCTCCGAACAGAAATCACACGAGAAGGAGCATCGAATGATCAAGCGACTCGCAGGAACAGTGGTACCCGTCCTCGCAGCAACAGCACTCCTGACCGCCAGCCCGGCCAGCGCCGCCGGGACCGGCTGGTCGAGCTGCGACCGAGGCCTGTGCGACTACGCCTACGTGGAAGGCGCGATCGGAACGATCACGGACGACAGCGACGACGGAGTCGGAGCTGCCCTGGACCTCTATCTTTCCAGCGGCGAACACACCGGCATCTTCATGATCGCTATGGGACCCAAGGCGAAAACCTTCAAGTACCCCATCAAGCAGGCCCGGATCTGCAACTGGAACGGCAGCCTCTCGTCGTGCGGTGCCTGGAAGTACTTCCAATAAGCTCGCCGGCCGCGAGCAGCCGGTCCAGTCGGCGGCGAGAGCGTGGTCAGCCTCGGGGCCGAACCGGCGCCAGATGGAGTTTGCGTGGCGAGAGCCCGCCGGGCCGGGACCCGCAGCCCGATCGGTGATTCGCCCCCGGCCGGTTCGTCGCCGGATCAACGCGAACTCGCGAACAGAACACGGATGTTGCGGCACCGGAGCGCGGCTTGCGGCCGGATCCTGGGGGACGAAGGACAGGTGTCCCGCTATGGTCGGCTGGGCACTCAGGATCCGGGGTGCCGGTCATCAACGGAAGCGGGGCTGGAATCGGCATGGTCAGGTCTGTGGTGCGGTTGATCACCGGGGCACCGGGGGCGGGCAAGTCGACACTTCTGGGCCGGCTACGGGAACGGCCCGTCACGGTGGTCGACTTCGACGAACTGCCCGACGAGGACGGTCGGTTGCTCGGTATCGACATCACCTCCCCGGACGCGTCCGGGGTCTGGCCCGACTACAACCGCCTGTGGGTGCGGATCGCGGGCATGCTCGCGCGAGGAGGCGGGCCCGTCCTGGTGTCCTGCCCCCTCACCCCGGCCGAGTGGGAGGCCGCCGCGGCCGATGTGCCGGACGCCCCGGAGGTCGTCTGGGCGCGGTTGGACTGCGCGGACCACGACCGCCGCGTCCGTTTGGCCGCCCGCGGCTGGAGCGCGGAGCAGGTCGAGGAAGCCCTCCAGGACGCCGACGAACTGCGCGAACTCGTCCCCACGGCCTTCACCAGCTCCGGCCGCGCCCCGGTGGAGGTCGCCGAGGACGTCCTGCGGTGGATCACCGACTCCCCCGACGCCTGACCCGGCGACGATCGGAGCCGACTCCCCCTCCCCCGGACGGGCCGACCACGGCGACCGCTGCCGGCGGCCACACGACCGGCGCCGGTGACCCCCGGCAGCCGGCCGTCGGGTGTCGGGTTGACGAGATCGTTCGCACTCGGGAGCATGTGTCGCCGCGTGCGTGCGCGGGTGTGTGCAGACCGGATTCGTGGGGTGTGGGGTCATGAAGTTCGTGGTGTCCGGGCGGTGCGTGGGAAGGGTCGGGCTGGCCGTCGGCGCGGTGCTGGTGTTGGCGGCCTGCGCGGCAGGCGGGGGCGATGGGGCGACGGCGCACGGCCCGGCACCCACCGAGGCGGTCGACTCCGTCGGCTCCGTCAGGGCCGTCAGCGCCGTCAGGGCCGCGTTCGGCAAGGCTGTCGGGACCGAGGACATCACCGGGCTCGGTGCTGTGTCCGGCCCGGTAGCCGGGGTCCGGCAGGCCGGTGCGCCCGCGACCGCCCTCTCGATCACGGAGGGCGAGGTCGGCGAGGTGGGTCCGCACGGGACGATCACCTATCCGTCGGTGACCAGTTGCCTGGTCGTCACCGTCTACCTGCGGGACGGCGGCAAGGTCGGCGGCCATGTCAGCCTGTTCCAGGTCCCGGGGAAGTACTACTCGGACGAGGTCCTGCCGGCCATCAGGCGTGCCGTCGGTGGCCGACGGGTGGCGGCCGTCGACGTCAGCGGGGCCGTCGGGGCCTGGAACCCCTCGTACCTTCGGAAGGCCATCGAGCGGTACACCGACGGGTCGGTCCCCGAGCCGACGGGCGACGCGAAGGGGATCGGTGACGTGGTGGCCAAGATCCTGGGCCGACAGGGCAAGGAGGTCACCGTCCGGGATATGCCGGACGGCGACATCACCAGGTGAGCACCACGTCGACGGCCCGGCTCCGCTCAGAGCGCCAGTTCGACGAGGCCCGCGAGCAAGCCGACGACGATGCCCAGGACCGCCACGGCCGCAAACCCGATGAAGAGGCCGACCACCAGGGTCATGACCTCCGGGGCCTCACCACGCCGGACTCCGACGAGCAGCCAGCCGGCCGGCACGGCGCCCAGTACGAGGACCGCGCCCGCGCCGGTGCCGTACTTCACGGCGGGCGCCGACGACGGCTCGTAGGCCACGCCCCGCACCAGCCGCACCGGGAGCCGGGTGCCGGCCCGGTGCTTGCCGGTCGTGCCGTTCACCACGATCGGGCGGGCGTCGCCCGCGGAGGCGCCGGCCGGCGTGAACCGCCCCTGGCAGTTGGTGCCGTCGCTGTTGCCCTCGCTGTCGGACACCTCGTAACAGCGGTCCACCAGCACCACGCCGTCCGGCGGGCCCAGCCCCATGGCCGCGCCCATCCGCTCCGCGCTCAGCCACCAGGCCAGCCACACCGCCCCGGTCAGGAACGCCACCGCCAGCATCCCCGCCACCGCTCGCACCGCCACACGCGCTGCCACACCCCACACGCCGCCTCCCCGCGTACGCACCACGACCACCGCCCCCGTTGTTGCTGCTGCGCCCACCGCCCCCGCCGCGCTCGCCGCGCTCGCTGCGCAGAGCCTGCCCGACGGACCGCCGGTACCGATACGGCCAACTGAGGATGACAGCAAGGAAGTTGGCGTGCAATGCCCCACCCTGGCCCGGCAGCACCCGATGCCGGTGAGCGGCGCGGTGCCGGGCGGGCGCGCCCGTGCGCAGGTGGAGGCGGCGCCGACGTGGCGGAGGCCGCAGTCCGGTCCGCTCTTCTCCTCAGCTCGGCGCGGGCGCCGCACCGTCGAGGACGAGGTCGACGTCGAGGCGGATCTCTCCTCGTTCCACGCCGCGCCGTAGGACATGGTTCATGGCATTCCGGCGGGGAGTGACGATCTCCTCGAAGTAGCGGCTGTGCAGCCGCGGGAAGGTTGCGGCCTCGGCGTTGAGAGCGCGCAGCATGCTGCTGGCCCGTTCGTCGACGACGCGCTCGGCCAGGGCTCGGAGAAGGACCGCGAGGTCGGCGCGGGTGTCCGCGCGGGTGTCGGCGCCGGCCGGCAAGAGCCGCGGTTCGTTGATCGTCTCCAGCACGTCGAGGTAGAGCTCGTCCTTGGTCTTCCGGCGCCGGTAGACGCTGTTGCGCGAGATTCCGGCCTGCTTGGCGATGGTCACCAGCGACAGGCCGGTGAGGGTGGCGCCCGAGGCGACCATGCCGAGGACCGCATCGATGATGGCCGTGTCGGTGGCGGGGCCACACAGGACCGCGGGACGGTGTCGGTGACCTACGACCCCGGCACCACGGATCCAGCCGCGTTCGACGTCCGGCGCTGCCGCGGCATCGTCTCGCGCGCGCTCGGCCTGGCGCCGTCGCACTTCACGCTCACCGGACACCGGCCCTGGCAGATGGGCGGCTGGCTGGCCGACTCCTACCGCGCCGGCCGCGTCTTCCTGCTCGGCGACGCGGCCCACGTCACCCCGCCGACCGGCGGATTCGGCACCAACACCGGCATCCAGGACGCCTGGAACCTCACCACCAAACTCGTCTCGGTCCTGCGCGGCCACGCCGACCCGCGGCTGCTGGACGACTACGAAACCGAGCGCCGCGCGGTGGGCCGGATCACCGTGGACCAGGCACTCCTGCGCGCCCGCGACCGCGCCCGGGCCCCGATCGAGGACCGCCCGCTGCTCAGCGAGGCGGCAGTGGCCATCGGCTACCGCTACCCCGTGCCCGGCGACGACCCGGCCGCCGCCCACCCGGCGGCCGACGAGCCGGAACACTGGCACGGCGAGCCCGGCACCCGGCCGCACCTGCCCCTGCCCCTGCCCGGCACGGACCGGCCCCACTCCACGCTCGACCTGGTCCGCGCCGGCCGCTACCTGGTCCTCGCCGGACCCCAAGGACACCCCTGGATCCGGGCCGCACGCGAACTGGATCCGCACAACGCCTTCCTCGACACGGCACTTCTGCCCCGCCGGATCGCCCCGGCAACGGAATGGCCCGCCGACACCTGCGGCATCGGCGACCACGGCGCCCTGCTGGTCCGTCCCGACCACGTGATCGCCTGGCGCACCGCCCACGCCGCCCCGGCCCCCCTCACAGCCCTCGGCGCCGCCACGCGACAGGCGTTGGGTGGCTCTGTCCACGAGAACCGACAGCACCTGTACACGAGTTCGGGCAGCACTCGAAGCTCTGCAGAAATCGAACAGTTCTGACTTCAGGCAGCACGGGCCCCTGCCGAGAGTTTTCGGCAGGGGCCCACGGTGCAGAGATCTGTAGACGGCCGGGACCTGCCGTCGACGAGTGGCAGGCCGGCCGACATCAGCTACCGTCAGCCGCCGGTCTGACGGCCCGGCCTCACCTCAGGTGTCGGGTGAAGAACTGGGCCGCGGCGTCCCCGGCGAACTGCGGGACACCGGTGTGCCCGCCCATGTTGGCGTGCAGGGACTTCTCCTTCGAGCCGAAGGCGTCGAACAGGTCCAGGGCCGCCTGCCGGTCGTTCCCTTCGTCGTCCCACTGCAGCAGGACATGCAGCGGAATGGTGACCTGCCGGGCCTCCTCGAACATGGAGCGGGGCACGAAACTTCCGGCGAACAGAACGGCGGCCGAGATGCGCGGCTCGACCACCGCCAGCCGGACGCCGATGGAGATCACTCCCCCCGAGTACGCGACCGGGCCGCCGATGTCGGGCAGCGTGAGGAGGGCGTCCAGGGCGGCCTGCCATTCCGGGACCGCCTTGTCGACCAGCGGGAGGACGAGGGCGTCGACGATCTCGTCGCCGACCGGCTCGCCGGCCTCCATCGCCCGGCGCAGGTCGGCGCGGGCCTGCTCCACGGCGGGCCAACGAGGCCGGTCACCGCTTCCGGGGAGCTCGATGGTGGCCGTGGCGAAGCCATCCGCCGCGGCGTGCCGGGCCCGGGCCACCAGTCGGGGGTACATCCTGCGCAGTCCGAGGGGAGGGTGACCGAGCAGGATCAGCGGCGCCGGCGCGGATACGGATCCGGGCGTCCACAGGATGCCGGGGATCTCGCCGAGGGTGAACTCGCGCTCGAGGACACCGTCGTCGAAACGCTGTTCAGAAGTGAAGTGCATGGTCGTGCCTTTCGGGAGGGCTCTGAAACGGCGCTCCCGGACGACCTATCGCCCGACCGTGACCCCGGAGGAGAGCACCCATGTGAATACTGCGTTCACGGGTACCACCTCCTCGTTCTCTCGCACGGCCTCCGAAAACATAGCAGCGGTCACCTCGCCCACCAAACGGGTTTTTGCGGAGCGCTCTACCGGTCGCGCCGAACGCCGGGCCTCGTCGGACGGCTGAGCGCCACGGCGGCCTGGACGGTGTTCGCCTGGTGCTCTGCCTGGCGGGCGACGGGCAGCCAGAGCGGCTGGAAGCGCTGCTGGTACTGGGCGCACCAGTCCTGGAGGAGGTGGTCGAGTCGGGCGGTGGCCGGTGTGGTGGGTGCCTTGGCCGCCTCGACGGCGCGGCGGAGCAGCGCGGCCGCGCGGACCGGGATCCGGTGGGCCCACAGTTCGATGCCGGCGAGTCTCGCCTCCGTCATGGGCGTCGGGTGGAGGAGGCGCTGTCCGGCGGCCTGCGGGTCCCATTCGTGGGCCAGTTGCCGCGATGCCGTCAGCGGCGTGTGCGCGGCCCGGAGCAGGGGGCTGTCGTCCAGGTGGGGCAGAACTTCGTCCATCAGGTCGGTGACCAGGCGTCCGCGCTCCCGGACCTGGCCGGCGCAGGCGGTCAGGCGCGCGTAGGGGTCGTCGGCCGGGCGGGTGTCCCCGAGGTGGGCGCTGGCCCAGACCGGCGTCTCGACGATGACCGTCTCGCCGCCGTAGCGCTGGGGGGCGAACCAGGTGGTGGCGCGGACGCCTCCTGTCTCCTGGTGCTGATCGGGGTGAGGTTGGTCGGGGTGAGGTTGGGGTTGGCCGGGGTGAGGTTGGTCGGCGTGAGGTGGCGCCAGCATTCCGGTGCTGCTTTCCTGCTGGTCGATGTGGTGCGGCGCCATCATGAAGACGCCTGGGCCCGCTTCGCGCAGCCAGAAGGCGTCGTAGGGGCCGGTCTCGACCGGGATCCCGAGTCCGGCGGCGGATTTTGCGAACGGCTCGGCGAGGCCGGCCAGATCGCAGGTCGACTGGAGGAAGGTCCCGCCGACGTCGGCGCTGTGGAGGGAGAACTGGAGGGACGGCCGGAGGTCGTCGATCAGGTCGAGGAGGATCCGGCTCTCGGGCAGTCTCCCGCCGATCGCCGGCGCCCACTCGGGCTGTTCCTCGGCGGCGGGGCGGAAGTAGTGCTCGAAGTACTCGGGCAGGCTTCGGGTGCCGGCGCCGGCCTCTGCGAGGCGTGCCCCGTCGGGGTCGAGGCAGAGCAGAAAGTTCCAGGTCACCGCCTCGTGCAGAGACGGCTGCGCGAGGACCCGGTGGGCCAGTTCCACGATGCCGGCGCGGCCGGAGAACTCGTCGGCATGCGCACCCGTCACGATCAGCACGCTGTCGGTGGCGGTGGCGCGGCCGATCGTCAGGAGCACCAGCGGCTGGCCGGCGCGGGAGGTTCCGGCGGTGCGCACGTGGCAGAGTTCCGGGTGCCTGGCGGCCAACAGGTGTGCTGTGTCGGCGAGTTCTTCCAGCGTGGGGTGCCGGTCGTGAAGCAGGATCGCCCTGCCGGCGCTGGTCGACGTATCGGTCAACATCGGTGCCCTCCCTTGTCTGCCCGCCAGTCTCGCGCCAACGGCGGCGGCCTGCACCTCCTGGTGCAGGCCGCCGCCCGGTGTGCGCGGTGTTGTCCGGCCGCGGTCCTCAAGGCCCGCCGCCGGCCCCGGTTCGCGTCCGGGTGAGCTGGTCGGTGAGCGGTTACCAGCTTCCCTTGATGAGCGGTTACCAGCTTCCCTTGAGGGGGATCCAGCCGGGGTTGCCGAACTTCGTCGTCACGGCGGCGGTGCTGTTGTCGTTGCTGAGGTAGAACGTCGCGGTGGCCGGGTCGTAGCCGCCGACGCTGTCCTTGCCGGAGCCGTTCCAGTCGCCGACGAGGGGCTTCCAGCCGGGGTTGCCGAACTTCGCGGTCACGGCGGTGGTGCTGTTGTCGTTGCTGAGGTAGAAGGTCTGGGTGTTCGGGTCGTAGGCGCCGATGCTGGTGACGCCGTCGCCGTTCCAGTCGCCGACCAGCGGGGTCCAGCCCGCGTTGCCGAACTTCGCCGAGCCCGCAACGGTGCTGTTGTCGTTGCTCTCGTAGAAGGTGGCGGTGGCCGGGTCGTACGCGCCGATGCTGTCCTTGCCGTCCTTGTTCCAGTCGCCGACCAGCGGGATCCAGCCCGGGTTGCCGAACGTCGTGGTCACGGCGACCGTGCTGTTGTCGTTGCTGAGGTAGAACGTGGCAGTGGCGGGGTCGTAGGCGCCGATGCTGGTGACGCCGTCGCCGTTCCAGTCGCCGACCAGCGGGGTCCAGCCCGCGTTGCCGAACTTCGCCGAGCCCGCAACGGTGCTGTTGTCGTTGCTCTCGTAGAAGGTGGCGGTGGCCGGGTCGTACGCGCCGATCCGGTCCGAGTACGGCTTGGCGTGGTCGGTGCTCAGGCCCGCGTTGCAGTTGGGCCAGGCGCCGGGGCCCTGGCCGGCGAGGATCTTCTCCCCTACGAGGATCTGCTGCTTCTTGGTGGCGAGATCGGGCCGGGAGGCGTAGGCCAGGCCGCCGTAGGCCTTCCAGGTGGGCAGCGTGATCTGCAGGCCGCCGTAGTTGCTGTTGTTGGTGTTGATGCTCCAGTTTCCGGTGCTCTCACACTGGGCGACCCTGTCCCAGGTGCCCACCGAGGCGGCTTGGGCCGGTGCCTGGGAGGCGACGGACAGGACGGACGCCCCCAGGGCGACAGCGGCGAGCGAGCGGGTGCGACGGGTGTAACCGGTGTGACGGGTGGTCGACTTGTTCTCGGGCATGCTCGACTGACTTCCTTTCGTGTCGGTTGGGGGGCGGACTACCAGCGGCCGGCGATCGGGACGTCGCCGGGGCTGCCGTAGACGAAGCTGGCGGCGGTGGTGCTGTTGTCGTTGCTGAGGTAGAAGGTCTGGGTGCTCGGGTCGTACGCGCCGATGCTGGTGACGCCGTCGTTGTTCCAGTCGCCGACCAGCGGGGTCCAGCCCGCGTTGCCGAACTTCACCGAGCCCGCGACCGTGCTGTTGTCGTTGCTCTCGTAGAAGGTCTGGGTCGTCGGGTCGTACGCGCCGATGCTGTCCTTGCCGTCCTTGTTCCAGTCACCGACCAGCGGGATCCAGCCCGGGTTGCCGAACGTCGTGGTCACGGCGACCGTGCTGTTGTCGTTGCTGAGGTAGAACGTGGCAGTGGCGGGGTCGTACGCGCCGACGCTGCTGACACCGTCGCCGTTCCAGTCACCGACCAGCGGGATCCAACCGGGGTTGCCGAACTTCGCGGTCCCGGCAGCGGTGCTGTTGTCGTTGCTGAGGTAGAACGTCGCGGTGGCCGGGTCGTACGCGCCGACGCTGGCGACGCCGTCACCGTTCCAGTCACCGACCAGCGGAGTCCAGCCCGCGTTGCCGAACTTCGCCGAGCCCAGCGTGGAACCCGTGTTGTCGCCTTCGTAGAAGGTCTGGGTGGACGGGTGGTACACGCCGGCCTTCGTGGCCCGGGTCTGGACGTCGTCGACGATGTTCTTGTAGCGCAGGGCCTTGTACTCGCCGTTGGGGTGCGAGTCGAGGGTGCCGTTGATGGAGGCGCCGGTGACGTGCTTCACCGGGGTGGAGCCGAAGGAGTAGTACGAGAAGGTCGTGTGGGCGGCGTCGTCCCACTTCTCGAAGAGCAGGACGTGGTTGTAGTAGCTGTTGAGGACGTCGCCGGCCTTGAGCTCGCTGCGCTGGATCCCGTAGGTGTAGGAGTCCTCGATGGCCCGGGTGTCGGGGCCGGTGCCGGCGCCCAGGTGCCAGGCCATGGAGACGTAACCCGAGCAGTCCGTACGGTAGTTGCGGCCGCTGGAGTCCGGGTACGAGCCGCCCTGGTTGTAGGGGATCGACTTGCCCAGCCAGTACTGCGCCCGCTGGATGACCTCACTGCGGGTGATCTTGCCGTCGATCGAGGACGAGGCGGCGGTGACGGCGCTGGTCGCCGCGTGGGCCGCCGTGGTGGTGACGGCGGTCGCAACTATCGCACCGGAAGCGGCGAGGGAGGCCGCGAGGGCGACGTGGGCGAGCCTGGACAGCGTGGACGAAGGCATGGCGGAGCTCCTCATGCGGGTTACGGGCTGCGGGTTGCGCGTTGCGGGTTACTGGTTGCGAGTTCGAGACGGCATCGGATGCCGGACAGCGTCGTGCGGGTTCAGCGGCGGCGGTGCGGGTGCGGCGGTGGCGCGGGCGCAGCGGCGGCGCGGGTTCAGCGGCCGGGGGGCGCCGGTGGCTGGTAGCGCCGGCGCATCAGGGGTGAGGCCTGGTGGCCTCGGGCGATCAGGACGTGGGCCCGGCTCAGGGTGTCCTCCGCGACGGCGGGGTCACGGCTGGCGAGGTAGACGAGCAGGTCGACGCGGTCAGCCTCGCTTCGGACGGTGATGTGCTGGAGGCCGTCGTCGGGGCGGGCGTGGGCCCACAGGACGGCGCGGACCTCGGCCGCCTCACCTGCCTTGTCCACCTCGGTCACCTCAGTCACCTCAGCCGCCTCGCCGGCCGGGATCGGCCCGGCGCTCTGCCTGCGGTGCAGGGCGGCGTAGATGACGTCCATCCGCGGGTCAGCCGCCCCAGCCGAAGCTGGCGTTGACGGCGGTGTCCTGGGCGCTCACCGACAGGACCGCGGGGGCGGCGAGCAGCGCGCCCAGCGAGATGGCGATGGCCGCGGCGGCCTTGACGATACGGTTCTGGATCACGATCGGTTGTCCTCAACTGTTGCTGACACGAAGGGATTTCTCCGATCGGTGCGTCCCGCGGTCGACACGCCGTCCGGCTGCCGTCCGGGCTGACTTTCTGGCTGACTCCCTGGCGGCGATCACTAGCTTTGCCGGTCGGGGGGCGGCTCGGAAGGCCTTGCGGGTGTCGCCAACCGGCCTGTCCGACTCCGGACATACTGTCACGCACATGACAAGAACTGGATGGCGCGGCCTGCCGTCGAGGCCGGATATCCGACCTTGAGGGCGGTGTCATCCCATGAAAGGATCATGAAGCTTCGTGTGCTGTCACAGCCACGAGAGCTCACAGATCATCACACAAGGGGGACACCATGTTGCAGGCGCTTGGACTATCGGCCCGCGCCGAGCAGGTCTACCAAGCCCTGCTCGACCACCCCGCCGCCGACGTCGAAGCGATAGCCGGGCGCTGCGCGACCACCGCCACCCAGGTCCACGACTGCCTCGACGAACTCGGCGCCCTCATGCTCGTACGCGCCTCCGCCGACCACCCCGGCCGGATGCGCGCCGTCGACCCGGCCGTCGGCCTCGCCGAGATGCTCGCCCGCCAGGAAGCCGACCTCGCCGCCCGCCAGGCCGCCCTCGCCGCGTCCCGCGCCGCCGTCACCCGCATGGTCGCCGAACGCGCCGAACACCACGCCGCCCACGGCGAACGCCTGCTGGGCATGGACGCCGTCCACCACCGCCTGGAACAGATGAGCCGCACCACCACCACGGAAGCCCTCAGCAGCCAGCCCGGAAACCAGCGGCCCGAAGACCTCGACTCCTCCCGCCCCGGCGACGCCGGCGCCCTCGCCCGCGGCATCACCATCCGCACCCTCTACCAGGACTCCACCCGCCACCAGCCGCACGTCACCGGGTACGCCCACTGGCTGCTCAGCCAGGGCGGCGAAGTCCGCACCGCCCCCACCATCCCCCAGCGCATCGTCATCGCCGACCGCCGCGAGGCCCTCGTCCCCATCGACCCCGAGGACCACCGCAAGGGCGCACTGCACGTCACCGAACCCGGCATCCTCACCGCCCTGCTCGACCTCTACGAACAGGCCTGGAACACCGCCGTCCCGCTCGGCGCCACCGCCCCCGGCGACCCCACCACCGGACTCACCGCCACCGAACGCGAACTGCTGCGCCTGCTCGGCACCGGCCTCACCGACGACACCGCCGGCCAGCGCCTGGGCATCTCCTCCCGCACCGTCGGCCGCCACATGGCCTCCATCATGGAGCGGCTCAACGCCAGCAGCCGCTTCGAGGCCGGCATCAAGGCCGCCCAGAACGGCTGGCTCTGACCGGCTGGCTCTGACCGGCCCGAAGTACGCCGTGTCAACCCGCAGCTCCCCGATGGATTGTCACAGTCCGGTCCTCGCGATGTCCTGGTGATTGTGACGCCACGCGTGCCACCGAAAGGCACTGACCAACCGTCATGGTGGGTGTCCAGCAAGCCAGCACACATCGCCATCGGGGAGCCACCATGTCCGTCCGCCGCCGTCGCCCGCTGCTCGTCACCGCCGTCCTCGCCGTCGGGGCCGGTCTCGTCCTGACCGCCTGCGGGCCCGACAACGCCGACCCGGCCGCCGGCCCGAAGGCCTCCCCCACCACCGCGGCCGTCGCACCCGCCCCCACCGGCGCTGCTCCCGCAGCGGGGTCACCGACCGCCCCGGCCACGGGCGCGGCGTCGCACGCCCCCACGACCGCACCGCACACGCCGTCCGGCACCAGCCCCTCCACCAGCGCCCGACCCGGCGGCGGCAACGCCCCCGCCCCCACCGACGCCACCCCCTGCGACATCAGCAACCTCTCCATCCACGTCACCGCACGCCCCGGAGCACCCAGCCAGCGGGTCATCGACGTCCACAACACCGGCACCAGCGCCTGCAGCCTCAGCTCCTCCCCCGGCGTCAACCTCGGCAACTCCACCGCCCGCGACCAGAGCAACAACATCCGGCCCGTACTCGCCAGCGGCACCCTGCGTTTCCCCGTCCCCGCAGGCCAGAACGCCTACGTCGTCATCGACCTCAACCCCACCAACGCCACCACCGGCACCACCCCCGACATCAACGAAATCAACGTCCTCGCCGACCAGGACGACACCAACATGCCCCTCGCCGCCACCCACAACTTCCCACTCACCCCCGACACCCGCGTCCTCAACCCCCACATGGGCAACTACCGCGCCACCATCGCCGACGCCGTCACCTCCATGGCAGCCGCCGGCAAGTAGCCCTGGCCACACCACCATGGAGGGTGCCCGTCGGTCACGGGCCCGGTCGGCGCTCCGGCGCGACGGTGATCAGCGGGTGGAAGTGGGCGAGTTCGGCGGGCTCGTCGACTATCAAATGGCCCCGCCGGAACGGTCAAGCGTCTCGATGCACCACATCGCACCGCGCGACCCAGCGAATCGGCTCAGCGAATCGGGCAGGCAGGCAGGCCCGGGCCTGCTGACAGGCAACCCAGCACACGTCCCGTCAGGTCGGAGGGCAGGGACGGAGGGCAGGGACGGGAATTCGCCCGCGTCAGGCCCCGTATCGGTCGGCGAGTGCGCGGGCGGTCGCGGCCAGCCGGGCGCGCAGCTCCGGTGGTTCGAGGACCTCCACGTCGGTGCCCAGTCTCAGGAACTCGTTGTGGGCGTGGCCGAGGGACTCGATGGGCACGGATGCCCTGGTCCAGCCGTCCGCCTCGGCCACCCCCGAATCCGCGACCGCCCGGTCGAACGCGCGGCCGAGCTGCTCGCGGCCCCGGGCGACACCGCGCGGCGACAGGCGCACCGTCGCCTCCGCGGTGTGCAGTCGGGCATGGAAGTCGGCGAGCCCGTCCCGCCAGTGTGCAGCCAGGTCGAAGCTCGCGGGTATCTCGAACTCCTCTTCCAGCTCTCGCAGTTCGAGGATCTGGTTGACCCGGTAGGTACGCGGGGTGGCACCGCCCGCGGCAGCGACCAGATACCAGCGGCCGGCCTTGAGGACCAGCCCGTACGGCTCCAGTCGCCGTTCCACCTCGGTGGGCGCCTTCCACCGCCGGTAGCGGACCCACACCCTGCGCCGGTCCCAGAGCGCGGCCGCGACGGCCGCCAGGTGCGGCGTCTCGTCCACGTCCCCGTACCAGCCGGGCGCATCGAGGTGGAAGCGCTCCTGGATCAGCCCGGCCCGCTCGCGGAGCTCCGCCGGCAGGGCGGCCCGCAGCTTAAGCTGGGCGGCCGCCAGTACCTCGCCCAGGCCCAACTCGGCCGCCGGGCCGGGCAGCCCGGCCAGGAACAGGGCCTGCGACTCGTCGGCGGTCAGGCCCGTCAGCCGGGTGCGGTACCCGTCGAGCAGTTGGTAGCCGCCGCCGTGACCGGCCTCGCCGAACAGCGGGACCCCGGCGGCGCCGAGCGCTTCGAGGTCCCGGTAGACCGTGCGGACCGACACCTCCAGCTCGTCGGCGAGCTGCTGGGCCGTCGTCCTTCCCCGGTTCTGGAGGAGCAGGAGCAGTGAGATCAGTCGGCTGGCGCGCACGGCTGTCAGTATCCACTGACAGGAGGTGTCAGTGGACCGGTTCTAGCCTGCGGCCATGATCGATTCCGACTTCCTCCACGGTTCCCGGGGCATGGCCGTCCGCAGACTCACCGGGGTTCCGGCCGGCGGTGACGGCCAGGAGCAGGAGTTCTCCGTGAACGGCGGACACAGCCGGGTGCTCGACCGGGTCGCGGAGCTCAGCCGTGTCCAGTTGCAGGACGCCTCGTGAGCATCGTCGAACTGCGCCAGTACACCCTGCACCCAGGTGCCCGCGACACTCTGATCGCCCTCTTCGAGCGGGAGTTCGTGACCGGACAGCAGGCGGTGGGCATCACCGTCGGCGGCCGGTTCCGGGACCTGGACGACCCGGACCGCTTCGTCTGGCTGCGCAGCTTCCCTGACATGGCGTCGCGGGCACGGGCACTGCACGCCTTCTACTACGGGCCGGTCTGGCAGGAGCACCGGGACGCCGCCAACGCGACGATGGTGGACTCGGACGACGTCCTGCTGCTGCGCGGCCCGGGCTTCACCGCCCCGGCCGACGCCGGACCGGTCGTCGCGACCATCTGCCACCCCCTGGACCCCACCGCCTTCGCCGACCACTTCGAGCGGCACCTGCGCCCCGAACTGGCCGCCCGGACCCCGCCGTTGGCGGTTCACCGCACCGAAAACGCGGAGAACGACTTCCCCGCCCTGCCCGTACGGGTCGGCGAGGACGTCCTGGTGTGGTTCGCCACGGGCGACACCGCCCCCCTGCCGGACCTCTCGACACACCTGCACTCCGCCCCGCAGCAACTGCACCTCTCGCCCGTGCCGCAACCCTCCCGCTGAAGCCCGTCGCAGAGGGCCGTGGGTGGGCAGGCCGACGTCCGGCCCGACCTGCTGCTCCACCCGCCGAGAACGGGGTTGTGCGAGGTGGCGACGGCCCGCACCGCGCTGGTGCGGGCCGTCGCTCCCCGCTCCCAGACCGTTGGCCGGCGGGAATGGAGCAGTCCGGCTGGAGCACTACGAAGCGGCCGGTGGTTCCACCTGAGCGTGTGTCTCCGGCGGCACCGGGAAACGCCTCAACAACTCGTCCATCCAGGCGGCCGGATGGGTGGCCGTCGCCGCGCCGCCGGGGAGGGCCCGCGCTTGGCGGATGCCCTCGGTCAGTGCCTCGACGGCGGCCTGGGTGGTGTACCGGTCGGCGACCCACTGGCGGCCCGCCCGCCGCACCTCGTCCTGGCCGGGCAGGTCGAGCAGCTCAAGGGCCTTGTCCGCCAGCCGATCCGTTTCGAGCTCCGGGATCCGCCACGCGGACGGCGAGTCGAACAGTTCCGCTCCGCCGCCGGCGGCGTAACCGGTCACCAGGCAGCCGCTGGCCATCGCCTCGGCCAACGGCAATCCGAAGCCCTCGCCCTCGGGTGCTCCCAACGCGATGAACACCGACGTGTCGGACAGGACGCGAGCGACCTCCTCGTGGGGGACCGCATGGATGTCGTACAGGTCCACACCCTCGGACCGCGGGTCGGCGTGCAGCAGACGGCGGAGCAGCGTGGTCTCGATCGGACGCTTGCGGGACATCCACGCGATGCGCCGAACCCGCTCGGTCGACGCCGGTCGGAACAACTCGGTGTCAATGACGTTCGGCACCAGGTGCGGTTCGAACTCGGGCAGGGCACGGCGGAACATGTCGACGCCCGCCTTCGAGATCGTCCACAGAGCCGGCTGGTCCGACCAGCCCGGATACGGGCCGGGGTCGGGGCAGGTCAGGAAGTTGACGTAGTGCCCCTGCGAGTAGATGACCTTGTGGCCGCCGGGCGCCGGGTCGTGCCCCGGGACGACGCTGACCTCGTGCAGCACGAGCACGTCCTCGGGCCCGAGGTCCAAGGTCATGCCGGACAGCGTCGGCACGTCGTCGTCGAACCACGTGTAGCGGAACCCCGGCGTGGGCGTCCAGCGGAACGCCTCGACGCCGACGGCCCGCAGCAACGCGACCTGCTGGTTCAGCACCCGAATGCCGCCCAGCGGGAACTGGAACTCGAACGACGCGTAGATGACTCGGCCGGTCACCGTACCTCCCAGAGAAACAACGATCGGTGGGACCAGAGCGTGGGCAGTTGGGCCAGAGAGGCGGCGTCACCCTCCCGGGGCCGTGGAGCAACGTCCGTGCGCAGCAGCTGGGCCTGGCCCGTACTCATACGCCCAGGGTGGCAGCAATGCCCCCGCGTGTCACCGGCCCACAGCAGGACGGAAGGAAGCGGAGGCCCTGCCACCGGGGGCCGTACGCCGTGCAGCGACCGCGGATAATGGCCGTGGCCGCGGGCCGGCGGCGCCGGCGGCCTCGATCGATGGAGAGGCAGAGGACGGATGACCCTGAAGGAAGGCCGGCGCGTCAGGTTGGCCGAGGATCTCGGGATCGGTGAGGCGGTCGCCGGGGAGCCCGGGGCCGTCGTCGGGTTCCTCTCGCTGGGATCCGGGATGGAGGGCACCGTCGAGCGGGTGGACGGGGTACTCCCGGAGAGCCATGAGGTCCGCGAGTACCAGCGGCTCAAAGCGCTGTTCGAGGACTACGGGCACACCATGCCGGTGGCGAGCCGCGAGCGCCTGGAGGCGGAGATCGCCGTGCTGGAGCCGCAGTGGACCGCGCACCGGGAACGGGGGAACCGGGTGACGGTCCGGGTCCGGCTGGACAACGGCTTCGTCCTCGACGGGGCGGACCAGGACATCCTCACTCCACTGTGAGGGAGGACGTCCCGCAGCGGCGACAGCCCCGGCACTCGACTCCCGGGCCTTCGGCGGGACGGGCGGCCGCCCGGATGCTCGTACACCACGCCAACTGACAAACGATGGACGGGCGTTGCGAACGGTGCGGTGAACGGCGCGGGCCGCACCGTCCATCGTTTGTCTGTCGGCGCGGCACATCGTTCATCACGGCGCGGGACACCGCCCGCGCCACCCACCGAAGGCACACGGAATCGAGGGAACCATGCGTACCTCCGCACGCTTCGCGGCGTTGGCTGCGGTAAGCGCCATCGGGCTCGGCACCATCGCCACCGGCACCGCCCAGGCCGCCCCGGTCACCGCCCAGGCCACCGTCCAGGCGGCCCGGAGCACCACGGTCCACCTGCACAACGGAACCGGCTGCTCGCTCTACCGGACCGGCTACGCTCTGGCCCACGGCATCTGGACGCAGGGCCAGGAGCCGCCGCAGATCCTGGGGAACACCGGCGACGCCACCTTCCAGTCGGAGAGCAACGGGTTCCTGACCGGCACCGAGGGCTGGGCGACGTTCAGCACCTACGGCTGCGAGGAAGGCTGGCGCAACAACAACACCGTCCAGCTGCACTGGGCCAACCCCTACGCCGGCTCCAACAGCTACGACGAGAACGGCACCAGCAGCGTCTTCCGCACCACCCGTGAGAGCGGCTCCGGCGACAACGCCGACGTCTACTGGGGCGTGTGGAAGAACTGATCCCGGCCATCGGGCACCGCCAGGGTCGGACAAGCGCCGCCAGATAGTCCAGGATCTGTCCGGCCCCCGCCCCCCGGCGCCTGCGTCGGGTGATGCGGCGCCTGTACCGCCGCGCCGCTCGCCGCACGCCGCCGCATGAAAAGCACGAAAAGCACGAAAAACGGTGCCCCGCCACTGGGTGCCGAACGGCCCGGGCCGTTCGGCACCCGCCGGCCAGCACCACCGAGACGCCTCCACCACGTGCTCACCGCAGCAACCGCCGAGCGCCCCACCAGCCCCCTCCGGCCCGGTAATTCGATGGCACGATGCGCGCCGAACCCCGACCCTGGTCACCGTGCCAGAACCCAAGCATCGGATCCGCGCCCTCCACACGGCCACCACGGTGACCGTGTACCAGGCGTACGCTCCGGAGATCGGCCTGCCCGCCGCACAGGACGGCCACTTCCCGGCTGCCTGGAAGAGGGACCGAATGACGTGGATCAAACCGTCGTTCCTGTGGATGATGTACCGCTGCGGCTGGGCGGGCAAGGAGGGCCAGGAGACCGTCCTCGCGATCGAGATCACCCGTGAGGGCTTCGAATGGGCCCTGGCAAACGCCTGCCTGGCCCACTACGAACACGGGCTGCATCCTGACCGCGCCACCTGGAAGCGCCAGCTGAAGCGGGCCCCGGCCCGGGTGCAGTGGGATCCCGAACGCGATCTGCACCTTCAGCCGCTTCCCCACCGTTCCCTCCAGCTCGGCCTCGCCGGCGAGGCCGCCGAGCGCTACGCGGAGCAGTGGATCGTCTCGATCGACGACGTCACCGCACTCGCGCATGCGGTCCAGGCCCAGGTGAGGGACGGTGCTCCGGAGGCCGCCCGGCAGCTCCTTCCCGCCGAGCGCCCCTATCCGGCGGGCGACGCGATGCTGAACCACCTGCGCGGCTGAGCCGGTCCCGAGCGCTCGGGGCCGCGGGCTGCTCGTTCCGTCGCCGTCCGCCAGGGCGGCTCGCGACGGTCCGAGGCGTGGTGCACCGTCAGGTGACACCGGGGCCGGGGTGGCGTTGCCCGTTCCGTCGTCGTCGCGACCGGCGCGCGCACGCCGGCGACCGCGCCACGGGAGATCCGGCGGCCGCCTCACCTCGTCGGGGACGCACGAGCCGCCGGTGATCAGCCGTCGGCGGCGAGGCGGTTCAGCCACTCCCCCAACAGATGCTGCTCGGCGCTGCTGAGCTTCGTCTGTTCGGGCAGCGCGGCGCGCAGGGCGCGGGCGGCGCCGGCCGGGCCCGGCTCCTTCACGGCCGGCTGCCGGTTGGTGACGGCGGCGACCATGCACTCCCGAAGGGTGGTCAGCAGGGCCGGGTCGCGCCGGTCCTGGGGCAGGGACAGCCAGGTGAGCACGGCGCCGCGCGCCGTGGCGTGGATGATCTGGGCCGCGAGTTCCTCGTCGACGCGGAGCCAGCCGCCGGTGGCGAGGCGCCGGATGCGGCCCATCAGGATCTCCATGCCGGCTTTGAAGGCGGCCGAGGTGGTCCCGGTGGGTTCGGTGTACATCAGGGTGTACAGCGCGGGGTTGGCCAGGCCGAACTCGACCGCGACGTCCCAGCCGGCTCTCAGGTCCTCGATCGGGTCCCGGGGGTCGGGGTCGACGTGCTTGGTGGCGAGGAACGCGGCGAAGCCGTGCTCGGCCACGGCGTCGAGCAGCCCGTCCTTGTCGCCGAACAGCCGGTAGATGGCCGGCGGCTGCAGGCCCGCCGCATCGGCGACGGCGCGGGTGGTGACCGCGTCGCGGCCCCCGCGCGTCAGCAGGCCGATGGCGGCCTCGATGACCCGCTGCCTGGTCTGCTCCCGGGCCGGGGACGCGCTGGCGGACTCGATGGCGGTCCCGGACGCGGTGCCGGTGGCGCCGTCCCGGCCGCGTGAAGGCGATGGCATGAATCAACGATACCGCACCGCTGGTTCCATCGTTATTATCGGTGATACCTTAAACGTGTTTCCACTGGAACCACCTCGTCGCGACACGGGAGCACATCATGATCATCGTGACCGGAGCCACCGGACAGCTGGGGCGTCAGATCGTCGAGAGGCTGCTGACGCGCGTACCGGCGGCCCGCATCGGCGTCAGCGTCCGCGACCCGCAGAAGGCGCAGAACCTCGCCGACCAAGGGGTACGGGTACGCCAGGGCAGCTTCACCGACGCCGCCGGCCTCGCGCACGCCTTCGAGGGCGCCTCGCAGGTGCTCGTCGTCTCCGTCGACAAGATGGGCGAGGAGTGCGTCAGGCAGCACCGCATCGCGATCGAAGCGGCCGTCACGGCGGGCGCCCGTCGCATCCTCTACACCAGCCAGATGGGGGCCGGCGCGACGTCGCACTTCCAGGCCTGCCGCGACCACGCCGCCACCGAAGAGGCCCTGCGCACCTGCGGCGTGCCGTTCACCTCGCTGCGCAACGGCTTCCACGCCACCAGCGCGGCACACTTCCTCGGCAACGCGGCACAGTCCGGCCGGCTCGCGCTCCCCGCGGACGGGCCGGTCGCCTGGACCGCGCACGCCGACCTCGCGGACGCGGCCGCCGCCATCCTGGCCGACGAGGGCCGCTTCGACGGCCCCACGCCGCCGCTCACGGGCCGACAGGCGCTCACCTTCGACGACGTCGCCGCCCTCGCCACCGAGCTCACCGGCCGCCCCATCACGCGGACCATCGCCCCCGACGACCAGTTCCGCACGCAGCTGACCGGCCAAGGCGTCCCCGCGGAAACCGCCGACCAGTTGCTCGGCATCTTCGCCGCCAGCCGCGCCGGCGAGTTCGCCACCACCGACCCGACCTTGGCCGCCCTGCTCGGCCGCGAGCCCGTCACCCTGCGCACGGTGCTGCGCGAGCAGCTGTCCGAAAGCTGATCCACAGCGGGCGGCCGGGTGCCGGTGCCGGTGCCGGTGCCGGTGCCGGTGCCCGGTCCTGGCCGCTCGGCGCCGTCCGCACCCCGCCCCGGGTGTGCCGGCCTGGGCCCTGTCCGGCCGATCTTGCCGGACAGGGCCCAGCGGAGTCGCCCGGTCAGGAGACGCGCTTCAGCTGCCAGGCGTTGTTGTTGAAGCTCGGGTTCGACCAGGCGACGCAGCTGCTGGTGTAGTACGAGCCGGTCTGGACCCAGCCCGCCGGCGGGTAGGTGGTGGAGCAGGCCTGGACCACGGTGCCGACGGGCAGCCCGGTGAGCTGCTTTATCTGCTTGATGTTCGGGCTGAAGCTCTGCGTGCCGCAACTGCTGCTGTAGCCCCAGCTCACGTCGACGAAGCCGGCCGGGGTCAGAACGCTTCCGCACGAGGTCGTGACGTCGCCCGGGGCGGCCTGCGCGGGCGCGGCGGCCAGGGCGAACATCGCCGCGGCGCCGGCGATGGTCATACAGGTACGAAGACGGATCATGGGTGAGGGCTCCTTCTGATCGCGGGTGGGTGGCCGGTCAGGCCGTGGAGCCATTCCTACGGTTTGATCACCGGCTTCGGATAGCAACTTTCAGGCCTAATGGCCCCCCGGGCAGGACGGCGGCCGGGTACCGGAACGACGGCGAGGCAGGGGGCGTTGCGGTGGACGCCGTCGGGCGGGACTGCGGGGAGTTGCGGATCCGCTTCGCCGCAGGGGTCCGGGCGCTCCGGGCGTCGGGATTTCTCCTGCAGTATGCGAACTTGTGCGGTCGTATCCGAACTTGATGCGATTTCCTGCCCTTCATCTGTCACACACACCAGTGAATGCGCCCCGAAACCAGGACGTGGACGACCGGTTGTCGCTCTCCTGGGGGTCCTGTCCGGATCGGGCAGATGTCCGCCGACCATGAGAGTGGGGATCAGGTGGGGACGAGAAGGAGAAGGAAGGGCGTCGCGCGGGCCGCGGTGCTCGCCGCCGCGCTGTGCGGGGGCGGGGCGCTGACGGCGCCGGCGGCGTTCTCGCAGACGGAGGACGGGACGGTGACGGTCCGGGTGATCCGGGCCGTGGACTCCTCCGGGGTGTGGACGCCCGCGCTGGAGCCGGGGCTGGCGGGCGTGAAGGTGACGCTCACCGGCGAGGAGCGGGCCCACGTCGAGGGCACCACCGGGGCCGACGGGACGGTCACGCTGGCGCCGCCGCGGAGCCGGGAGCACGGCGGAACGTACCGGGTGCAGGTGGTGAATCCGAGGCCGGGCGTGCTGTTCCCGGCGTTCGCCTCCCGGCAGGGGCTGGACGGCGCGCCGAACCAGCTGAGCTCCAACGAGGAGTTCGTCGACCTCTCCGGCGGCAGGAACGTCTCGTACACCACCGGGCTGTGGTACCCGGGGGACTACTGCCAGCAGAACGCGCCGCTGGTGACGACCTGCCAGAACACCACCTTGGGAGGCGGCGCGCAGCGCACGCTGGTGTCGTTCCCGTACCGCGCGCGCGGCCAGGACGGCGTGGACGTCAACGTCACGAACCTCGCCACCGACGCGCAGACGGGCACGCTCTACGGCATCGCGTGGAACAAGGCCGACCGGCGGGTGTTCTCCTCGGCGTCGGCCAAGCGCACCACGGACTACGGTCCGGGCGGCGCCGGCGGCATCTACGTGACCGACCCGGCGCAGGGGCGGACCACGCTGTTCACCACCGTCCCGGACGCCGGCGGCACGGCGCACGGGCCGGGGACGGACGACGCGTTCCTCGTCGCGCCGGGCAAGGAGAGCCTCGGCGGGCTGAAGGTGACCAACGACGGCCGGGACCTGTTCGTCGTCAACCTCAACACCCGCGCGCTGTACCGCTACGACGCGACCGCGCCGACGGCCGCGCAGCCGAGGGGCGTCTACCCGATCCCGGACCCGGGCTGCGCCTCGGCCGGGGACTGGCGGCCGTTCGGCCTGGGCCTCCAGGACGGCGTCGGCTACCTCGGCGGGGTCTGCTCGGGCGAGTCGACGGGCAAGGCCTCGGACCTGCGGGCGGTCGTGCTGCCCTTCGACCTGGCCACCGGCCGGTTCCGCACGGCCGTGCTGGACCAGCCGCTGGACTACCCGCGCCAGTCGACCGTCGGCTCGGGCCCGTGCGACGGCGCAAGCTGGTTCCCGTGGACGAACACCTACCCGACCACGCAGAACGGCCAGACCTGCGCCGGTTTCCGCGCCCAGCCGGAGCCGGAGCTGGGCGAGGTCGGCTTCGAGACGGACGGCTCGATGCTGCTGGCCTTCCGCGACCGCATGGCCGACCGGGCGACGGGCCAGTCGGGGTCGGGCGCAGCGGTGGGCGAGGTGCTGTCGGGCGGTGACCTGAACAAGGCCTGCCTGAGCGGCGGCACCTACGTGCTGGACGCCAACACCGGCTGCGGGCTCTCGCCCCGGGGCGCCCGTTTCTTCGACACCAGCCGGATGGGCGTCCACCACAACGCGGCCTACGCCGGGATGGCGCTGTCCAAGGTCGAGAACACCATCGGGACCTCCGGGTTCGACCCCAACAGCACGGCCTTCGGCTACGGCACGTCGTTCGTCCAGCGCGACGGCAGGCAGGACCCGGCGTTCGGCCTGCGGCTCAACCCGGCGAACGTGCCCGCGCCGTTCGGCAAGGGCGCCTCGATGGGCGATCTGGAGGTGCTCTGCGACCAGGCGCCGCTGCAGATCGGCAACCGGGTCTGGTACGACGCCGAGCACAAGGGCATCCAGAAGCCGGGCCAGCGCCCGGTGGAGGGCGCCACCGTCCACCTGTACGACGGGCCGGGGAAGCTCGTCGGCACGGCGCGGACGACGGCGCGCGGCGAGTACTACTTCGACGACTCGAACGTGGACGGCGGGCTCAAGCCGCACACCAAGTACACGATCCGGCTGGACAACCCCGCCGACTTCGCCCAGGGCGGCCCGCTGTACCAGTGGGTGCCCACCCGGCACGACGTCGGCGACAACCCGTTCATCAACTCCAAGGGCGTCGTCCCGCCGGGCGCAACGTACGCCGAGCGGGAACTGACCACCGGCGGGCCGGGCCAGGACGACCACACCTTCGACTTCGGCTTCCGGCCGCAGGAGGGCACGCTGACCCTGGTCAAGCACGACCAGGACGGCAAACCGCTGGCCGGGGCGACGTTCCAGCTGTGGCGCTGGAACGGCGGGCCCAGCTGGCCGCAGACCACCGGCGAGCACAAGGATTCGCCGGTCGGCGATCCCTGCGTCACCGGGGCCGACGGCATCTGCCGGACCGTCGTCGGACCGGGGACGTACTACTGGGTGGAGGTGAGCCCGCCCGACGGCTACGCGGCGCCGGCCATCGCGGTCTTCGGGCCGCTGGTGCTCACCTGCGAGACCCTGGACGACGGGATCACGGTGACGGTCGTCAACCGGCTGCTCCCGTCGGTCGGTTCGGGCGCGGCCCCGTCGTCGCCGCCGGGTGCGGTCCCGACTCCGACCCCGTCGCCGAGCCTGTCGTCGTCCTCGGCAGTGGCGGTGGCGGCGGTGGCGTCCCCGCCGCCGCCGTCGCCGAGCGCCGGGCCGTCCTGGCCCGATGAGCGGCCCGGCGGCGCGCTGCCGACCACCGGGGCGGGCAGCGTGCTGCCGCTGGGCGTGACCGGTGCGGCGGCGCTGCTGGGTGCGGGCGGCGTGCTGATCGTGGTCGCGCGCAGGCGCGGCGCACGGCACGCGTAACGGCACGCGTAGCGGAACCCGGCCGGGCCCGTGGCGAGTTCGACGGCCACGGGCCCGGCCGGGCGGCCCGTACGGCTTCACCCAGGGCAGAACGCCACTCCCTTCCCCCGACGCCCCGGATCCCTAGGCTGGAGGGGTGAGCACTCATGCGCCGAACGAAGCCCGCGTCATCCCCCTGCGCCCGCACACCTCGTCGCCCGGTTCCGGCGGGGCGACCCGCGCCCCGCAACGACCGGCGGGAGCGCCACCGGCGCCGGCGCCCGCGCCGAGGGAACCCCTGTGGCGCGACCTCGTCGGCGATGCGATGCGCCGCGAACGGCTCGCCCAGGAACGGACGTTGAAGGACGTGGCGGAGGCGGCCCGGATCTCGATCCCGTACCTGTCGGAGCTGGAGCGCGGGCGCAAGGAGGCCTCCTCCGAGGTCCTCGCGGCCGCCGCCCGGGCCCTCGGACTCGGCCTCGCCGACCTGCTCTCGCTCGCCCAGGACGAGCTGACCCGGCACACCCGGAGCCAGGTGGGCCGGAGCGGGGTGGGCCGCAGTCAGGTCAGCCGAAGCCGGTTGGACCGGAGCCGCACGTCGCCCACGGGGCAGTACGACGGGCTCTGCCTCGCCGCCTGATCGGGCCTGACCTGACCTGACCTGGCCTGACCCGGCCGACGGCCGGTACGACGGTGGTGCGCCCCGCCGTACCGGCCACGGCTGCGCGGAGTCAGCCGAACGCGAGCCGTCGGCTCAGCACCTCGTCGGCGAGCCCGTAGGCGACGGCCTCCTCGGCGGTGAACACCTTGTCCCGGTCCATGTCCGCGCGCAGCGTCGCCACGTCGTGCCGCGTGTGCCGGGACAGCACCTCCTCCACCTGCGAGCGGGTGCGGACCATCTCCTTCGCCGCGAGGCTGAGGTCGGACACCGTCCCCTGCCGGCCACCGCTGGCCGGCTGGCCGAGCAGCACCCGTGCGTGCTGGAGCACGAACCGCCGCCCGGGGTCTCCGCCGGCCAGCAGCACCGCCGCCGTCGACGCCGCCTGACCGACGCAGAACGTGGAGATCGGCGCCTGCACGAACGTCATCGTGTCGTAGATCGCCATCAGCGAAGTGAACGATCCACCGGGCGAGTTGAGGTAGATCGAGATCTCGCGTTCCGGACTCTCCGACTCCAGGTGCAGGAGCTGCGCGATGACCACGTTGGCGACCCCGTCGTCGATCTCGGTGCCGAGGAAGATGATCCGCTCGTTCAGCAGCCGGCTGAAGACGTCGTAGGAGCGCTCGCCCTGCGCGGTCCGCTCGATCACGTAGGGAACCGTGTACGACCCCATGTCACAGCCCCATCCGTCGGCGCGACGCGGCCGGGCGGATGTCGGCGACCGACTCCACCACCCGGTCCACGATCCCGTACTCCCTGGCCTGCTCTGCCGTGAACCAGCGGTCCCGGTCGCCGTCGCGCGCGATCGTCTCCTCGCTCTGCCCGGTGTGCTCGGCGGTGATCCGCTCGATGGCCTTCTTGGTGAACTGGAGGTTCTCGGCCTGGATCTCGATGTCGGCGGCGGTGCCGCCGATGCCCGCCGAGGGCTGGTGCATCATGATCCGCGCGTTCGGCAGCGCGAGCCGCTTGCCGGGCGCCCCCACGGTGACCAGGAACTGGCCCATGCTGGCGGCGAACCCCATCACCAGCGTCGAGACGTCGTTCGGGATGAGCCGCATGGTGTCGTAGATGGCGAGCCCCGCGGTGACCGACCCGCCGGGGCTGTTGACGTACAGGGCGATGTCGGTGCGCGGGTCCTCCGCCGACAGCAGGAGCAGCTGCGCGCACACCCGGTTGGCCGACACGTCGTCGACCTGGGTGCCGAGGAGGACGATCCGCTGGGCGAGCAGCTGCGCCGCGAGGTGGTCGTCGAAGCGGCTGGGCGGCGTGCCGCCCTCCTCCGCGCGGGGCGCGAGCGTGGTGAGGGGAGTCATCCGGTCTCCTTGTCGAGATGCCGAGGTGTCGAGGTGTCGAAGCGTCGAGGTGCTGAGGCGGGCTTGCCCTCGACTCCACTCTTGACCCCGGGAGACCTCCGGATGCGTTTTCTCTGCCCGCCGCAGATTCGCCACGGGCAGAGGCGACGGCCCGCACACGGCCGCGTCCCGCTCGGAGCCCTGCTCGGGGCCCAGCCGGAGCCGGGCCCCGAGCGGGGCGGAGGCGGGACGGTCAGACCGGCAGGCCCTGCCACCCGCCGAAGGTGGTGGGCGTCGTGCCCGCGCGGTAGTAGACGCGGCCGTCCGAACCGATCGCGAACACGTGGAGGACACCGCCGCCGTCGACGAGCGCGGCCGGGTAGTCGAGGACGGTGCCGCCGAGGTCCTGCCAGGTGCCGTAGCCGGAGTTCGGGGCGGTCTGGGCGGTGGTGCTCACGCCACCGCCGCGGTTGCGCTCGAACAGGACGACCCGTCCGCCGGCGGTGGCCGCCGCCGGCTCGCCCACTCCCCCGTCTCCGCCGAGGGGGGCCGGGGACTGGCTCCACTCACCGCCGGGCCGGGTCTGGTAGCTGACCAGCATCGCGCCGGTGCCGGCCTCGCGGTAGGCGAGTTCGATCCGGCCGTCCTGGTCGAGCGCGGCCTTGGGCGGGCTGGCCGGCCGGGCTCCGGGGATCGGGCCAGGGCCGCCGAAGGCGCCGTTCGGGGCGCCCTGCCGCCAGCCGAGGACTGCGGTGCGGGTGCTGGCGAACACTTCGATCGCCCCGACGCCGTTGCGGATCGCGGTGACCGGGTCCTGGAGGTCGGTGCCGCCCAGGTCCGTCCACGTGCCCGTCCACACCCCGCCCGGGGTGGTCTGCCGGATGCTGCTGAGGCCGCCCCCGCCGTTCTTGACGAACAGTTCCAGCCGCCCGTCCTGGTTGCCGGCCACCACGGGCACGCCGACCTGGTCCTCGTTGCCGAGTCCGGTGTTGGGGTTGCCGTGGTCGGCCCAGCTGTTCCACCACCAGCCGTTGGGCGCGCCCTGGGGCAGGGAGATGATGTGGTGATCGGTCAGGCGGCGGGCGAAGACCTCCAGCCGGCCGTCGGCGTTGGTGCCGACCGCGATGCCCGGCGCCAGTCGCCCGCCCGGGTCGGCCATCCGCACCGGACCGCCCCAACTGCCGTCCGCCTGACGCCAGTAGGTGTAGAGGGCGCCGGCCCGGACGACGAAGACCTGCGGTCGGCCGTCCTGGTTCAGCCCGGCCCAGGAGGTGCCCCGCGACCAGCGGTAGTACATCCGGGAGAACCAGGCGTCGGAGTAGTTCCCCGAGTGGTCGTGGCTCGCGTACTCGGAGACGAACACGCCCTTGGCGCCGGTCGTCGCCGGGTCGAGGTTCACCGGGGAGTCGCTGATGTTGTAGTCCCGGTAGTTCACCTGGATCAGCGGGCCGCCGTACAGCAGTGCCGCCTGGCCGGCGAACTTCGCGGCGGAGACGTGGTCCGAGTGGTCGCCCGAGTAGCGGCTGTCCGGGAGTTCGTCCTGGGCGCGGAGCACGGTCGGCTGGTACGTCACCATCAGCTGCCGCAGCACCTCGACGACGTCCGCCGCCGTGTAGGTCGACGGCCCGGACAGCGGGCTGCCGACCGGGACGACCGTGGTGTCGGTGCCGCCGGCCAGGACGGCGCCGAGCCCGGCATCATGCAGGTTGAGGAAGATCAGGTGCACCGGCCGGCCCTTGAGGACGTACCGTTCGACCTGCTTGCCCGCGACCGTCCACGCCTCGGCCGTCCAGTGCCCGACCTCGTCGGTCGCCGGGTCGGTGTCGCCGACCCCGGTCATCCGGGAGTAGGCGTTGATGGCGCCCATCTGGCGGTTCCAGGTGCGCAGCGGCTCGCCGGCGGTGTCCCAGCAGGACGTGGCGCACGGGTCGCCGGTCGCGTTGCCCGCGGTGACGAACACCGTGACGGACGGGGTGCCGTTGGCGATCGCGTTGGACAGGTCCGGGTTCATGAACAGGATGTCGTCGTCCTCGTGCGCGACGACCTGCAGGAACAGCGGCCCGGAGGCGGCGGCCGGGGCCGCCCCCACGGCCGCGGCCGCGCGGGTCGCGGTCCCCTTGGCCAGGACGGGCGCGGCGAGGGCGGTGAGCGCGACGGAGGTGAGGAGTTGCCGTCGTCCGATTGCCATGTGATTCCCCCCAATTCGAGATCGGCATGTGATCACGCCAAGGCGAGGTTAGCGCATTGTCGGGCAGGCAATGCCATGGGCCGCATTGAGCAAATCACCGGAGGAAAAAGTCAATTGACGCACAATCACGTCACTTCGTTCACTTCCTGCCCATTGGGCGCATTTCCGGAAGAGCCCGTTCCTGCACAGGTGAAATCGGACCAGCGGGCGATAACACGAAAAACTGAATCCAGCTCTGTGCAGCCGAGTGGGGGAAGGCCGGTCGCGTGATATGACGGCGTGTCACCAAATCCACGCCGATCGACCTGCGCGACGATGAGCCCGCTTCGGCGCCCCACCTGCGGGGCCACGCCCGGACGGCCCTTCAGGAGATGTGCGGCCGCCGGCTCGGAGCGGCAGTCCGACCACTCGCCGTAGGAGTTCCGTTGTATTTGGACCGCTGGTCATTGGACCGGGCCGGGATCACCGATCACACGTTGCGGGAATCGTACGAGTTCTGCCGTCGCATGTTGATCTCGGTGGACGGGCGGGCCTACTGGGCGGCGAGCTGCTGCGCGCCGCAGGCGGTGCGCCCGCACCTGTGGGCGGCGTACGCGTTCGGCCGGCACGCCGACCAGCTGGTGGACGGGGGTGACCGGCCGGGCCGGGCCGAAGAGTTCGAACGGTGGGCCGAACACCTCACCGCAGCTCTCGAAGACGGTGGCGACAGCAGCAGCAGCGCGGGAGATCCGATCACACGTGCGCTGACGCACACGGTGCACAGCCGTGGCATCCGCGTCGAGGACCTGATGGCCTACGTGGACGGCCTGCGGATGGACCTGTCCCCGGCCCACTACCCGACGTTCGCCGAACTCCGGCCCTATCTGCGGGCCGTGGGCGGCGCCCCGGCCCGGATCCTGCTCCGCGTCTTCGAGGATCCTTCACCCGCCGCCGAGCAGGCGATGACCCGGCTCGGGGAGGCCGCGCAGTTCACCGACATCGTGTGCGACATCGCCGAGGACCTGCGGATGGGCCGGCTGTACCTGCCGCTGGAGGACCTGGAGCGCTTCGGACTCACCCGCGACGACATCGCCTCGGAGCACAGCAGTGCCGCGGTGCGCGAGCTGCTGCGCTTCGAGGTCTCACGGGCACGGGAGCTGTGGGAGGAGGGCCTCGACGCCCTCGACCTGGTGCACCCGACCAGCCGTGCGGCCTGGCAGGCCGGAGCGGCGCTGCTGCGCGCGCCCCTGGACCGGGTCGAGCGTCGCGGCAACCAGGCGGTGGGCGCCAAGGCCTGGACCACGGCACCGCGCACCGCGGCGATCCTGGTCCGCAGCCTGCTGCACCCGCCGGTCGGCGCCGCAGTTGCGGCACGCCCGTGAGCGCCCACGAGGTCACACTCCCCACCCAGCCCGCACCCACCCACCCCGTACCCACCCAACCGGCACCCGCGCCGCCGCAGGCGCCGGGCCCCCTCTCTCGGCCTCCCCTCCTGTACCGGCTGGGCGTGTTCTCGGCGCGCCGGCGGGGGCTGGTCTGCGGTGTCTGGCTGCTGGTGGTCGCCGCGTCGATCGGGCTGCTGCCGCACTTCCTGTACTCGCTGCGCGCCCCCGTCGTCCGCGTCGACGGATCGGAGTCGGTGCGGGCGGACGGGTTGGCCGCCAAGGGCTTTCCGCTGCTGGGATCCGAGCAGCTCCTGCTGGTGTTCCACTCCGAGCAGCTCGATGCCACCGATCCCCGCTACGCCGACACGGTCGCGTGGACCGCGGCCGCGCTGCGTCACCAGCACGGCGTCCGGGCCGTGGCCGTGCTCCCGACCGCCGAGCAGGCGGCCGCCTCGCCCCCCGCGGACGATGTCGGCGCGCTGATGGCCGCCCTCTCGCGGCTGCGCCACGATCCTCACAACGCCTACGCCCTGGTCGGGCTGGGTGGCGACGAGAGCAGACGCCAGGAGCGGATCGGCGCCCAGCAGGCCCAGGTGGGGCGGGTGGCGCAGCACTTCAGCGACGGCGCGATCAGCGCCGCCCTGGTCGGCAGGACGCCGGTCAACGACGACCTGCGCTCCGTCGAACTCGCCGATCTGCGCGATGTCGAGGGCGTCGCCGTGATCCTGGCCCTGGTGGTGCTGCTGCTGGGCCTGGGCACGGTGGGCGCGGCCCTGGTCCCGGTGGTGCTGGCCGGCGCCGCCATCGCGCTCACCTTCGGTCTGATCGCCGCGGTGGGGCTGATCGACCCGACGCTGCGTCCCGACACCCTGCTGGTGACCGTGGTGACGGTGGTGGGGCTCGGCATCGGCATCGACTACGCGCTGTTCGTCGTCGTCCGCTTCCAGGAGGAGATCGCCGCCGGCGCCCCGCCGGAACAGGCCGCCGGCCGGGCGCTGGCCACCAGCGGCCGGACGGTCTGCTACTCCGGCGCGGTGGTGGCGGCCGCCGCGACGAGCATGCTGCTGCTGCCCTCCCGGGTCTTCCGCGACCTCACCGCCGGGACCTGCACCGTGACGGCCGTGGTCCTGGCCGCGACGCTGACCCTGCTGCCCGCCGCCCTCGCCGGGGCCGCCCCCTGGCTGGGGCGCGGCGCGCTGCCCGGCCGCCGTCCGGCCCGCCAGGACGTCGGCGATGCGGAGGGGCAGCCGTGGGCCCGCTGGGCGCGGCGCCTGATGCGGCGTCCGGTGCCCTACCTGCTGGTCGGCCTCGCCCTGCTCGGCGCTGCCGCGGCCCCGGCCCTGGGCCTGCGCCTGGGCGTCGACTTCGGACGCCACGCACTGGCCGGCACCCCCTCCGGCGCGGCTTTGGCGGTCCTGGAGAGCGACGCGCTCGCCGGAGCGGCGGGCCAGGTGACGGTCATGGTCCCGCACACCGCCGCCGGGCCCGCCCCCCAGCTGCCGGCGCTCCTGGATGCCTTGCGCGCGCAGCCGCAGGCGGCCGTCGTCCAAACCGTCGACAACGGCCGCGACCTCACCATGGTGGTCGTCGTCCCGGCCGTCGCCCCGGACTCTCCGGCGGGCGTCGAACTGGTGCGTCGCATCAGGGAGTTGACCGAGCCGCTGCGCCAGTCGGGCACCCCGGTCGCAGTCGGCGGGTTCGGCGCGCTGCTGCTGGACATCACGCGGGAGGTGTCCGCGACGGTGTGGTGGGTGATCGGCTCCGTGCTGGCGCTGTCCCTGTGCTACCTGGTCTTCGTGTTCCGCAGCCTGCTGTTGCCGCTGAAGGCCGTGGCGATGAACCTCCTGGCCACCGGGGCGAGTTACGGCCTGACGGTGGCGGTGTTCCAGCACGGCTGGGCCCAGGGCCTGCTCGGGTTCACCTCGACGGGCCGCGTGCAGGCGTATCTGCCGGTGATCGTCTTCGCCGTCCTGTTCGGACTGTCCATGGACTACGAGGTGTTCCTGGTGCGCCGGATCCGGGAGGAGTACCTGGCCACCGGCGACAACACCCGCGCCGTGGCACTGGGGCTGCAGCGCACCGCGCGCCCGATCACCACCGCCGCGCTGGTGATGGTGCTGCTCTTCGCCGGCCTGCTCGCCGACCGGGCGCTGGAGATCAAGGAGATCGGGTTCGCGCTCGCCGTGGCCGTCGCGCTCGACGCCACCGTCGTCCGCCTGCTGCTGGTACCCACCGTCATGCGCCTGCTGGGGGAATGGAACTGGTGGCTTCCGGCTCCTCCGATCCGGTTCCGCACCCGCGCGTCGCGCAGGGATGACGGCGCATCCAAGCACGGCCTGTGAGTATACGAACGATAATTGCCCCGCACTTCCCTCGAACCAGGAGACAGCATGCGCACCGGTCGATATGTACTGGCCCTTTCCGCAGCCGCCGTGGCGATCACCGTGGCCGGCCTGACCGCGCCGCCCGGCACCTTCGACTCCCACGCCTCGGCGCAGGCCCGCGCCGCCGCTGCCGCCGAGCAGGACCTCGCACTGTCCAACGGCCAGGCAGACGTCGAGCTCACCGGTCGCGCGCGCCTGACGCTGGACCAGGCCGGCATCCAGGAGAACCAGAAGGGCGGGGACACCACGGGGCTCGTCGAGGACGAGACCCACTGCTCCGGCGCCGGCGGCACCGCGAACCTGATGCCCGACGGCTCCCTCACCGGCACCGTCAGCTGCCAGGACGACGTCGTCTTCACCCCCACCGACGAGGCCGGTGCGGACAACGGGACCACCGGCCAGCAGGTGGAGGTGACGCAGATGACCGAGAACCTGGCCACCGGCGAGGTCGACGTGACGCTCGACGGCAAGAAGGTCCCCCTGCTCACCTGCCCCGACCGCTCCTCCGACGTCACCGTCAGCGGATCGAGCGCGCAGACCGACGACGTGGGATGCGACGTCACGCCCGGCGCCGCCGACACCTTCAACAAGAAGTTCGGGGTGAGCGTCTTCGAGCCGGGTGACGAGATCGCCCACGGCACCGGCAGCGCCACCGCGAAGACCACCACCAAGTGATCCGCACTCCCGACCCCGAAAGGCCCCCGCCATGACCGACCCGAGCACGGCCGACGACTCCCCTCGACCACACCGCTCCCGGCCACGACTGCGCCGCGCCACTCTGATCACCGCCGCCTTCACCGCCGCGGCCGTGGTCGCAGCCCTGACCTGGGGACGGCAGACCTCCGCCCAGGCAGCGGACGTCCCCATCGCCTACACCTACGACATCGACAACAGCCTCATCTACAAGTTCAACACCAAGGACCGCACCCTGGTCGGCGACCCGATCAGCACCGCCAAGTACGGCAGGGACATCGCCGTGACCAAGGACGGCAAGTACGCCGTGGTGTTCCTCTCGGTGGACCGCACGGTCGTCCGCTACGACGTGAAGACCGGCAAGCAGGCCGGGGACCCGATCAAGGTCGGCAAGGTCAGGGGGATGGTGATCAGCCCCGACGACAGCACCCTCTACGCCGCCGGCTTCAGCAACCAGATCACCCGGATCGACCTCAACGCCTGGACGGTGGGCACCCCGATCGGTGGGCTCGCCAGTACCGGGGACATGCGGCTGGCCATCAGCCCGGACGGCAACCGGCTCTACCTCACCTACACGTTCCGCCACCTGATCGAGGCCTTCGACACCACGACCGGCGCCAAGGTCACGCAGCCCGTCGACCTCAAGGACGAACTCGGCCGCCCGGTGGTCAGTCCGGACGGCAAGTACCTCTACGTCCCCATGATCCGCGCGGGCTCGGTGCTGGTCGTCGACGCCGCGACCGACCAGCCCGTCGGCAAGCCCATCAGCGCCTGCGACGGCCCGGCCTACATCGCCCTGAACTCCGACGGCAGCCGCGGCTACGTCTCCTGCTCGTCAGGAGACGCCATCGCCATCGTCGACACCCAGAAGGCCGTCCGGATCGGCGACCCCGTCAAGGTCACCCGGGACCCCCTCGGCTCCGCACTCACCCCCGACGGCAAGAAACTGTGGATCGCCCACGGCTTCGGCCACGCCGTCAGTGTCCTGGACACCACCACCAACACGATCGACGGCGCCCCGATCGACTTCCCCAAGAGCCGCGCCATGGTGGGCATCAACATCCGCTGAGCCCATACGCACACGCGCGCAGTCGGGATCGGTGGCCGCCCGGGCGACGAGATCGCCCCCGGCCGGGGCGGGCGGCTTCCCCCGGCCGGTCGACCTCCCCGAGCGCCCGGCGGCACCCCGCAGCGGTCAGCCGAGCGAGTCCACCAGTTCGGCGATCGCCGTCAACGGCTGGTGGGCCGCGAGTTCGGCGGCCAGGTCGGCGGCGTTGGCGCGGTAGGCCGGGTCGGCCAGGACCCGGTCGACGGCCTCGCGCAGCTCCGGCTCGCCCGGGCGCCCGGTGCGCAGGTCGACGCCGACACCGCGCCAGGCCACCCGGGCGGCCACCTCGGGCTTGTCCTCGCTGCCGCCCGCGACCACCAGCGGCACCCCGAAGGCCAGCGCGGTGTGGACACCGCCGTAGCCGCCGTTGCTGATCAACACGTCGGCGTGCGGCAGGAGCCGGTCGAACGGCAGGTAGCCGGCGGCCCGCACGTTGTCCGGCAGGCCGCCGAGCGCCTGCGCCAGCAGCTCGGGCCCGTCCGGGCGGACCGTGGCCGCGACCACCAGCAGGTCGGGGCGGTCGGCCAGCGCCCGCACCGCGGGGACCAGCAGCTCGGTCAGGTCGTCATTGGCCAGGGTGCCCTGGGTGACCACCACGACCGAGCGGTCGGACGTCAACTCCGGCCACCACTGCGGCAGTTCAGCCTCGACCCGGCTCTGCGGAGCCAGCGCGCCGATGTAGCGCAGCGAGGCCGGCGCGTCACTGCGCGGGTACTCGAACCCCGGGACGGTCAGCTGCAGGTAGTGGTCGGGCCCGGTGACGGCGGCGTTCGCCCGTGGCCCCGGCGGCAGTTCGGCCCCCACCCCGGCGAAGACCTCGGCCGCGTACTGCCGCAGCGGCTCGCCGCGCAGCGCCGCCTCGGCGTTCAACTCCCGGTTGCGGGCCAGCCCTTCCGGTCCCGCCTGGGGCGCCAGCGCGAGGCCGAAGGGCGCCGTGTCGACACTCTGCAGCATCGGCGGGGACACCCCGATGCCCACCACGGCCGGCCGCTCCTCGCGCGGATGGGCCAGCGCCAGAGCCACCGCGCCGTGGAAGAAGCAGTCACCGAGCACGACCGTGGCCGGGAACTCCGCCAGCAGCGCGCGCAGCGCCCGGTACTGCGCGGGCACCGGGTCGATGAAGATGTTCCGGGCGTCGAAGGCCAACCGCTGCGGCCCGGGCGGCAGTTCGGCCCGGCCCGGGAAGGAGTCGTTGATCCGGCGGTCGTCGAAATCCGCCTCCGCCGGCAGGGCGACGAAGCGCGCCCCGGCCTCCTCGGCGGCCCCGGCGAACCGCGCCCCGCCGAGGAAGACCACCTCGTGCCCGCGCGCCACCAGATCGGCGGTGATCGCCAGCAGCGGCGCGGTGTGCCCGTGCGCGGGCATGGCGGCAGTGATGATCCTGGACATGTGAAGCCCCCCAAATTCGTTCGTCGGCCGGTCCGTGCGCACCCCGTGGTCGTCCCCGCGCACCCGGCCACAGCGCAGGCTAACCCACCACGCCGCGTCCGCCCGACACCGGCGGGATGGCGGCGGGGCGCGCGGGGCGGCGGGCGGCGAGACCAGGCGGGACGGGCGGGGCCGCCCGTCCCGCCGGCCGTCAGCTCGTCAGCTCGTCAGCTCGTCAGCCACGGTCGTCAGGAGACCACGTCACCCGGGCAGAGCCGCTGGGTGCCCGGGCGTCCGCGCACGGTGGCGTCCACGCAGCCGCCCGGCAGGCCGTCGTGGACCGTGGTGCCGAAGTTGGCGGTGACGGTCAGCGTGCCGTCGCCGAAGACGGTCCGCTGCACCAGGTGGTCGCCGGTCAGCCAGCGGAAGGAGGTCAGCTGCCGGGTGCCGGCCGCCTGGTGCAGCGGCGCGAAGTACTGCTGCAGGGCGGCCAGTTCCCGCAGGTTCTGCCCGTCGCGCGGGTCCTTGTCGCTGAGCACGAAGTTGAGCGGGGTGTTGTCGAGCATCGCCAGCAGCGCGCGCGTGGTCTTCTGCTCCGGCAGTTTGCCGAAGGGCAGTTCCCAGCGTTCGACGTTGACCAGCGAACCGTGCAGCGCCGTCTCGTACAGCGGCACCCGGTACCGCGGGTCGTACATCGCCTTCAGGGCGGCGGCCACCCGGGCCTGGTGCTCGGGCTTGAAGTCCGTGGTCCGCACCGGCTTGAAGAAGGTGGCGGCGGCCTGTTCCGGGGCGTAGCCGCCCCAGGCGCCGTCGTCCTTGGGGTCCTGCGGCCCGTTGTCGAAGTGCCCGGACTCCATCGCCCACAGCCGCCCGTCCACCGGGGTGCCCGAGCCGTGGTCGAAGGCCAGCACCTGGTTGGCCCAGGAGCCGGCGGACTCCGAGCCCAGGACCAGCGGGGCGGGCCGGCCCGTGGACGCGTCGTACGAGCCGTCCGTCAGGCGCCGCATCCGGGCGAGCCGGTTGGCGCGGTCCTCGTCCATGGTCATCGCGTGGCCGGGGTCGAAGTCCCGGAAGAGCTCGCCCGCCGCGTCCACGTCGAGGAAGTAGCTGTCGGCCCCGTTGGCGACCAGCGAGCGGGTGCGGTTCGCCAGGTAGTGCTGCTGCGGCTCGGCCTGCTCGAACGCCTGCGAGCTGAGGTAGCAGCCCTTCTTGTGGAAGCCGGGTTGCGGCGTCCCGTCGGCCCTGAGGACGCAGAACCGGGGGTAGACGTCGTCCGGCCAGACGGAGTTGGGGGAGGAATCGTCCGTCTTCTGCTGGCCGTTGGCGAAGGAGTCGTACGGTCCGACCAGGTAGCCGGCGGCCTCGGCGGCCTTGACGTCCTCGCTCGTCATCGGGGAGTCGTCGGAGTCGTAGCCGAGCCAGAGCCGGGAGACGCCCAGTTCCTTGAGCCGGTCGAGGTAGGCGGGCCGGCGGGCGCCGCCCCAGGCGTAGGCGTGGAAGGCGCCGAGCAGCTTCGCGGTCTGCGGGTTCTGCTTGATCTTCTCGCTCAGGCTTCCCAACTGCCCGTGCTCCGCAAGCCAGTTGCGGTAGTCCACGGCCGGGGCCACCGGGGAGCCGTCGGTGAGGGAGAAGGCCACGGTGTACGCGCCGGTGCCGTTCCCGGCCGCGAACCCGTGCTCGGCCGTGGCCCGCAGCCGGCCGTCCTGGGAGGCGAACGTCAGCGACGTGCCGATGTCGGTGGGGACGATGTAGCTGACGCCGGCCCGGCCGGCGCGGAGCGTGTAGCCCCACATCGGCATGGACAGCTGCGAGCTCAGCTCCTGCTCCTCGCCGACCAGCGCCCCGTCGGAGGAGTTCCAGAACGGGTCGTCGACGGGAACGGACAGCCCCTCGCCGCGCGGGAGCTGGACCTCGGCGGCGGCCGGATCGGCGGCGGTCACCGGCCACCGCACCGAGGTGTCGCCGCCGCTCCCGGTGGGGGCGGTCCCGGTGAGGGCGGTCCCGGTGAGGGTGACCAGCAACCGGCCGTGATCGGCGCGGACTTCGGCCCGCAGGCCCTTCTCCGGGTACGACCAGGCCGCGCCGCTCGCCGTCCTGACCGGGTCGCTCGCCCTGCCCAGCCCCTGGTCGGCCGGAGCGGACAGCAGGACCACCCGCCCGTCCTCGGTCCGGGCCTCGGCCCGCAGCGTGGCCGCATCGATGGTGGCGGTGCCGCCGCGTACCGGCACGTCGACGCGCCCGTCATGGACCCGCACCCGCAGCTGCGAGGCGGAGCTGGCGCTGGCGCTCGCCACGGTTCCGGACACCAGCGCGGTGGCCACGGCGAGGACGAGAACAGCGCGCGGAACGTGCCGGCGGGCGGGGCCCGCAAAGGATGACGCATGAGTACCTGTGTGCATGACACAGTGATACGAAGGACTCCTAAGAAGTCCTTAAGAAACGACCCTTGACCACCGGTCATGCTGACGGCACCCGAGCTTGGACAGCTGCCCCGGCGGTCCGGCAGAGCGCCCGGCGGGATGAGGGGCGCCGTCAACGCCTCCGCAGATCGAGCGAGACGACGGTCAGCCGACGCAGTTCCTCCGGTGCGTCCGGGTGCCGCCCGTCGGTGATCTCGGAAAGGGTGCCGAACGAACCGGGGTAGACCATGACGGAAAGGCCTTCCTGGACAAGACACGCGAATATCGCGGACTCCTCCAGAAAGTACTGTGCGGACATTTCGACCCGCCTCTCCAGTTCTGCCTCGGCAAGCTGGCCGGAATACCTGGCATGAAAGCGTCGCCCGAACGCATCGACGGACTCCCGGAAGTTCCGGTCGGCCCGGCGGTAGTCGGCGAGGCCTCGATGGTGCTTTGCGTAGGAATCCCACCGCTGCACTTCGGAGCAGCGCAGGAACGTGAATTCGGTCCGCTCGCGTTCGGCCGCGAACAGGGCCCGGGTGTCGGCGATGAAGCGGTCGCCCAGGGCCAGCGCCCGGGAGAGCGCCTCGTCCTCCGGCAGTCCCTGGGTGGACGCCAGGGTGATCCGGTGGATGCTGTCCCCGACCAGCACCGTGCAGCGGGGGAACCGCCCGGCTATCCAGCGGAGCATCGCGGCGAGTTTTCCCGGAGCGAAGTTGCCGTTCTCCAGGCTGACGCCGAGGAAGCACTGGCCCCGGTCCGCCAGTCCGGCCCGCCGGGCCGGAGGGGAGACCAAGTCAACACTCGCCTTGTAGGAGGTTTTCGGCCGATTCTCGGAGATTCCTGATATGCCGACAGAAGTCTGTTCGTAAGGAGGCACGCGAAAACCCCTCCGGGCCATCGAACGAGTGAGCGATGATCGGTACGGGATCGAAGTTAGGTTTCGTCCGATCAACCGTCAAATCGCTTCAACTCGCCCACAGCACAGTGGCCGGGCCCGGAATGGACCGTGACTCCATCGGCCCGATGGCTTGAGGCCTCATGAGTCTGACGGTGTGTTGCTCGCCCGAGTTTGTTCAGTGTTCGGCAGCGCTGCGGAACTGCAGGGCGATCGCCCCCGCCTGGTGGATGTCCGTGATGCCGAGGACCGCGACGGAGCCCACCGTCGAGGCGTCGCCCCAGCGGCACACCACAGCTCCTCTGCCGATCTGGTGCCCGCACTGCATGGCTCCGCCGAGCGGGCCGGCGTCGACGTCCTGGGGGTCCTCGATCTTCGCGCCCGCGAAGAAGTTGGTGAGGCCCCAGGAAAGCGAGTGCGTGGCGTTTTCCCGGGCGAGCTTGGGATCCCACTGCGTAGTGGAGGCGTTGAAGACGAGGCTCGGCCGGGTGCCGTCCGGCGTGTCCGTATAGAACCAGTAACGCTCGGGGGTCGCGCCCGGCACCCGGGCCGACAGGCCGACTGCGGCCTCACCGGTGATCAGGTGGTAGCCGGCGACGGTTGCCGGAGCGTCGATGGTGCGCCCGGCCGGGCCTGACCGGGCCGCAGGGCCGTAAGAGGAGTCCGAACCCGCCTCCACGACCACTGCGATCACCCCGGCGCCGACGAGGAGGAGAGTCGCCACAATGCTGACGCTCCTGCGCCTTCTCCGCACCGCGGCGACGCGGGGCGCCTCTTCGAGGGTGCGGGCGACGGGGTTTCGCCAGGTGCCGGTGAACCGCCAGGCGAGGAGGACAGCGATCAGAGCGGGTATACCCCACGTCCCCATGGACTGTCCGATTTGGTACGCATGTGAATGCGTGTCAACAGCGAGAAGCACGTGGCGCATCGTAGCGGGCCCACTCGGCCTCGGGAGCAGGCGGCTGCCCTCCGTCCGTGGACGGACAAGCAGGCTGTACGCCTGCTCCGGGGGCCCGGCCTCCTACCTCCGAGCGATCCTCGGAGTCCGGTGGTCCTCCGGGCGTCCTGGCTCTTCACCGCCGAGGGTTCCGATCCGTCGGCCCTGCGCGGCACGGCACGGGTTGATCCAACTCTGACGCGCTGACTGGCAGTTGGTGGTTTCGGCGAAATGCTCAGACGGTCCTCAAATCCGACCGGAAGGTCTTGCCCCGCTGCGCTGGATGAGTGACGGTATGTCCCGGCTTCGTTTACAGAACGCAACCTGAGTCGCCCGGATGGCGGCGTGTCGTGGGGGAGATCAGCGTGGCCGAAGACGCCGACTACATCATTCCGCCGCCGTCGGGCCCAGGTGGTGATGGCCCGTCAGGCGCTGGGGCGGCCCGTCCTGCTGGGCCGCCTTCGGCATCCGGCGCGGCGCCGTCGCCGCAGTCGCAACCGCCGTCGCCGCGGCCGCCGGTTCCGCAGCACGCGCCGACGGCAGGCCCGGGGAGGCCCCGGCTCGCTCGGGTACCGCGCCACTGGCAGCTGATCGTGGCCGCGGTCGTGCCCTGCCTCGTCCTGGCCGGCATCGGGTGGTGGCTCTGGCCGCAGCAGCCGACGAGCCTGCCGCCGCACGTGGCCGCGGGTACGGTCCAAGCGGACCTCGTGAGCCCTGACGGCGTCAGTCGGCTGGCCGGGACGACGCTGGTCGCCGGCCCGCAGTCGGACCGGCCGCACGCCCCGCTCGCCGTGTCGCCGTCGGAATGCGCCGTCGCGGCGGGACCGACGACCCAGTCGGTCTACGGGCAGGCGTGGACCGCGTTCCTGTCGGCGACCTACCAGGACGCAGGGGCCACGGGCGCCTACACCGTGAACCAGGTCATCGGCGTGTTCCCGGACAGCGAGAAGACCGGCGCGGCCTTCCAGGCGCTCACCGACGGCCTCACCAAGTGCCCGTCCTCGACGGTCACCGACCAGGCAGGTCGTACCGCGAAGTGGGCCTACACGGCCCACCCTCCCACCGAGGTCGCCGTGGCGTGGACGGCGGCGCAGGACGGCGCACAGGACGGCGGCGCGCAGTGGGCCTGCCACCACCAGGCGCGGGTGAAGGGCACGAGTCTGGTCCAGGTCGCCGTCTGCCAGGCGGGCGACGGCCAGCCGACCACCGCGAAGCTCGCCGACGAGCTCACCGGGAAGGTGAGCGGATGACCGTGTCCCCGTACGGGCCGGCCGCCCGCCGCCGGCGAACCGTACGGACGACCGTGCGGACGGCCGTACGGACCACCGCACGGCGCGTCGTTCTCCTGGTGCTGGCGGCCGTGCTGGTGCCGGTCGTCGGCGCGGGAGCGCCCGCGTTCGCGGCCACCGGCGCTGCGGCCGTCGCGGCCCAGTCGGGCGCCGTCGCTGTCCTGGTCCCGTCCGGGGACGTCGCGGCCGCCTCGGCGGACCTCATCCGGGAGATCGAGGACTTCAACCGGCAGGAAGCGGAGATCGCGCAACAGGGCAAGGCCGTGGTCGCCGAGGCGGAGCAGATCACCAAGGATGCCGCCGCCCTGCGCAACGACACCGCGGCGTTCGAGAGCAAGGCCGCTGCCGCGAAGCAGAAGGCCGGCAGCTTCGGGACGCGCGCGGCGGCCTTGGCCTCCAGGATCGATGCCCACAACAACAAGCCGCACACCTTCCAACTGCCCGCGCAGGCCGCCGCGTCCAGCGCGTACGACGCCGAGGCGAGCGAACTGAGGGCCGAACAGGCCCAGCTCCAGGCCGAGAAGGGCAGCCTGGAGAGCGAGCAGTCCCAGCTCGGGCAGGAGGAGTCCAAGCTCAGTTCCAGGCAGTCCCAACTCACCACCGCCGCCAAGGCCCAGGAGGCGAAGGCCAAGGAGCTCCAGGCCAAGGAGCAGCAGCTCCAGCCCCGGGCCCAGCAGTTGCTCCAGCAGATGGCCCAGGCCACCCAGAGCCTCGCCGACAATCCACCGGACCCGGCGGCGGCGATGGACCAGGGCGGTGACGCGGCCGCCCCTCCGCAGCACCGCGCTCACGCCCCGTCCCAGAACCAGAGTCAGGGCCAGAGCCAGTCCCAGAGCCGGAGGCGGGGAGTCGACACCGTCGACACTGCCGACACCGCTGACACCCCCGGCACCGCCGACAGCCCGTACCAGCAGCCGCGCACCTCCGCCCTGAAGGCCTACGCGAAACAGGCCGGCACCACCGTCGACATGCGCCCGGGCACGGCGTACCTGCTGCCCGAAGCCGTCGGGCAGCTTCCCGCCGCACAGGCAGCGCAGCTCGGCAGCCCGTCCATCGCCTACGACGGGCTGGTCCGCAAACCCGACGGGACCTACACGGCCCTCCAGGTGCAGATGCCGGGGGCTGCCACGGCCCCCGCCCTGGAGGTCTTCAGAACCGCCATGGACCGCCGCGGCCGGCTCGTCGCGTACAAGGCCGGCGTGAAGCTCGTCATCGACGAGATCAAGTCCGTCCAACCGGCGCCGGAGCCCCCGGCGACCGGCCCCGGGAGCCCGTCGCCCTCTCCTTCCGGCAAGGCCGCCTGCCTGACCCGGCCCCGGGGGAGGGCGAGCGGCGGCGGATGGATCCTCAACACCGAGCAGCCCGTGCCCAGTCGTAACCGGACCGCGGGCCCGAGCCCCTCCGGCTCCCGGGCCCCCGCGCCGGCCACCAGGGCCGGCAAGGCGGAGGCCTGCCTGACGAACCCCCTGGTCAAGGGGGACGAGGCCGACGGCGACATCACGGGCTGGGAGGACGCGAACGCGCAGTCTCCCAGCGGCGGCCTCGCCCGCTGCCATCTGATCGCCAACGTCCTCGGGGGAAGGGGCAGTCACAAGGAGGACTGGATCAACCTCGTCCCGTGCTACCAGCTCGGGATGAACATCAAGGGGATCAGCATGAGGATGTTCGAGGCCAGGGTCCAGAAGGAGGTGAACGCGCTGTCCGCGGACGGGGACGCCGCCGTGTACTACGTGGTGACGCCCCTCTACCGGGACGACAGCAGCACGATCCCGTGGGGCGCGAGCATGAGTGCGACGGTCCAGCTGCCCGACGGCGCGTCATGGCCCGTCTTCAACGAGCAGACCCTCCTGAACGTCCCCTGGGACGGCGGGCCCGGTCTGGGGAACTGAGACCGGGCAGCCGGCAACCGGGGACCCGGGACCGGTACGGCTTGGAGGCCGGCATGACCCGCACCACCCCGCCGAGGCCGGATGACATCGAGGCGGCCTTCCCACGGCTGGCCCCGCTGGCCCGGACGGCGACCCGGCTGCACCCGCGGCCCGGATCGCCGTCCCCGCGGGAGAGCTCGGTCGGAGGTCCGCTGCTGTGGCCCGCCGCCGAGCCGTGGCCGCACTGCGAGGGCACGCACCGGGTGCCGGCCGTGCTGCCTGCGACCTCCCCGGCGGATGTCCGGCTGTTGCGCGAGATCCGGGCGGCCGCCCGGAGCCGGCCAGCGGGTGCCCGCTCCTACACCCCGCAGGAGCGCGCCGCGCTGGATCGGGCCGGCGCCGGCCGCCCGTGCCCGCAGGGGCCGGTCGCGATGCTGGCCGTGGCCCAGCTGTACGTCCGCGAGGTGCCCGACCTGCGTCCACCCGAAGGCGCGGACCTGCTCCAGGTTCTGTGGTGTCCCTTCGACCATCCCTTCGAGCACCCTTTCGACTACTCCTGGGAGAGCATGCCGAGGACCGAGCTGTTCTGGCGGTCCGCCACCGCGGTCGGCGAGGTCCTCACCGCGCCTCCGCAGCCGCCCGCGATCCAGTACGAGGACTACCTGCCGCAGCCGTGCCTGGTCTCCCCCGAGCGGGTCACCGAGTACCCCCTGGCGGTGGAGCTCGACCCGGACCTGCGCGCGCAGGTCCGGGCGTGGAGCGCCCGGCGGAAGACCGGTGCGGGGCCGGGCAGCGCCTACGACGGGGCGGAGGACGGGTACTACGACTGGGAGTTGTCCGTCGCCCCCGGTTGGAAGGCCGGCGGCTGGGCTCCCTGGAGCTTCACCGATCCCGCTCCGCAGTACTGCCGCGCCTGCGGTTGCCGGATGGACCCGATGCTGACCATCGCCACGAAGGAGTGGCGCGCGGACGTCCGCAGCTGGATCCCGTACGAGGACCGGGCCGGCGCGACCCAGGCCGGCGCGACCCGGGACGCCGTCCGACCCGACTCGGCGGCACCGACCATGATCACCGTCGGCGACGGGTACAACCAGCAGATCTACGCATGCCCGGCGGCCCCGGAGCACCCGCACGCCGCACTGCTGCAGTAGCCGACCGGAGCCGCCCCGCTGTGCCCGGGCCGACGCCCCGTTACCCGAACGGAGCATGCCGGGCCCGGCAACTCGGCCGCCCCATCGCGGGCAACGGGCGGCGGGAGGCGGCCGCGCCGGTGCGTGAACGTCGAGCGGCTGGTGGGGCGGTCGCGGACGCGGATCGGCAGAATCGGGGTGTGGGGGCGGCCCCGGCTGCGCCGCAGGCGGCTACGTGAGAGGACCATGCCATGCCCGACTTCCACCCGAAGCACGATCATCTGATCGTCAAGCCGATTGGGGTTTCGACCCCGCAGGACCCGGAGACGTGGACGGGCGAGGTGGTGGCGGTGGGGCCCGGCCGGCAGTTGGGGAGCGGCAAGCCGCACCCGGTGGACGTCAAGGTCGGCGAGAAGATCCTCTTCAACAGGCTCTCCGGATCGGAGATCCGGGTGGAGGGCGAGGAGTACGTCGAGCTTCCCGAGGACGAGATCCTCGCGCTCTCCGCTGAGTAGTCCCGACAGTCCCGATAGCCCTCACAGCCCCGACAGTCCCGAGCACCTGTGCCCCCGAGACCCCCTTGGAGATTCCCGCCATGACCGAGCAGGCACCGGCCCGGATCGGCGTCACCGGATTGGCCGTGATGGGCCGCAACCTGGCCAGGAACTTCGCCCGCCACGGCTATCGGGTGGCCGTGCACAACCGCACGCTGGCGCGGACCACGGCGCTGCTGGAGGAGTTCGGGCACGAGGGCGAGTTCGTGGCCGCCGAGACCACGGAGAAGTTCGTCGCGGCCCTGGAACGCCCCCGCCTGATCGTGATCATGGTCAAGGCCGGGGCGCCGACCGACGCGGTCATCGACGAGCTGGTGCCGCTGCTCGACGAGGGCGACGTGGTGGTGGACGGCGGGAACGCGCACTTCCTCGACACCAGGAGGCGGGAGGCGGCCCTGCGCGGACGCGGCCTGCACTTCGTGGGCAGCGGCATCTCCGGCGGTGAGCAGGGCGCCCTGGAGGGGCCGAGCATCATGCCCGGCGGCACCCCGGAGGCCTACCGGGTCCTGGGACCGCTGCTGGAGGACATCGCGGCCAAGGTCGACGGCAAGCCCTGCTGCACCCACGTCGGACCGGACGGCGCCGGCCACTTCGTCAAGATGGTCCACAACGGCATCGAATACGCCGACATGCAGCTCATCGCCGAGGCGTACGACCTGCTGCGGCACGGAGCCGGACTGCAACCCGACGCGATCGCCGAGGTCTTCCGGACCTGGAACGGCGGACGCCTGGAGTCCTACCTGATCGAGATCACCGCCGAGATCCTCGCCCACACCGATGCGGCGACCGGGAAGCCCTTCGTCGACGTCGTGCTGGACCAGGCCGAGCAGAAGGGCACCGGCCGCTGGACCGTCCAGAGCGCGCTGGAGCTCGGCGTGCCCGTCAGCGGGATCGCCGAGGCGGTCTTCGCCCGGGCGCTGTCCGGCAGCGTGCCGCTCCGGCAGGCCGGCCGGGGGCTGCCCGGCCCCACCGAGACCTGGCTCGACAGCGCGGCGTCGGACCGGTTCGCGGACGACGTCGAGCAGGCGCTGTACGCCTCCAAGATGGTGGCCTACGCCCAGGGCTTCAACCAGATCCAGGCCGGCAGCGCGGAGTACTCCTGGCAGATCGACCCCGGCGAGATGGCCGCGATCTGGCGCGGCGGCTGCATCATCAGGGCCCGGTTCCTGGACCGGATCAGGGCCGCGTACGAGGCCGACCGGGAGCGCCCCACCCTGCTGACCGACGCGCACTTCCGGGAGGCGCTCGGCTCCGCGCAGTCGGCCTGGCGACGGGTCGTCTCGGCGGCGGTCGAACTCGGGGTGCCCGCCCCCGGCTTCGCGACCGCGCTCGCCTACTACGACGGCCTGCGGGCGGGGCGCCTCCCGGCCGCACTGGTGCAGGGCCAGCGGGACTTCTTCGGCGCGCACACCTACCGTCGCGTCGACCGGGACGGGACCTTCCACACCCGCTGGGAGGTCGAGGGCCGCCCGGAGGAGCAGCGCTGAGACACCCGGGACACCTGGGACACCCGCAACCACCGTGCGGGAGCGACATACGGACAGACCGGCGCCACAGAAGGTGATTCCGCGGTCACCACGGGTAGGAGCGTGGCGCAAACCCCTACCTCCAGGAGACCCGCATGGCCCAGCAGGCCGACCTCATCCTCCACGGCGGCGAGATCGTCACCGTCGCCGAGAGCGCCGAAAGTGACGCCCGGCCCCCCGAGGCCGTGGCCGTCAAGGACGGCACGATCGTCTTCGTCGGCCCCCGGCAGGAGGCGCTGGACCAGTGGAGCGGCCCGCACACCGTCGTACGGGACCTTGAGGGCCGCGCCCTGCTGCCCGGGTTCGTCGACGCGCACGGGCACCTCGGCGGCATCGGCCTCCAGGCCACCATCGCCAACCTGCTGGCCGCGCCGGACGGCGACGTCACCGGGCTCGACTCGCTGAAGGACAAGCTGCGCGCCTGGGCCGGGAGCACGGTGGGCGCGGACTCCGAGTGGATCGTCGGGTTCGGCTACGACGACGCGATGCTCGCCGAGGGCCGCCACCCCACCCGCGAGGACCTCGACGAGGTGTCCAGGGACCGCCCGGTGCTCGCCATCCACCAGTCCTTCCACCTCGGCGCGGTGAACAGCCTCGGCCTGAAACGGCTCGGCTACTCGGCCGCCACGCCCGACCCCGAGGGCGGGGTGATCCGGCGGCGCGAACTCGCCGTCCCGCCCGCGCACGGCGAGCCCGACGGGGTCCTGGAGGAGAAGGCGTTCACCCCGGCCTCGGACCTGGCGCTCGAGGGGCTGCCCGAACGGGCACTGCTGATGCTGTTCATCACCGGCGCGGCCACGGCGGCGAGCTTCGGCTTCACCACCGTCCAGGAGGGCGGCACCACCCTCGCCAACCTCAAGGCACTGCGGGACACGGCCGACGCCGTGCCGTTCGCGGTCGACGTGGTCGCGTACGTGAAGGCCGGCGAGGCGGCTGCCTCCGCGCTGGACGACCCGATCGGGGTGAGCGACGAGTACGTGGACGGCGTCCGCGCGGCCGGGGTGAAGCTGGTGCTGGACGGCTCGCCGCAGGGCCGCACGGCGTGGCTCACCGCGCCGTACCTGACGCCGCCGGCCGGGCAGCCCGAGGACTACTGCGGATACCCGGCGGAGCCGGACGACGCGGTGGTGGCCAAGCAGGTCAGCACCGCGGTCGAACGGGGCTGGCAGGTGCTGGCGCACGTCAACGGCGACGCGGCGATCGACCAGTTCCTCCGGGCGGTCGAGGCGGCCGGGCCGGGCCGGCGGCCGACCGTGGCCATCCACGCGCAGACCGCCAGCGAGGACCAGGTCGAGGCGTTCGCCCGACTGGGGATCGTGCCGTCCTTCTTCTCCATGCACACCTACTACTGGGGCGACTGGTACCGCAGGACCGTCCTCGGCGAGGAGCGGGCGGCCACCATCTCCCCCGCCCGCTGGGCACTCGACCGCGGCCTGCGCTACACCTCGCACCACGACGCGCCGGTGGCGCTGCCCGACTCGATCGCCGTGCTGTCCAGCCAGGTGACCCGGCGCACCCGGACCGACGGGGTCGTCCTCGGGCCGGAGCAGCGGGTGTCGGCCCTGGATGCGGTCCGCGCGATCACCCTCAACGCCGCCCACCAGTACGGCGAGCAGGACCGCAAGGGCAGCATCGAGGTCGGCAAGCTCGCGGACCTGGTGATCCTCAGCGCCAATCCGCTGACGGTCGACCCGGAGGCGATCCGCGACATCGAGGTCGTCGAGACGATCAAGGCGGGAACGACCATCCACCCGCCGGCACCCGCCGCCCGGGCCGCCGCGATCCCGACCACCGCGCCCACCCCGCAGTGGGGCTGCTGCTGAGCGTCCGGGGCCGGGCCGGGAAACTCCGAGGTCCCCGGCAGGGTCAGGCTTTGGCGTCGCTGTGGCGGCACCGTACCGAAGCGGCCGAGCGGGGGCTGGGAGCGCCCGCTTACCGCACCACGAATCGGTGCCGGCGCTGTCGAAGGCGGTGAGCGGGCGGGCGAGCGGGCGATCCGGAAGCTGCCGGTGGATCTGCCGATCGGCGGCGCGCCGCGGACCTAACGTTCGGTGCGGCGCCGGACGCAGCGGGACGGGCGCCGCAGGAAACCCTCCCGCTACTTCGTCAACTCCGCTTTTCCCGGAAGGACTTCAAGCCCACCCATGTCCAGACTCCGCTCCCGGGTCGCCGCCCTGGCCGCCCTCGCCACGATCGGGTTCGGCGCCCTCACCACGGGTACCGCCGACGCCGCCCAGGCCGCCGCCCCCGCCGCGGCTCCGGCCGCCGTGGCCGCCGCGCCGTCCGAGCCCACCCACATCCCGATGAACAGCCTGCTGAACCGCAACCAGGCCTGGTACTCGCCGAACGGCCACATCATGCTGGCCATGCAGGGCGACGGCAACGTCGTCCTGTACCGCGACACCACCCCGATCTGGGTCGCCAAGGGCGCCATCCCCAACGGCAACATCCTGGTCATGCAGGGTGACGGCAACCTCGTCGTGTACTCCGCCGCCAACACCCCGCTGTGGGCCAGCAACACCGGCGGCAACCCCGGCGCCGAGCTGGCCGTCTACAACGAGGGGGCGATCGCCGTCCAGCTGAACGGCAAGATCCTGTGGACCAGCGCCCCGGCGGCGCCGACTCTGCCCAAGTGCCCGCCGTGGGGCCCGCCCTACCCGGGCCAGGTCACCTGGCCGTGGTGCCCGACCTGGCCCTTCCCGAGCTGACCCCCACCCCGGACGGTCACGCGACCGGCCCGTGCCCCCGCCGCCCGAACGGCGGCAGGGGCACGGGCCGGTGCCCAGGAGGTGCTTGGCGACGAGCCCGCCGACCGAGTGGCCGATGATCACGGGCGGGGTGTCGAAGGACCGCACGACGCGCGCGTAGTGATCCATGAGCACGCCGAACGACTCAGAACTCGCGCAGATCGGCGGAGTGGGGGCTTCGACGGTGCCCCTAGTTGCCGCAGGTCAGGTCCTTGGCGGGCAGCCGACCGGTGGTCAGGTAGCGGTTGACGTCGGCGCTCGCGCAGGACGGACCGGCCACCACCACACCGTGGCCCTCGCCGCCGGCCACCGTGATCATCCGTGCACCGTGCAGCGCCCTCCGCATGCCCTGTGCCATGGCCAGTGTCGCCTGCGGGTCCCACTGGTTCTGCACGATCAGCGCGTTGACGTCGTTGTTCACCACGGTGGCCGGCTCGCCGGCCGCCCGCTTCCAGAACGCGCACGGCTGGATGTTGGCGCCCAGGTCGCCGGCCAGCGGGTAGCGGGCCTTGTCCCGGATCGCGTCCCGGCGGTACTGCTCGGGGTCGCGCGGCCAGTCGCGGGTGTCGCCGCAGAAGACGGCCCACACGACGGCGGCCCGGTTGTTCTCCGGGTCGACCGGGGCAACCAGGTCTGCCGGGTCGACCGGGTCGGCGGCCCGCGCGCCCGCGCCCTCGTCGGCGGCCCGGACCGGGGTGGCGTCGGACACCGCCGCGCCGGTCACGCCGGTCGCCCCGGCCGAAGCGGCCGAAGCGGCCGAAGCGGCCGGCCCGCCCGCGGCTGCGGCCTTGAGCGCGACGATCCAGGGCGTGACGGCCTCGACGCGGACGAACTCGGCGTACCTGGACCGGATAGCGTCGCCACTGAGCACCCCGCCCTCCACCGGAACGGGCGTGCGGTCGGCGTGGGCGATCAGGTCCCAGTACGCCTTCCGGACCTCCGCCGCAGTCGCGCCCAGCCCGTACGCGGTGTTGCGGGCGGCGGCCCACTCCGTCCACCGGGTGAAGGCGAGTTCGGCCCCCGCCGACCACCCCCGGAACATCCCCCGCCACGCGAGCGCCGGATCGAGCGCGCTGTCGAGCACGAACCGGTCCGCGCGCCGGGGGAACATCTGTGTGTAGACGGCGCCCAGGTAGGTGCCGTACGAGTACCCGAAGTAGGAGATCTTCTGTTCCCCCAGCACCGCCCGGACGACGTCCATGTCCCGGGCCGTGTTGCGGGTGGTGATGTGCGCCAGCGTGTCCCCCGACTTGGCCCAGCACTTGTCGGCCACCGTCCGGGCCCGGGCCACGTCCTCGGCGAACTTCCCCTCCACGTACGGGCGTTGGTAGACCTGCTCGTCGGGCGTCAGGCCGCAGCTGACCGGCGAGCTCTGCCCGACCCCGCGCGGGTCGAAGCCGACCAGGTCGAACCGCTCCCGCACCTGCGCCGACAGCAGCGGCTGCATCTCCACGGGCAGGCCCAGCCCCGGGAAACCCGGGCCACCGGGATTCATCAGCAGCACGCCGTGCCGCAGCTTCGCGCTGCCCGCCTTGATCCGCGATATCGCGAGGTCGATCCTCCGGCCCCCGGGGTTGCCGTAGACCAGAGGAACCTTGACCTTCGCACACTCGAACCCCGCCGGCCCGCCCGCGTCGCAGCGCTCCCAACGGAGCTTCTGCTGCGCGTACTGCTGGAGCGGGTCCCCGCCCGCCGCGAACGCCGTCACCGGGGTGAGCGCCGCGATCACGGTCGTCACCGCGCCGACCGTCAACAGGGAGATCGTTCGTCCGTCTCGCAGCGCCATGCCCGTCCTCAGTGCAGAATCGGTGTTCTCGGATCGCCTCCAGTCTCCGTTCGGGCGCTCTCGTCCCCCGTACGGCGCAGGGATGGGTTCATGATCAGACTTGCGGCGTACACCGACGGGCTGACGTAAGGCCAGAGTCCCACCTCCCGCCGGCCGCCGGTCAGGGCCGACGGCCTGTCGCCCGCCTGCCGGCGCTCGCGCTGCGCACTCCACGGCCCGCAGCCTGCGACGTTCTCTCGCAGGTGTGCCACCGACGAGGTGCCGCGGATCAGCAGGGTGTTCGGCGACCGCCGCAGCAGCCAGGCCAGGGTGATCCACCCGTCGCGGCGGTCGCGGATGGTGGTTGTCGATTGTGCGATGTCCTGTCGACGCCGCCTCGCCCTGTCGGCGTGCTGCTCGCCTGGGCGTCGGGCATGGTACTGCACGGCCCCAAGGGAATGCCGTACGCCGCCTGCACCGTCCTACACGGAGGCTCCAGCGTGAGTACCATGCGCAACGTCATCCATTACTAGGGAGTGAACGGTTGTGACCAGCCAACCAGCCAGCACGCTCCGTACGCGGCTCGTCGATCAGGCCGCATCGGATCTGGAAGAGAACCGTCGGCGTCAGCAGGAACTGGCCGAGGAGGTCAGGATGCTGAAGCAGGAGGAAGCCCTCCTGGTCGACATCCTCCACCTCGCCGAACGGTACGAGGGCCTGTCGGAACCCTCGCCCCTGCCCCAGCAGGCACAGGACGAGCCCGTGCTCACCGGGGCGAAGCGACGCCGGGCGTCCGCTGCGGCCCCCGCCCGCACACCTTCGCCGCGTTCGCCGCGTTCGGCGCGTTCGGCGCGGACGGAGAAGACGGCGAAGCCCGCGAAGGCGGGAAAGGCGGGGAACACGGCGCGGACGGTGCGGGCGGGGAAGCCGGCACGGGCCGCCGCGGCGGGGAAGTCGCGGCAACCCCTACTCGGAGAACTCCTGTTGTCCCTGCTCAGCGGTCACGACGAACCGCGCCTGGCGAAGGAGCTGCGGGACGAACTGCTGGTGAAGCACTCGGACCGCACCCCCACCCCGCAGGTCGTGCGCAACACCCTGGAGTCGCTCGTGGCCAAGGGGAACGTCCAGCGCCACAAGCAGCAGCGGTCCGTGCTGTACACCCTCGCCGAGTCCGGCCGGCACGCGCTCGCGACGCAGGAGGGCGCTCAACAGCCTTGACCTCAACCGTCCTTGAGCTCCTAGGGTCGTCCGCATGATCTTCACCGAGAGGGAGCGCGAGTACCTGCTCGCCCAGCCACTGGCCCGACTTGCCACCATCGGCCCCGACGGCCGTCCGCAGATCCGCCCGGTGGGCTTCAGGCTCAACGACGACGGGACCATCGACATCGGTGGGCCCGCCATGGCCCGCAGCCAGAAGTACCGCAACGCGCAGGCCCGCCCCGAGGTCTCCGTCCTGGTCGACGACCTGGCTCCGGCCGATGACCCGGTCGCGGGCGGGTGGGGGCGCGGGGTCGAGATCCGGGGCCGGGCCGAGGTGCTGACCGTCGACGTGCCGCCGGTGGCGCCCGACCGCTTCAGCCGGGACATCGTCCGCGTCCACCCCCGCAGGGTCATCACCTGGAACCTGGAGGAACGGGGGTCCGCCGCCCGCGACACCGGGTGACGAGGGGGCGGAGTTCGTCGTGGATGCGGTCCGCGTGGACGGCGTACGTGTGTCCACCGGCCTCGCGTATGACAGTCACGTGCCTCGCCCATGCGGTCACGTGACTGTCATACGTGTGAGGAAGCCGGCCGTACAACGCGACCAGCCGCTGGCGGTGGCGGATGTCGTCGCCTCAGGTCGCGAGGGGCAGGTCCAGGATCCGGCGCGCGGCGCGTTCGCCGGTGGCGAGCGCGGCGTTGGTGGTGCTGTAGGCGAAGTGGTCCCCGGCCAGTTGGACGGGGGAGGCCGGATCCAGGCTCGCGGTGAAGGCGGCGAGGTCCCGGTATCCGCCGGCCGGGCGGGCGAGGACCACGTTCTCCCAGCGACCTCCCCGCGCTCGTCCTCACCCACCGCGTCGTCCAGGAGACCCTCCGGCTCTACCCGCCGATCTGGCTGTTCCCCCGCCGTACGGGCAGTGCGGTGGAACTGGGCGGCCACCGGCTCCCACCCGGGGCCCAGATCTTCTACAGCCCCTACGCCCTGCACCGGGACCCCCTCTGGTACCGCAACCCCGACGCGTTCGACCCCGACCGCTGGGACCCGCAACGGCACCCCGCTCCCCCGCGCGGCACCTACCTGCCCTTCGCCGCCGGTGTGCACGGCTGCCCCGGCGGCGACTTCGCCCTGGCGGAGCTCACCCTCCTGACGGCGGCGGTCACGGCCGCCTGGCGAGTGGACCCGGTCCCGGGCAGCCGCCCCCGCCCGATGGCGGCGGCCACCCTCGGCCCCGCGCCCCTCACCGCGACCGTGACCGCGCACCCCTGAGCCCGCTCCTGGCAGGCCGTCACCCGGGCGTCGGCCGCCCGGGGCGGGCCCTCACGTCACCTCCGCCAGAACAGGTGGTGCGTCACCCCGCTCGGGCTGGGCACCACCTCCAGGTGGAACCGGTCGAGCAGCTCGTCGGGTGACTCCCAGAGCCGTAGCCCAGGGCCGAGCTTCACCGGCGACACCGCCACGTGCAGGGTGTCGACGAGGTCGGCGGCGAGGAACTGCCGGATGGTACCGACCCCGCCACCGAGCCGGACGTCCTTGCCCTGCGCCGCCTCCCGCGCCCGTGCGAGGACCGTGGCCGGGTCGCCGTCGACGAAGTGGAACGTGGTGTCGGAGAGCGTGAACGACGGACGCCCGTGGTGGGTCATGACGAACACCGGAGTGTGGAACGGGGGTTCGTCACCCCACCAGCCGCGCCACTCGTCGTCCTGCCAGGGCCCGCGCTGGGGCCCGAACTTGTTGCGGCCCATGATCTCGGCACCGATGTTGCGCGCGAAGTCCCGCGTGAAGTAGTCGTCAAGACCCCGGCTCCCCCCGGGAGCCGTCCGCATGGGCCAGCTCGCCGTGGCCCCGGCCCAGGCGAACAGCTTCTCGGGATGGTCGTGGCCGAACGGCCGATCGAAGCTCTGCTGCTCGCTGGCACCGGCACCGACGCCGTCACTGGAGACGTTGAAGTTCATGACTCTGAGCAGTTGGTCCACGTGTTCCCTCGTCAGATCTCGTCGCGTCACCGTGCGGCAAGACGCCGCACATCATGACGTCGCAGCGGACGCGGCCGAATCGACATCGGCCCGAATCTTTTTCTCGATCTTTTTCTCGGGGCCCCGCTCATCACTGTGCTCCTCCGCAGGAGCGGCAGGGCGGTGGGGGGCGCGGGGGCTTCGCTGGAAGCCGCTGCGGGCCTCGACACCCGGCAGGAGACGCTGGTCCGGTCCGTAGTCCTCGCGGGGGTGGAAGTACAGCGGTTCGACGTCCTCGATGCGGCGCAGCCGGTGGGCGTAGGCGTCGAGCAGTTCGCGGCGATCCTCGTCGGTGGCCTGGCGGGGGGCGAAGGCGACGAAGGGCGGCAGGGGGGTGAAGCCGAGGTAGTGGAAGACGCCGTTGTTGACGGGCCAGAGCAGGTGCTGGATGTCGCCTTCGATGCCGTCGGGCGCGTAGGTGGCGGCGGAGGTGCCGGTGGTGCAGCAGATCATGGCCCTGCGGCCGAGGAAGACGCCCTTGGCGTGCTTGCGGCCGCGGCGGTAGGCGAAGCCCCGGGACATGACGCGCTCGACCCAGCCCTTGAGGACGGCGGGCATCGAGAACCACCAGATCGGGAACTGGAGGATCAGCAGGTCGCACCATTCGACCTTGGCCTGCTCGGCCGCCACGTCCGGCGGGTGGGTGCCCGTCTCGTACTGGTGCTCCTGCTCCACGTCGATCTGCAGGCGTTCGGGGTCGCGGCGGGTGTCGGTGAAGTCCTCGGCGTCGGGGACGGCCTTGAAGCCCATCGCGTACAGGTCGCTGACCTGCACCTCGTGCCCCTGTGCACGCAGGGTGGCCACGGCGGTGTCCTTGAGGGCGGCGTTGAAGGAGGCGGGGTCGGGGTGGGCGTGGACGATGAGGACCTTCACGAGGCGCTCCTGCTGTCGGTGACGGGGGTGATGGGGGCGGTGGTGACGGCGACCGCGTTCGCTCCGACGATCACCAGCATGGCGAGCCAGGACGCCGCGCCGAGGTGCTGGCCGAGCACGACGAGACCGATCAGCGCGGCGAAGACCGGGTTGACGCTCATGAACACGCCGAAGAACTGCGTGGGCACCCGCCGCAACGCCAGCAGATCGGCCAGGAAGGGCACCGCCGAGGACAGCACGCCGGCGGCCAGCGCGCAGGCCAGGGCGGCGGCGGTCGGGGGACGAAGGCACAGCACCACGATGCCGACGGGCAGGTAGAGCAGCCCCGAGAGCGCGGCGGCGGCGGCCGAGCCCTCCAGCCCGGGCAGGCGGCGGCCGACGACCCGGTTGAGCAGGATGTAGCCGGCCCAGCACACCGCCGCGAGCAGGGCCAGGGCGATGCCCGGGTAGTCGGTGGAGGGCGAGGGCCGGGCCAGGACGACCACCGCGGCCGCGGCGGCCACCGCGCACAGGGCGTCGATGCGTCGGCGCGAGCCGGCCAGGGCCACCGCGAGCGGGCCGAGGAACTCCAGGGTGACGGCCAGCCCGAGCCCGATCCGGTCGATCGCCGTGTAGAGGGACAGGTTCATCACGGCGAACACCATCGCGAGCCCGAGGACCGGACGCCACTGCGCCACCGTGAACGACCGCGGCCGCGGCCTGCCGACCGCCCACAGCACCCCGGCGGCCACCCACTGGCGGACGGCCACCACACCCGCGGGACCGATCACCGGGAAGGCGAGCGCCGCCATCGAGGCTCCGGCCTGGTTGGACAGGCCGGAACCCAGCATCAGCGCCACCCCGGCCAGGCGCCCGTCGCCCTGGGCGGTGACGCCCTCATGAGAACCCTTCAGCACCATGCCCTCCACAGTGGAGCCGGCGCAGCCATACGCAAAATGCATTCACCGACCCATTGATACGCTCGGCGTATGGATGAGCGACGACAAAGTCCCGCCGATCTGGAACTGAAGCACCTGCGCTGCCTGGTCGCCATCATCGACACCGGCAGCTTCACCGACGCCGGCCCCGAACTGGGCATCTCCCAGGCCGCCGTCTCCCGCAACCTGCACGCCCTGGAACAGTTCCTCGGGGTGCGGCTGCTGCACCGCACCAGCCGCACGATCGCGCCCACGCCGGCCGGCGTACGGGTCCTCGCCCGCGCCCGCGTCCTGCTCGCCGGCGCCGACGACCTGGTCGCGGAAGCGACCGCCGGCCACGCCCGACTCCACCTCGGCCACGCCTGGTCCGCCTTCGGCCGCCACACCACCGACTTCCAGCGCCGCTGGCACGAGCGCCACCCCGACGTCGAGCTGCGCCTCGTCCGCCACAACTCCCCCACCGGCGGGCTGGCCGAAGGCATGTGCGACCTCGCCGTCGTCCGCGCCCCGCTCGACCTGAAGCCCTGGTCACACGCCCTGATCGGCCACGAACACCGCATCGTCGCGCTCGCCTCCGACGACCCTTGGGCCCGCCGGCGCAGCATCCGCCTCGACGAGATCCCCGCCCGCACCCTCGCCATCGACCGCCGAACCGGCACCACCGCCCTGAACCTGTGGCCCGAGGACCAGCGGCCCGCCGTCATCTACACCCACGACATCGACGACTGGCTCGCCGCCATCGCCACCAGCCGCTGCATCGGCGTCACCCCCCAGGCCACCGCCGCCCAGTACCGCCGCGACGGCATCGTCTACCGCCCCCTGCGCAACGCCGCCCCCGTCCCCGTCCACCTCATCTGGCGCCGCCAGGACCCCCACCCCGCGACCCACGCCGCAGTCGCCCTCGCCATCGACCTCTACGGCGAGAAACCCGACTCCTCGCCACCCCCGCGAAAGTGACAGCGGCGATCCAGCAGGGCCGCCTCACTCTCCCGGGCACACGAGATCCGCGACAGGGCTACGGCAGGGGGCCGAGGTCGCCTTCGATGACGGTCTCCGTGATCAGGGGGCGCTCCCACAGGGTGAGGAGTTCGTTCGCGAGGGCCATGATCGGGCGCAGGTCGTGGTCGCTCGGGGCCTCGATGGCGGCGGCCGACAGGCCGCGGGGGACGGCGCCGGCGTCGAGCAGGCAGCGCCAGTCTTCCGGAGTCAGCTCCAGGAACTCCAGTCCGGTCAGCCGGGTGACCTCCCGGGGGTCGGCGAGCGCCCCGGGGCCGGCGTAGAGGGTGCGGAGCCGGGGCAACCCGATGACAGGGGTCAGACTGACCGGTTCGCCGCGCCACCCTCCGAGGGTCAGGACCTCCAGGTCGGGGTGGGCCGCCGCCTCGATGCTGTTGGGGACTTCGCCGTGGAGCCTCGCCACCACCGGCATCGGGTCCAGGCTCCGACCGGAGTACCAGCTCCGGTCCGGGTCCCGCACCAGGTCGGTGAGGGACTCGGCGAACAGGCAGGCGCCGACGCTCCGCTCGTGGTCGAGCACGATGAGCTGCCCGAGGTGGCCGCGAGGGCCGGGGGTCAGGTCGACGACCACCAGGTCCCCGCCGCCGTTGTCGCCGATGACGATCCACCCGGGCGAGCCGACCAGGTCCTGCACGGCGGCGTCGGGCGGGGTGACGCACGCCTCCGTCGCCGCGTGCTCCCAACGGAACGAGGAGCGCGAGCGGTCGGCGATGACGAGCCCGTCCAGGGAGCTCAGCTCGAAGCCGAGCGCGTCGCCGACGCGGTCGGACGCCTCCCAGCACGCCTCAGCGTCCTCGACGTCCTCGTCGTTCTCGTCGTTCTCGTCGTTCTCCGTGTGCTCCCACCACCGCGCGGCGGTCACCCGGTAGAGCACCTTGATCTCCTCGGGCAGCGCCACACCCAGGCGGGCCTCCGCGGCGGCGATCTCCTCCTCGGTGGCGCCGGTCTCGTCGGGCATCCGCTTGCGCAGCGTCCGCTCCAGCAGCTCCAGGTCCACGGAGGGGGCCGGCGCCGCCCCGGGCACCGGCTCGGGCAGGCGCCGCCACGGCTCGGGCACCGCGCCCTCGACCAGGGTGAGCGCGCCGGGGTGGGCGTTGCCGATGCCCGGGTCGACGGCCGGGCCGTGGTCGAACAGATGGAGCGCCGCCTTCCCGCTCGCCGGTATCTCCACGGCGAAGGCGACATCACCGGTCCCGGCCTCAATGAGCGCGGCCCGGACGCGTTCGATCGCGTCGTGCTGCTCCTGGTTGTCCGACACCAGCATGGCGCGCCCGGCCTTCGGGTACCGCATCCTCACCGGCACGCTCCACCCGTGCCGGCCGATCAGCCCCGCCACCTCGCCGCCCGGCGCGGCGAGCGCCTGCGCGTGGTCAGCCCGCAGGAGCCGCAGCAGGGGCTCCCAGGTCGCGAAGTCGTACAACGAGGACGACGAGGACGGCAAGGACGGCAAAGGCGACGAGGACGGCAAGGGCGACGACGAGGACAACGAGGGCCTCCAGCAGATCCGGTGATCACGGCAGTGGCGATTATGACGCCCACCCCCGACAGTGCGGAGTGCTCCGGGAGGCCGATGCGCCTGGGCGCTACCCGTGCTGCCCCAGTCCGTCGCGCAGCAGGTCGAACGCCCGCTCTGCGGCGCGGACGGCCTCCGGGTAGCGGTCGTCGGCGGACGCGCCGCCTGCCAGGCATTCCTGGTTCAGGACCGCCAGTTCCCGCTGCACCACGATCACCTGGGCGGCCACCAGGCGTGCGTCGAGCGGGTCGACGCCCGCTTCCAGCAGTGCCTCGGCCAGTGCGTCGCTTCCGCGCACGGTGTAGCGGATCATCCGCGCCGCCAGGCTCTCGGTACCGACGATCATGCGGAGGAAGGCCATCACCTCGGGGTCGTCGCACAGGCCGGTGTTGGGGTCGCGGCGCGCCAGGGCGTCGAGCATGGCGGCGCGCAGCGCCTCCAGCGGCGGCTGGCCGGCCGGGCGGGCGCGCACCGTCCGGGCCGCTTCGCTCTCGTGGTCGGCGAACCGCTGGAGTACGAGGTCCTCCTTCGTCGGGAAGTAGGCGAAGAGGGTTCGCCGGGAGACCTCCGCCGCCTCCGCGATCTCGGTGATCGAGACCTGGTCGAAGCCCCGGTCGAGGAAGAGGCGGATCGCCGTCGCCGCGATCGTCTCCCGGGTGCGTTCCTTCTTGCGTTCCCGCAGGCCCATCTGCTGATTCATGCACTCAGTCTACCTCGTGGTAGACTGAGTGCAGAATTGCACCCAGTTTCTTCTTTCGGGAGGTCATCGTGCGAACCGAGGTCATCGTGGTGGGGGCGGGCCCGACCGGGCTGATGCTGGCCTACGAGCTGACGCTGGCCGGGGTGCCGGCCGTCGTCGTCGAGAAGCAGCGCACCCCCAGCACCCAGTCCCGGGCGGGCGGGCTCCAGCCGCGCACCGCCGAAGTACTCGACCTGCGCGGGCTGCTGGAGCCGCTGCTCGCGCAGGAGCCGTCCGAGACCACCGGCGGGCACTTCGCCACCCTGCCGGTCGAGCTGGACTGCCGGCCCTGGCGCACCCGGCACCCCCACCCGGTCAACGTTCCGCAGGTCCGGCTGGAGGCCCACCTCGAACGGCTGCTCGGCGAGCGAGGCGTCCCCGTGCTCCGCGGCCACGAGGTGACGGCGGTCACGCAGGACCCGGAGGGGATCACAATCACGTGGCACGCGGACGGCACCCCCGGCGGCGGTGAGGCCCGGGACGGAGGTAAGATCCGCGGCCGCTACCTCGTCGCGTGCGACGGCGGGCACAGCACGGTCCGCCGGCTGCTGGGCGTCCCCTTCCCCGGCCGGGAGCGCCGGATGTCCGCCGTCGCGGCCGACCTCACCCTCGCCTCCCGGTCCGAGACGGTCCCCACCGAGCGCAAGCACTTCAGCCAGTACACCCGCGTGGCCGGCGGCTTCCACGCGATCCTGCACCCCATCGGCCCGGACCTGTACCGGATGCTGTTCGGCAGGCTCTCCGGACAGGGCCCGGACCGCGAGACGCCGGTCTCGGCCGACGAGGTCCGCGAGGCGCTGCACGCCGTGTACGGCCCCGACACCGAACTGGGCGAACTGCGCGCCGCCTCCCGGTTCGGCGACGCCGTGCGCCAGGTCGAGCGCTACCGCGAGGGCCGGGTGTTCTTCGCCGGGGACGCGGCGCACATCCACATGCCGATCGGCGGCCAGGGCGTGAACCTGGGCCTCCAGGACGCGGTCAACCTGGGCTGGAAGCTCGCCGGCACGATCCGCGGCTGGGCGCCCGACGGTCTGCTCGACAGCTACCACGAGGAGCGGCACCCCGTCGCCGCGCGCGTGCTGCGCCACACCCGGGCCCAGGCCGTGATCATGAATCCCGGCCGGGACGAGGAGCTCGGCACGGTCCGCGAGCTCGTGACCGAGCTGCTGGGTCTGCCCGACACCAACCGGTACGTCTCGGGCATGATGTCCGGCCTGGGCCTCCGGTACCCCGGCGTCGGCCCCCGGCTGATCGACCTGGACCTGACCACCGAGGACGGCCCGACCCGGGCGAGCCGGCTGATGCGCTCCGGCCGGGGCCTGCTGCTCTCCCTCGACGGCAGGCGACGGTCGGTCGGCGACCGGTCCGACCGGGTCGAGCACGTCCTGGCGAAGACCGACGAGGACGTGGACGGCGCCGGCGCCCTCCTGGTCCGCCCCGACGGCTACCTCGCCTGGACCGACACCGACGGCACCCCGCTCGACACGGCCCTCGCCCGCTGGTTCGGCTGAGGCCCCGGGCGGTTCGTCGGTACGCCGCGGTCCACGGCGCACCGACGGACCGCCCGTCGCGCTGTCGCCACCTGCCGCACGGGGCATCCGCCGGTTCCACGGAGGCCTCACGTCGGGAAGAGCGCGGCCGCTCTATCTGGAGCATTCGATCCAGATAGGCTACGGTGAAACCATGGCAAGGACCCGGGAGTTCGACACCGAGGCGGCGGTGAGCCGCGCCATGGAGCTGTTCTGGACGCGCGGCTACGAGGCGACCTCGGTGCGCGACCTGACCCAGCACCTGGGGATCGGGCAGGGGTCCCTGTACGCGGCGTTCGGCGACAAGGCCGGCCTGTACCGGGCCGCGCTGGACCACTACCGCGCCACCCTCGCGGCGGATGCGCTGCGCAGCCTGGAGGAGGGGACGGATGTCCGCTCGGCGATCCGCACGATGTTGATGGAGCGGGTCCGCATCGCCGCCGAGCACGGCGGTCGGGGCTGTCTGGCGGTCAATGCCGCCTGCGAGCGCCTACCGGGGGACTCGTCGATCCGGCGCACCGTACGGGACATGCAGGATGTCAGCCGGGACGCGCTCGCGCAGGTGCTGCGGGTCGCGGCGGAACGGGGTGAGATCGCGGCGCGGCACGACCCGCACAGCCTCGCCGCCTTCTTCGTCACCTTCCTCAACGGGCTGCTGGTCTCCTCGAAGATCACACCGGACCCCGAAGCCCTCGAACCCGTCGTGGAGGTCGCGCTCGCCGCCCTCGACTGACTTTTTCATGCCCGAAATCTGTATCGAACGATCCAGATAAGGGGTCAGATCCCGCATCCGGCGCTCCACCTCTGCTCCACCGAAACGCTCCCTGCTCCATCGAAGCGCGCCATCAAAACGCTCCATCGACACTTCGGAGGACCCGTGCCCATCGCACCCACCCCGAGTACGCCCGCCCTCGGCGGCAGCCGCTGGAACACCTTCCCCGCGGCCGGCACCGCCCTGACCGCCCGTGACTTCTTCACGGCCACGGAGCCGCTGCTGCAGGGCGTCATCGATGACAACGCCCTCACCGCCGCCGACGGCGAGGTGCTGGAGACCCAGATCCGCGCGACCCTCGCCCTCGGGACCCGGGAGACCTCCCTACCGCTGGCCATCGGCCCGGGCAGCGCCCCGGCCGCTCGCGAACTGGGCGCGCAGGCCGAGGAGATCGGCCATGAGCTCGCCTCCTGGGCCGCCGCGGCCCTGGAGCGGCTGCTCGCCGACCGGATCGCGCTGCCCGCCGGCCCGCTGATCGTCCGCAGCCACTGCTACGGCCACCTGCTTACCCCTCCCGCGACCGACCTGCTCCTCGGCCGCCGTGGCGGACCCGTCACGATGCAGCTCTACAACGAGTGGCTGCACCAGGCCGTCCTGCTGCGCGACGCCCTGCTGCCCTTCACCAACTGGCAGGACGTCCCGCTCCTGATCACTCCGACCGGGCTGCGGCACATCGAACCGGCCCGGGACGCGTTCCTCACCGAACTCCTGGTCCGCCGGATCCGGCACACCAGCATCGTGGCCTTCGCCCGCCACGCCGTCACCGGCAGCCCCGGCACATCCGGCACCTCCAGCCCGGCCGGCTACGGCTTCGAGGCGAGCGGCGGCACCGCTCTGCCGGCCGTCCTCGACCAGCCGCCCCTGACCGCCCCCCGGTACCTGCTGACCTGGCGCCCCGACCCGGCCGCCGACGAAACCGTCACGCACGTCGCCGAGTTGCGGGACTACTACGCCGCGCCGCGCACCCTCGTCGAGCACCTGCCGCCCGCCACCACCGCACCGGGGCCGCTCACCGGCCGCATCACCGGCCGCATCGTCGCCGGGCCGGTCGCCGACGGGGCCCGCACCGCCGCCATCGAGCTCACCCACGACGGCGCCACCGCCCACGTCGACCTCGGCCAGGCCCTGCGCGGCCACCGCTTCGCCCACCGGCCGGACGGCGCCGCCAGCGCCGACGCGCTGCCCGCCGACGCACCGGCCACCGACCCGCCCGCCGCCACCGACGTGTGGACGTCCCTGCGCGCACCGGGGCTGGTGTGGACGGTGGCGGGCGACGCCGTCCTGGACGCCACCGGCCAGGACGACCTCGTCGTCCTGGCCCTACTCGGCCGGCTCTACCCGGAGAACGTCACCCTGCACCCCGCCGACCGTCCCGTCACCCACCCCACCGACCGCACCACCGACCACCCCGCCGACCGGGCAACCGCCTCCGGCAACAGCCCGAGCCGACTGGTGGCCCGGGTCGACCCGCCGCGGACCAGCTGACACCCGCTCCACCTGGAAGGGGCCGCCCCTCGGTAGCCGACACCCGGCCACCGAGGGGCGGGTACGGGTCAGCCGGCCCGGTAGCGGGTGGCGAGTTCGGGGCTCTGCGCGCCGAACGCCGCCAGCTCGGCCCGGAAGACGGCGTCGAGAAGGCTCGCGTCCTCCACGCCGGGCGCGCACACGACTTCGCCGAGTTGCAGGCCGCGCAGGGCCGCGGTGACGACGTCCTCGGCACTCATCCTGGGTACGGCGCTCAGATCGAGGCCCTGGCGCTCGTGGAACTCGGTGGCCACCACCCCCGGACAGACGACCTGAACCTGGACGCCGGTGCCTTCGAGCTCGGCCGACAGCGTCTGGCTCATCGCGACCAGGTGGGCCAGGGCGCCGGCGTAGACGGCGCGGCGGGGCAGCTGGGAGTGCGGGGCGGGGCCGCTGAAGGCGATCATGCCGGCCACGTTGATGATCGCGCCCCGGCCGCGCTCCTGCATGCCCGCGACGGCGGCACGGGTGAGCAGGGTGGGGGCGAGGACCTTGACGTCGACCAGTTCGCGGGCCAGGTCCGCGGGCAGGTCGGCGAGCGGCATGTAGTGGGCGACGCCCGCGTTGTTGACCAGCAGCGTCAGCGGTTCGGCCGCGCAGATCCGCGCGACGGTGTCGATGCCCTCGCCGGTGGACAGGTCGGCGGCCACGGATCGCACCTCGACCCCGGTGTGGGCGGCGGCGAACTCCTCCAGCCGCTCCCGGCGCCGGCCGACCAGCACCAGGTCGTAGCCGTCGCCGGCCAGCCGCTCGGCGAATGCCCTGCCGATTCCGGAGGTGGCGCCGGTGACGAGTGCGAGGTTGCTCATGCGCGTCGTTCCCTGTCGGTAGTCGGCCGTGACGGCCGGAGTGCGGGTCTCGCGGCGTCACGAGGGCGCTGCCTGCGGCTGGTCGGTCGTCAGTGGGGCGAGACCCCATCGGTCAGCCGTGTGACCCCGCGGTCACGACGGTCACGACAGTCACCACGGGACGGGGCCCTCCTCCTCGAAGAACCCTCCGGTGGGGCCGTCGGGGGCGATGGTGGCCATCCGGACGATGATCTTGGCGCACTGCTCGGCCGACACGGCGCCGCGGGGGTTGAAGTCGGTGGCGGCGGATCCCGGGTGGACGGCGTTGATCCGCATGGTCGGGAAGGCGTTGGCGTACTGGACGGTGATCATGTTGACCGCGCTCTTGGACGAGCAGTAGGCCACCATCGGGAAGGTCGCCTCAAGGCTGGCGGGGTCGCTGCAGCGGGCGAGGGAGCCGCCGCTGCTGCTGACGTTCACGATGACGGGGTGGCTGGCAGCCTTCAGCAGCGGCAGAAAGGCGTGGGTGACGCGGACGAGGCCGAAGACGTTGGTGGCGTAGACCGTCTCCAGGTCGGCGGCGGTGATCTCGGCAGGCGGGTTCCACCTGCCCGAGATGCCGGCGTTGTTGACCAGGACGTCGAGCCGGCCGGCCTCCTCGCAGATCAGCTGCGCGGCGGCCTGGACGGACTCCTCGCTGGTGACGTCGAGTTGTACCGCGCGGGCGCCGATCTGTTCGGCCGTTTCCCGGCCGCGTTCCAGGTCGCGTGCCCCGAGGTAGACGGTGTGTCCGGCCCCGGCCAGTTGGCGGGCGGCCTCCAGGCCGATCCCGCGGGTGGCTCCGGTGATGAGTGTGGTCGTCATGGCGTGCTGTGAAGGCGTCGGGCCCCCGTGATCCGGGGCTCCTCGCGCCTTCACCTCCTTTCCGGGTGGGTGGAACCGCACGGTCGCGCCGTGCGCGTTCCTACGGTGTGCTCAGGGCTGTGAGCCGTTCTCTGCTCTCCTCGTCGGCGGCGGGCATGACCGCGAGGAACTGGTCGCGTTCCTGGGCGACGGTGAGGACCTGCCAGTTCAGCCGGACCTCGCCGACGACCGGATGCAGGACCCGCTTGCTGCCGAAGTTCCTGCCGGAGACTCGGTAGGTGGTCCACCAGTGCTGGAAGTCGGAGTCCTCGGCGCTCAGCTCGGCGACCAGTTCGGCGAGCCTGGGGTCGCTGGGGTAGCGGCCGGCGTCCATCCGCAGGTAGGCGACGCACTCGCCCGCCGACAGGTCCCAGTCCGGCAGGCGCTCGCGCGTCCGCGGGTCGAGGAACGTCAGCCACAGGTAGTTGCGGTGCTCCTCGGGGACCGCGGCGAAGTCGAACAGCAGCTCGGCCGCGAGGTCGTTCCAGGCCAGGATGTCCATGAACCGGCCCAGGACCACGGCGGGCGTGGTCCGCAGATCGGCCAGTACGGCCAGCACCGCGGCGGGCACGACCTGGTGCCGTGAACGCCGCTGTCGGCGGGCCGGGGCCAGGTCGGCCAGCTGGCGCAGGTAGTCACGCTGGTCGTCGTCCAGCAGCAGGGCGCGGGCCAGTGCGTCCAGGACACTGCCGGACGGTGCGGGCAGCCGGCCCTGTTCGAGGCGGGTGTAGTAGTCCACGCTGATCCCGGCCCGCCCGGCCACCTCCTCCCGGCGCAGCCCGGCCACCTTGCGGGACCGTTCGTACACGGGAAGTCCGACCCGTCGAGGCGAGACCTCGGCGCGCCTGGCACGCAGGAACGTGGCGAACTCCCGGCGCTTGTCGTTGTTCGTGCTCACACCGGCCACTGTGCCAGGGCGCCGCGCGAGCTGGGAGGACATGTTTTTCCCTGGAAGAACGTGTCCTCCCAGCCTGCACCACCGGACGGCTCTCGATCTGCCGGACGGTGCTCGTCGATGCCGAACAGAACCGGCAGGCCGCGCGGGCGGCACGGCCGGGCCGAGGTCGGACCGGGCCGGGCCGGGCGTCGGGTCCCGGGAACCGGGTGCGCCACGGGCGGCGGTCTGCGGTGTGGCCAGCCGGGTGAACCTTCGCCAATTTGTCCGTATCGCCTCGTTTATCACATTTTTTTAAGAAAAACTGACTGCCGAACAGCCCGGCTTGTCCTGCCCTGCTGCGCGGCGGCCCCGTGCGTCCAGTACTCGCCGACGCCGGCCGTTCGTCCGACAGGCCCTGGGAGCACCGATTCACCAGACACCGGCAACAGACGCGGCCACTGATCCGCCCGACGATGCGTCCGACGATGCGCACGACCCGGTGTGCCGAACGGTGCTGCCCGACCGAGGCCGCCGCCGATCGCGGCTGACGCTCCGCCGGCTCTCCCCCGGACCGGTCCGGACGGTGCGGCGCCCCCGGCGCGGGCGGGCGCCACCGGACGGACCGTAGGTCCGACTCCACCGCATCTCCCAGACCTGTGTACCGGCAACTCGGCCGGCCCCCTTCTGTTGCTCCCTCAACGCGCCGCCACACCGTCCGTAACCCCCGTTCCGCTTCTCCGGGCCGACGCGGCCCCTGCGCAGGATCGAAAGGAATCGTCATGAGGCGCTGTGCGACCACACGCACGGCCCGGGACCGCCGCCGTGCAACCCCATCCGGCGTACGACGGCAGGGCGGGGCGCTGCGCGCCCGGTCCCCGTACGGACCCGAGGCACGCGCGGCAGTGGCCGGACTGCTCGGCATCGTCGCGAGCATCGGGCGACTGGCCCGCAGGACCGCCGTCGCGCTCCTGCCACCACGCGAAGGCTCCGCCGCCGAGGCGCTGCGGGCCTTCCGCGCCGCGCTCGCCGTGCTGGTGGCGGTCGCCGCGACCGTCACCTCGCTCACACTGCCGGCACACGCCGCCCCGGCCACCCCGCGTGCCCCCTCCACCGGGAAGCCGGCGGGCCGGCAGCAGCCGGTGACGTTGGAGAAGACCGGAACCGACCTGGCGACCGGCAGCAGCAGCACCACCACCCAGGGCGACACCGTCCAGTGGGTGGTCTCGGCCACCAACCCGGACGGCGCCCCCGCCAACACCGTGATCACCGACGTGATCCAGGGCGGCCCGGGCAGCACCCCGCAGACCCAGTCCTACGTGCCGAACTCGCTGAAGGTGCCTCCGGGCTTCAGCAGGCAGTGGTCCACCGACGCCGGCACCTCGTTCACGTCGACGGACCAGGGGGCGGCCACCAACGCGATCCGGGCGACCAACCCGGTGTTCGCGTCCCCGGCGACCGGTCAGGTGGTGCAGATCCCACCGCCGTTCACCCCCATCAACACCGCCACCGGCGGCGACGGCTTCACGCCGATCCTCTATACCGCCACCATCAACGGCATGCCCACGCCCGAGGTGTGGAACATCTACCACCACGGCGCGTCCAGCCAGGCTGCCGTGGTCTGCACGGACCTGCTGACGAACGGTCCCTGTCCCCTGCCGGACGGCACACCGGCGTCCTGGCCCCAGCCGCTCAACTCCGCGGCCGTCGGCGGGACGAGTGGGGACCTCGGCAGCACCCGCACGCCCACCTACGTGCAGTCCGGGTCCAAGCTGTACTACGCGGCCGTCAGCCGGGTGACCTTCGCCGAGATCGGCGTCGGCTGCATCGACCTCCAGGCGCAGAAGAGCTGCGGCTTCGTGCCTCTGCAAACCGGCTCCGGCAGTGTCGTCGGCGGTGTGGTGGAAGCGCCGAACGGTCTGATCTACGCCGTGTCCGGCACCGGTGAGATCCTCTGCTACGACCCCACCGCCAACGCGTCCTGCGGGACCTTCTCCATCGGCCTGCCCCCCAACGAGGGCCAGGGCGGCTTCACCGGGGACTACTCGGGCACGATGACGGTCATCAACGGCAAGATCTACGTCAGCGACAACGAACCGGTGCCCAATCCCACGGTGATGTCCTGCTTCGACCCGACGACGAACGCGGCCTGCACCGGCTGGACCACGCCCAAGGTCCTGGTCACTCCGACGGCCGGCGGCGCCGCTCGCGCGGACAACGTCTTCGCCACGTACGACTCCGCAGGCACCGCCATCGGCGTCTGCTCGGTGGTCGGCGGCGTGCTCGCGGAGACCAACCCGCCGGTGGGCACCGTGGTCTGCTTCGACTTCGTCGGCAACCCGATCGCCGCGGCACCGGGCCTACAGACGCTGGTCAGCACCAACGTGGCCTCGGGCGAGAGCAACTTCCAGATCCCGCTGACCATCACCGCCCCCAACGGGCACCTGGACACCGAGTTCCCGTACTGGATCTACCTGGGCAACACGCCGACTCTGAACAGCACCGAGTACTGCTACGACTGGACCACTCAGTCGCCGTGCGGCTCGTTCGGCAACGCCGGCGTCGTCAACGGCCCGCCCAACGTCGACGGCGGCTACACCAGCCCCTACGGGTTCGCCTACGACGGCCAGTGCAAGTACAGCCTCGGCGACGTCGGGTTCCTGTTCTCGATGGACCCGACCACCGGCGCCTCCCCGTGCCTCAAGACCAAGGCGCAGGGCAGCCTCGACCCGAGCGCGTACTACTGCGACGGCAAGACGGGGCACGTGACGTCGTACGGCACGGTGAGCCTCGTCGACATCGATCCCACGACGGTCAACTTCGCGCAGTCGTCGGTGACCGTGAAGGACTCGAACGGCGCGGCCCTGGGCACGTTCCCCTTCGACACCACCACCATGAAAGCCGACATCTCGTCCGTCCCGATCAGCGCCTCACCGATCCAGGTCGTCGCCAACCTCACCCTGATCAGCGGGGCGTCGTTCACTCCGGACAACCAGCCGAAGATGCAGGTGACGTTCGTCGGCGACCCGCCGCAGGTCTGCTACCAGACCAAGGTCAGCGAGGACTGCACCGTCACCTCGGTGAGCGACCAGGCCACAGCGACCACCAACGGCATGGCCCCGGTCACGTCCAACACCGTCACCCTCCAGGTGACTCCCGGGCCGTCCTGCAAGCCTGAGCTGACCGTGCTCAAGGAGGTCTGCACCTCGGCGAACCCGGGTGACTGCGGGCCCGGCGGCAGCGGCCCCTGGGCGAGTCTCACCACGGTCGCACCGGGTGGTACGGCCTACTGGCGCATCACCGTCACCAACCCCGGGACGGTCCCCGTCACGGGCATCACCCTGACGGATGCCGTCACCCCCGCGTGCGCCACAGCGGCAGGAACGTTCAACCTGGCGGCGGGGGCCAACAGACAGGTCTTCTGCAACCTCCCCAACGTCACCGCCCCGACGACGAACGTCGTCACGGCGACCTTCCCGGGGCCCGGCGGCACCCCCATCACCACACCGCCGTCGGAAGCGACCGCCAACGTGCCGTCGCTGGCCATCGTCAAGGAGGTCTGCACCTCGGCAACGGTCGCCAACTGCATCGAGGGTGGTAACGGCCCCTGGGCCGGCGTCACCACCGTTCCGCCCGGCGCCACCGCGTACTGGCGGATCACCGTCACCAACACCGACGGCGTCGACATCTCCGGCATCACCCTGACGGATGCCGTCACCCCGGCGTGCGCCACGGTCGCCGGAACGTTCAACCTCCCGGCAGGGGCGAGCACCCAGGTCTTCTGCAACCTCCCCGGCATCACCACCTCGACGACGAACGTCGTCACGGCGAGCTTCCCCGGCCCCGGCGGCACCCCCATCACCACACCGCCCGCCGAGGCCACGGTCGACGTTCCGTCGCTGGCGATCGTCAAGGAGGTCTGCACCTCGGCAACCGCGGGTGACTGCGGGCCCGGCGGCAACGGCCCCTGGGCCGGCGTCACCACCGTCGCCCCCGGCGGCACCGCCTACTGGCGCATCACCGTCACCAACACCGGTGCGGTGAACATCTCCGGCATCACGCTCAACGACGCCGTCACCCCGGCATGCGCCACGGCCGCCGGCACGTTCGATCTGGCAGCGGGAGCGAACAAGCAGATCTTCTGCAACCTCGCCAACGTCACGAAGCCCACCACCAACGTCGTCACGGCCACCTTCCCCGGCCCCGGCGGCACACCTCCGATCACCACACCGCCCTCCGAAGCAACCGCCAACGTTCCCTCGCTGGCGATCGTCAAGGAAGTGTGCACCTCGGCAGTCGCCGCCGACTGCGGGCCCGGCGGTAGCGGCCCCTGGGCCGGCGGCACCACGGTTCCGTCCGGTGGCACCGCCTACTGGCGGATCACCGTCACCAACGACGGCCCCAGCGACATCACCGGCATCACCCTGACCGACCCCGTCACCCCGGCGTGCGCCACGGCCGCCGGCACCTTCAACCTGGCGGCAGGAGCGAACAAGCAGATCTTCTGCAACCTCGCCAACGTCACCCAGGCCACCGCCAACGTCGTCACCGCGACCTTCCCCGGCCCCGGCGGCACGCCCATCACCACCCCGCCCGCCGAGGCCACCGTCGACGCTCCGTCACTGACGATCCTCAAAGAGGTCTGCACCTCGACCACTGCGGCCGACTGCGCCAGCGGTGGTAGCGGCCCCTGGGCCAAGACGACCATCATCCCGTCCGGTGCCACCGCGTACTGGCGGATCACCGTCACCAACACCGGGACGGTCCCCATCGCGGGCATCACCCTGACCGATGCCGTGACCCCGGCGTGCGTGACGGCCGCCGGCACGTTCAACCTGGCGACGGGGGCGAACAGGCAGGTCTTCTGCGACCTCGCCAACGTCACCACCTCGACCACCAACGTGGTGACAGCCACCTTCCCCGGCCCCGGTGGCCCTCCCATCACCACACCACCGTCGGAAGCAACGGCTGACGTTCCGTCGCTGGCGATCGTCAAGGAGGTCTGCACCTCGACAACCGCCGCCGACTGCGGATCCGGCGGCAGCGGCCCCTGGGCCGGCATCACCACCGTCGCACCGGGCGGCACCGCGTACTGGCGGATCACCGTCACCAACACCGGTGCGGTCCCGGTCAACGGCATCACCCTGGCCGACCCCGTCACCGCGGGCTGTGTGACGGCGGCCGGCACGTTCAACCTGGCGCCGGGAGCAGACAAACAGATCTACTGCAGCCTCCCCAACGTCTCCACCTCGACCACCAACGTCGTGACGGCCACCTTCCCCGGCCCTGGCGGGACCCCCATCACCACGCCGCCCTCCGAGGCAGCAGTTGACGTTCCTTCCCTGACGATCGTCAAGGAGGTCTGTGCCTCCACCACAGCCGCGAACTGTGGGCCCGGTGGTAGCGGCCCCTGGGCCGGCGTCACCACCCTCCCGCCCGGCGGCACCGCCTACTGGCGCATCACCGTCACCAACAACGACGGCGTCAACATCACCGGCATCACCCTGGCCGACGCCGTCACCCCGGGCTGCGCGACGGCCGCCGGCACCTTCAACCTGGCGCCGGGAGCAGACAAACAGATCTACTGCAACCTCCCCAACGTCACCACCTCGACCACCAACGTCGTCACGGCGACCTTCCCCGGCCCCGGCGGCACACCTCCGATCACCACACCGCCGTCGGAAGCAACGGCCAACGTTCCCTCGCTGACCATCAACAAGGAGGTCTGCACCTCGGCAACCGCCGCCGACTGCGGATCCGGCGGCAGCGGCCCCTGGGCCGGCATCACCACCCTCCCGCCCGGCGGCACCGCCTACTGGCGCATCACCGTCACCAACACCGACGGCGTCAACATCACCGGCATCACCCTGACCGACGCCGTCACCCCGGGCTGCGCGACGGCCGCCGGCACCTTCAACCTGGCGCCGGGAGCGAACAAGCAGATCTACTGCAACCTCCCCAACGTCACCCAGTCCACCACCAACGTCGTCACCGCGACCTTCCCCGGCCCCGGCGGCACCCCCATCACCACCCCGCCCTCCGAGGCAGCAGTTGACGTTCCGTCCCTGGCGATCGTCAAGGAGGTCTGCACCTCTTCAACCGCCGCCGACTGCGGGCCCGGTGGTAACGGCCCCTGGGCCGGCGTCACCACCGTCGCACCGGGCGGCACCGCCTACTGGCGCATCACCGTCACCAACACCGGTGCGGTCCCGGTCAACGACATCACCCTGACCGACACCGTCACCCCGGCATGCGCCACAGCCGCCGGCACCTTCAACCTCGCAGCAGGGACGAACAAGCAGATCTTCTGCTCCAGCTCCCACCTGACGGAGTCGACGACGAACACCGTCACGGCCACGTTCCCCGGTCCCGGTGGGACGCCCATCACCACCCCGCCCTCCGAGGCCACGGCGAACGTTCCCTCGCTGACCATCAACAAGGAGGTCTGCCAGTCCGACGTCCCCGGTAACTGCGCCGAGGGCGGGTCCGGTCCGTGGGGCAAGGAGACGACTCTCCACAAGAACGACGGCAAGGAGGACTGTGACCGCGACAAGTGCAAGGCGTACTGGCGGATCACCGTCACCAACACCGGCACGGTCGACATCAGCGGCATCACACTGAACGACCAGCAGGAGGCCTCCTGCGTCGTCGCTGCGGGGACGTTCAGTCTGGCCTCCGGGCAGGAGAAGAGGTTCTTCTGCTCCAGCGTCATCACGGAGGACACGACCAACACCGTGACGGCCTCCTTCCTGCCGCCGAACGCCGCGCCGGGTACCCCGCCGATCACCACTCCCCCGTCCTCCGCGATCGCACGCTGCGCCCCGCCCTGCGACAGGGACAAATGCAACGAGCACAAGCCCGAGCCGGGTGACGGCCACGGCCACGGCGGTCACGGCGACGGGATGGAGGTCGGCCACGGACCGGAGCCGGCCGGCTACCCGCAGCCGGGTGGCGGCAACGTCTCCGGCCCGAACGGCGGGATCCTGCCGCACACCGGCGCCGCTGTGGTGCCCTTCACCCTCACGAGCGCGCTCCTGGCGGGCCTCGGCGCCCTGCTGGTCGTGGTCGTCAGGGTTCGGCGGAACCGGAAGGGAGTGAGGAGCGAGTGATCGCAGCCTGACCGAGGTCTGATCGGCCCCGACCGGTGGCCCGGGAACACCCGTTTCCGGGCCACCGCCCTGTCGTGGCGTTGCTGCGTTCGCATAATTGCTGATTGACGATCGGTACGGTGAGCAGCTCATCGCTCGGCTCATATCTATAAACAGGGGGGGGAACAGGCAATCACTCGGCATCCGGCCGTCGAGTGTCGAACCGATTGGAACGAATCCCATGGCCTTCTGGGACGACGAGGATGTCCCCAATCCGACAGATGACTCCCCCGCGCCGTCCGATCGGCGGCAATCCGTCCGGACCGGGTCGGCGCACCGGACCCGCAAGCGCGTCCTGCTGGCCGTCACCGTGGCGGCCGTGGTCGTCGGCAGCGGATTCCTGTTCCGTTCGGGGTTCGGACCCGACCACGCCGAACCCCCGTCCGGGTCCAGCGGAGACTCGATCCCGGTCGGCTACCAGCAGGCACCCGCCACGCTGGTGGTCTACGAGGACTACGACTGCGCTGCCTGCCGGAAGTTCGCCGAGCGGTTCGACCCGACGCTCCGCCAGCTGGTCGCCGAGAATCGCCTGGTCATCCAATACCACCCGGTGACGACCGACGGCCGCAAGACCTCGGCCCAGGCCGCCAACGCGGCGGCGTGCGCCCAGGACGCGGGAAAGTTCACCGCCTTCCGCGAGGTGCTCGTCGCGGCCGGCAAGCAGGACCCGGACGCGAAGCAGGACCTGCGCTCGCTCGCCGACCGGGTGAGCGAGCTGCGGTCCGCGGCGTTCGACCGGTGCGTCGACGACGGCACGCACGCGGGCTGGGTGAGCCGCGAGAGCGGCACGTTCGCGAAACAGTTCCACACGGACGCACCGGTGGCCGTGCTCAACGGCGACCGGGTCGAAATCGACGGTGACGAAGCTGCCACCAAGCTGTGGAAGACGGTCGAGGACCTCGCGCTGAAGGACCCTGGCTTCCACCCGCCGGTGAGCACCCCGTCGCACCCGCGCGCCTCGACGGGCCCGGCCGCCACCGCCTCGGGCTCGGCGCACGCGGCCCCCTCCGCCTCGGCGGCCCCTTCCGCCTCGGCAGCCTCCTCCGCCTCGGCGTCCGCCTCGCCCAGCAGGGCGAGGACGGCCGAAGCATCCGGGCGCACGGCGGCGGCTTCCGGCACCAGGGAGTCATCACACGCTTCCGACGACTGACGACCAGTCGCCCCGGCCGTTGTCACGCGACGGAACACCCCCGCCCGGTTCAGCGCCGCGCGTCACTCCCGGTCAGGACCGACCCGGCGGCTGAGGGCCACTGCGAAACGGCGGCCCGGAGTAATTCTTCCGGTAGACGCGGAAGGGCGGAGAGGTATTCCGTCCCCTCCGTGGGCAGAACTCGCACCGAATAATTCGGGTTCAACGTTCAGAAACCAACCAGCGAACGAGGGGAACATGAGCCGGGCAAATCGAAATGGAAAGCTGATTGCACATGAGCGCAGGCGCGCGGAACGCGCGGCACGGGAAATTCTCGCGAAGCGTCGACGCCGTTTCATGGCATTCGGCCTCGTGCCCGCCGTCGTGACCTCTGCGGTGATCACAGGGGTCGTCGTGCAGACGTACCGGTCCCAGGACGACCGGCCCGCGCTGGCGCCCCTCGGAACGGTGGCCGGAGGCAAGGCCATCGAGGTGGGGGCGGAGAAGGCTCCGGCCACCCTGGAGGTATACGAGGACTTCCGCTGCCCCGCCTGCCAGGCGGCCGAGGCGCGCCTCGGCGAGGTACTGCAGAAGTACGTGCAGTCCGGCCGGCTGCGCCTGGAGTACCACCCCCTCGCGGCCATCGACGCCGGCCTTGGTGGGAAGGGTTCGCTGCGAGCGGCCAACGCCGTCGCGTGCGCGCAGGACCTGGCCAAATTCGCCCATTACCATGCCGTCCTCTTCTCCAACCAACCCGAGGAGAAGAACGACAGGTTCGCCGACCGTGCGGAACTCCTTCGGCTCGCCGAAAATGTCCCCGGACTGCGGACCCCGGCTTTTGAGCAATGCGTCAAAAAGGGAACGCACGAGGCTTGGGTGCGCACTGTCACGGAGGAGTTCCGCGATCACAAATTCCGGGGGACGCCGGCCATGCTGCTCAACGGCAAGCAGCTCGACGGGCATGCCGGTGGGGCCATGGCCTCGAAGGAGGCGTTCGAGGGCGCGGTGCTCGAAGCCGTCGCCGAGGCCGGCGGGCCCTCACCGTCGCCCTCAGCGTCACTCCCCTCTTCGCCTGCGCAGCCGCCCGAGCATGCGGCCCGTCCGCGTTCGACGCCGAGTTCGGCCCCATCGCCCTGATCCGTACCGGCAGGCCCGCGCCAGGGGGGAGGGGGAGTCGGCGTGCGGCTATGGGTCTGCGTTCCCGGTGTGCGGGGGGTCGGCGGGGCGTTCGGTGGCGGCGGGGGTGAAGAGGCCGGTCGTCTCGGTGATCGCGAGCAGGCGCTCGACCTGGGTGCTGGCCGCGGTGATCGCGAGGGTGCGGTCGGTGCGGTGCGCGGTGCTGCGCAGGCCCAGCAGAAGGTTGAGGCCGGAGCTGTCGCAGAAGGGGACGGCGGACAGGTCGACGTCGAGCCCGGTGCCGCTGGCCTGCAACGCACGTCCGAGGGTTTCGTCCAGGCCGCCGACGACGTCGAGGTCGATCTCGCCGCGGACCGTCGCACGGACCCGGTCCCCTTCGACGGCGAGCCGGACCAGCAGGCCCTTGGCGACGTGCAGGTCCGCGGGCAGGCTCCCGTCGACCGGGGGCGGCGGGGGCGGCACGGGGGGTGGAGGAGTCGGGGCAGCGGAACGCGCCACGGGCGGCTTACCGCGCATGGTCTCTTCTCCTGCCTGTGAGCCATGGGACGACATCTCCAGCGTCTGCCGAATCCCTTCTCACGTCAACCAATACGTGAACGGAAATTCGTCAATGGCAATGCGTGCAATCGGGTTCGGCCATGCGTGTCATCGGCCTGTCATCGGCGTGCCATCGGCGGCGTGGTCAGCGCAGCAGGACGGCCAGTAGCTCCGCCAGCGTCGGGCCGCTGTCGGCGGGGTGGCGCAGCTGCTTGCCGTCGATGACGCGGTAGACGTTCGAGCGCCCGACGCGGTGGTGGCTGAGATAGCCCGCCGCTTCGAGGTCGGCGATGATCCGCTGGACCGCTCGCTCGGTCAGCAGGCAACTGGTCGCGATGTCGCGCACCCTGATGCCCGGGTCCCGGGCGATCTGCACCAGGACGCGCGCGTGATTGGTCAGGAACGTCCACTGGCGCCCGATGGCCGGCTGCTCTTCCACGCCCTCAGGATAGGGCGGTCGCGTTGGCTGAGACATGAGAGGAATTCGCGTGCTCCTTCCCGCTTTTCGTGGTCGCGGCGCGGTCTCGCGCACGGCCTGCATCCGCTCGCCGAACTCCCCCTTGTCGTCCTACCGCAACAGGACGATGGCATCGTTCGACATTGCTCGTCTCCTCATGCAGAGGCTTCCCCTCCCGACTCCGGCGTGTCCCCCGATGCCCCTCTGCCAAACACCGCGCTCAAACACCGCGCGCCCCTGCCGAACACCGCTGACCTCCTGCTGTGGCGCCGACGGCCGCTCGCGCGCGGTTTGCCGGGCCGCCCATCGGGCAGCCGCCCCGCCGACACGAGCCGGGGGCCGACGGCCCGGCCGCCCCGCGCCGTTCCCAGGACGGAGACCGCGACATGCCCATCAACCCCGAAACCCCCCAGCCCGAGCCGCCCGCCGACCCCGACCCCGGACCCGGACCCGACGCCAAGAACGCCACCGACGCCAAGGACGCCGCACTCGACGCCTTCCGCGCCCCGGACCCGGACGGCCCGCTCACCACCGACCAGGGTGTGCGCGTCGACGACACCGACAACTCGCTCATCATCGGCGACCGCGGCCCCACCCTGCTGGAGGACTTCCACCTCCGCGAGAAGCTCACCCACTTCGACCACGAGCGCATCCCCGAACGCGTGGTGCACGCCCGCGGCGCCGGCGCCTACGGCTTCTTCGAACCGTACGAGTCGCTCGCCGGGTTCACCTGCGCCGACTTCCTCCAGGAGGCCGGGCGCCGCACCCCGGTGTTCGTACGTTTCTCGACCGTGCAGGGCCCGCGCGGCTCCGCCGACACCGTACGGGACGTCCGCGGCTTCGCCACCAAGTTCTACACCCGGCACGGGAATTACGACCTGGTGGGCAACAACATGCCGGTGTTCTTCATCCAGGACGCCGTCAAGTTCCCGGACTTCGTCCACGCGGTGAAGCCCGAACCGCAGAACGAGATCCCCACCGGCGCTTCCGCGCACGACACCTTCTGGGACTTCTGCTCGCTCCAGCCCGAGTCCACTCACATGCTGATGTGGGTGATGTCCGACCGGGCGATCCCGCGCAGCTACCGGATGATGCAGGGCTTCGGTGTGCACACCTTCCGCCTGGTGAACCGGGACGGGCGCGGCACGTTCGTCAAGTTCCACTGGCGGCCGCGGCTCGGCGTCTGCTCCCAGGTGTGGGACGAGGCCCAGGTCACCGCCGGGCGGGATCCGGACTTCCACCGCCGGGACCTGTGGGAGGCGATCGCGGCGGGGGACTTCCCCGAATGGGAGCTCGGTGTCCAACTGGTCACGGCGAAGGACGAGTTCGCCTTCCCCTTCGATCTGCTGGACCCCACGAAGCTGATCCCGGAGGAACTGGTGCCGGTGCGCCCGGTGGGGCGGATGGTCCTCGACCGCAACCCGCAGAACTTCTTCGCCGAGACCGAGCAGGTGGCCTTCCACACCGCCAACATCGTGCCCGGAATCGACTTCACCAACGACCCGCTGCTCCAAGGCCGCAACTTCTCCTACCTGGACACCCAGCTGATCCGCCTGGGAGGCCCCAACTTCGGCCAGCTGCCCGTCAACCGCCCGCTGGCCGACGTACGGACCAACCACCGCGACGGCTACGGCCAGCAGGTCGTCCACTCGGGGACGAGTTACGCGCCGAACTCGGTGGGCGGCGGCTGCCCGTTCACCTTGGGCGGCGGCCACCTGCCGGAAGGGGTGTTCCAGCACTACCAGCAGCGGGTCAACGGCAGGGCGATCCGGCGGCGCAGCCCCAGCTTCGCCGACCACTACAGCCAGGCCGCGCTGTTCTGGCGCAGCATGGCGGGCTGGGAGCAGCGGCACATCACCGCCGCGTTCGCGTTCGAGCTCGGCAAGGTGGGCGACGAGGAGGTGCGGCGCCGGATGGTCGGCAACCTGGTGCGCGTGGACCCCGACCTGGCGGCGGAGGTCGCCCGGCGCATCGGCGTGCCCGAACCACAGCCGTCGCCCGAGGAGCGGGCGGCAGCGCGGGACGGCGACGAGTCGGCGGGCCCCCGGGTCTCCCCGGCGCTCAGCCTGGAGAACCTGCGCTGCAGCGGCATCCGTACCCGCAAGGTCGCTGTGCTGGCCGCGCCCGGGGTCGACGGCGGCCAGGTGCGGGCCGCGCACGAGCGGCTGGGCGCGCAGGGCGCCGTCGTGGAGACGCTGGCCGCGCACGGCGGTCACGTGGCCGCCCGTGGCGGTGGCCCTCTGCCGGTGGACCGCCCGCTGCCCACCACCGCCTCGGTGCTGTACGACGCGGTGGTGGTTCCGGACGGCGCCGGGCCCGCGCTGGCCGCCGATCCGGACGCCGTCCGCTTCCTCGCCGAGGCGCTGCGCCACGGCAAGCCGGCGGCGCTGCTCGGCTCCGGCGTCGAACTGGCCCGGGCGGGCGGTTACGACGCGCCCGGGAACCTGGCCGGCGTCGCGCTCCACGACCCGCAGGAGCCGGCGGATCCGGCCCTGTGGGACGGCTTCGCCCGGTTGGTCGAGCGGCACCGCTTCCCGGACCGCTGACCCCGCAGCGGCGCCACGTCCGTGCCCGGCCGCCCGCGCGCCTGCCCGCTGCGCCGCGCCCTAACCCACCCGCGCGCCGTAGCACCGGCCACCCGGCCTGGCGCCGGCGCTACGGCGTGCGGCGGGCCTGGACCACGGCGCGCCCGGCCAGTGCGCCGCCGTAGACGGTGTAGCCGACGCCGATCAGCCAGGACTGGACGATCAGCACCGTCCCGACCGTCCCGTAGGAGACCGCGTTGGACACCAGCAGCGGCGCGAAGACCAGCCGGGAGAAGAGCCGCAGACCCGCCAGCGCCACCATGGTCGCGACGGCTCCGGGCAGCAGCTGCCTCGGCGGGACGCGTCCGGCGAGCAGCAGGTGCTGAAGCCACCAGAACAACAGGAGGCCGCCGACGGTCGTGACGGCGATGCGGAAGGAGGGCTGGACGGCCGAGTGGTGCCAGGGCATGCCGCTGGAGGCGGCCAGCACGATGTACCCGATCAGCCCGGCCAGACCCAGGGTCTGGCGCCAGACCGCGTGCCACGGGCCGCGGTCGAGCTCCCACACGCGCTCGTAGACGCCCTGGACGGACGCCATCAACGAGACCCCGAAGACCGCCAGCGCGGCCAGGCCGAAGCCCGTGGTGGTGCTGAGCACCTGGCCCCGGGAGGCGAAGAGCCGGTGGACGGCGTCGGCGCCCGGCCCGCTCAGGCCAAGGCCGTCGGTGATCCACTCGGAGATCCCGCTGCCGCGCGAGGGGAAGGCGGCCGCGATGACGATCAGCAGCGGCACGAGGGTCACGAAGAAGAGCGCCGCGAAGGCCATCGAACGCTGGAGCAGTTCGATGGTGCGGCCGTGTTCCCACACGCCGACGACGGCCGCCCGCAGGACCTGCCACCAGCTGCGGGCGATCTCCGTCAACCGGCTCCGGCGGCGCACGCCGCTCAACCCAGGACGCCGCACGGCGACGGCGACGGCGGGGACGGCGACGGTCGGTTCACTGCCACTGGATCCTCGCTGTGCTCGACGCCCACGGACGGACCTGCCCCGTCAGGATGCCACCGCGCGGGGCGCGTCCGGCGCTCCGCCGTCGCGACCGGCGCCCGGCGCCGCCGGGTGGCCGCGCACGGACACCGCTCCTCCAGGACGCAGAACACCCGCCGGGCAAGCCGCCGGCAGGCCGTCAACTCACGGGCAGCCGCAGGTCACACCACACCGTCTTGCCCGTCCCCGAGGGGTGCCAGCCCCAGCGCAGGGTGAGCCGGCTCAGCAGGAACAGGCCGAGGCCTCCCGGTTCGTCCGGGCGGTGCGGGGGCCGGGGCAGCGGCGGGCGCGGACTGGTGTCGCTGACCTCGATCCGCAGCCGGCCGGTGGCGCGGATCAGGAGCAGCGTCCCGGGCTCGCCGGCGTGGCGCAGGGCGTTGCCGACGAGTTCGGAGACCAGCAGGACGGCGTCCGCGACCAGCAGCGGGTCGGCGACGTCGGCCAGGAACTCGGCGGTGAAGGCCCGGGCGTCGGCGGCCGCCCCGGGGTGGGCCCGGAGCGGCAGCCGCTGCGCCCACGGCCTCGTGGGGAACGGGCGTCCGGGGGAAGGCCGTGGTCCGGTCATGCGGTCGCGTCCTTCCCCGGCCCGGTGAGGGGCCCGTGGTCGTCGTGGGATCGGCTCCGGGGGCGTCGCGTCTCAGTGGCCGAACAGGTGGCGGATCCGGCCGCCGCGTGGGGGCTCGACCGGTAGGCCGACGTCCCGGCCGCCCTACTGGGCGGGGCGGTCCTCCGGCGGCGCGGGCTGCTCGCCCCCGTCGGGCGGGAGGGACCGCTCGGGCGGGTCCGGCCGCACCACCGGCTGGGACCGCTGGTGGGCCTCCCGGTGCGCGGCCGGCCGGACGGGGCGTCGGGTTCGCCGGGACCGCCGGGCCGTCAGCACCATCAGGGCCAGGCCCAGGCAGAAGAGCAGGGCGAGGGCCAGCCCGGCGAGGAAGATGCCCAGGCTGTCGAGCGCCGGCAGGCGGATGCCGAGCACCGTCGCCTGGTAGTCGGGCCCGCCGGAGAGGTTGTCCGCGATCAGCAGTCCGGCGAAGGCACCGGCCGCCGCCATCAGCAGGAGTCCTAGCAGCAACATGGGGAGTCCTCTCCGTCGTCCGGTTCCGGTCGCCCCCGCAGGGCCGCGCCTACCCGGGCGGGCCCGCGCCTAACGCCGCGCTTCGCAAGCCCGCTCCCGCTCGGGGCGAGGGGGCCGGGGTTCACGCGGCAGGGGGCTACCGGCTCTGGACGGCGATCAGGCAGGTGTCGTCGTCGGTGTCGGCGGGGCTGAGCTCCAGCAGCCGGTCGAGGTAGCGCTCCAGGTCGGGGCCGGGGGCTCCGGCGGCGCGGATCAGCTGGTCGACGGACTCCTCGACCGGGCGGTCCCGGCGTTCGACCAGGCCGTCGGTGTAGAGGACCAGGACGTCGCCCGGCGGCAGGTGGGCGGTGTGCTCCTCGTACCGGGCGTCGTCCAGGGCGCCGAGGAGCACGCCGTGCGGCAGCGGCAGCACCTGGGCGCCGTCCGCTCCGACCAGGATCGGGGGCAGGTGCCCGGCCCGCGCCCAGCGCAGTTCGCCGACGGCCGGGTCGATGAGCACGCAGACGGCCGTCGCGGTGATCTGGCCGGGTTCGCGCAGGGCGACGGTGTTGGCCCACTCCAGCATCCGGGCCGGGCCGGCCCCGGTGACGGCGAGGCCGCGCAGCACGTGCCGCAGGGCGACCATGCCGGTGGCCGCGCCGACGCCGTGCCCGGCGACGTCCCCGACGGTGAGCAGCACCCGCTTGTCGGGCAGCAGCAGCACGTCGTACCAGTCGCCGCCGACCCGGTCGTACTGGGCGGCGGGGCGGTAGCGGACGGCGGCGCGCAGGCCGGCCGGGCCGAGCGGGGGCGGAGCGGCTGGCAGGAGGGCCTGCTGGAGCCGCAGCGCCAGTCGCTCGCTGTCGGCGGTCTCCTGCTCGCTGTCAGCCAGGCGTGCCCGGGTGGCACCGAGTGCGACCTCCGTACGGTGCTGGGCGGACACGTCGTGGAAGGCGCCGCGCACACCGGTCAGCCGGCCGTGGTCGTCGAGGACGGGCTCGGCGATCACCCGGGTGTACCGGTGGGTGCCGTCCTGGTGGGCCAGGCGGACGACGGCGGAGGCCGTCCGGTGCCGGCGCTGGACGGTGTCCAACAGGCGCCGGATCGCGGGCTCGTCGTCGGGGTGGGCGTGCCGGGCGAGTTGGGCCAGCGGGACCGGGTCGGTGTCGGGCGCCAGCCCGTAGATCTCGTACAGGCCGTCGCTCCATCGGATCCGGCCGTCGGCCGGGCACTCCTCGAACCCGGCCACCCGGGCCAGCCGCTGGGCCTGGCGCAGCAGGACGCTCTGCTCGGCCTCACCGGCCCGCGCGCTCTCCGTCTGCCAGCCGACCAGCACGCGACCGCCGACGGGGGCCGCCGCGAGCAGGACGGTGGCGGGAAGCGCGAGTTCGCCCTGCTGGAAGACCAGCCGGACCCGCTCGCCGGGCAACGGCGCCCCGGTCTCGTGCACCCGGATCAGCCGTTCGAAGAGGCCGCCGGCGCACGCGGCCGGGTAGACCTCCAGGAGCGAGGCGCCCTCCAGCGTGTCCCGGGGGCGGCCCAGCGGATCGCGGAAGTGCGCGTTGGTCCGCAGGAGCGTGAAGTCGGCGACCTCTCCTCGGCGGACGACCGGCTCCAGCAGCAGGGCCGGGGTGGGCAGGCCTTCCAGGAGGGCGGTGTCGTCGCCGGGCGGGACGGGGACGGGGGTGGGGGCGGCGTCGGCCAGGAGGGTCGCGCAGAGGTCGGCGAGGGCGTGGAGCCGGCGGCGTTGGGGCCCGCCGAGCACGGGGGCGGGTGCGGGGGCGGGGCCGGGTGCGGGGCCGGGTGCGGGCCACAGGACCTCCAGCGCGCCCCGGCGGCGGCCTGCGTCGATCAGCGGGAGGACGGCCCGGGCCGAGCCGGCCCCCACCGACGGGCCTGCGGCCTCCGGATCGCCGGGCCACAGCTCCGCGCCGCCGACCACGGCACGCTGGGCCGGGGTGGGGACGCCCGGTGGCACCCGGCTCCAGGCGTCGGCCTCGGCGGCGGGCAGCCCGGCGTGCGCGGCGAGGGCGAGCGCGCCGCCCGGCAGCCGCAGCCACAGCGCGACGGCGTGCGCGCCGAGCGCGTCCGCCGTCTGCTCCAGGACGGCTTCGGCGGCGCCTTGCAGATCGGCGACGGCGGCCAGCGCGGGCGTCACGGGGTCAGGCGTCACGGGGTCGGACAGCGAGGAACCGGGTAGCTGGCCGGGTTCCTGGCCCGACACCCCGGCGATGTCGGCGGCCAGGGCCGCCACGGGCACGGCGGCCTCCCGGGCGAGCCTGGCGAGTCGGACGGCGGCTTCGGCGGGGAGCAGGCCGAGGCGCTCGGCCAGGATCCCGGTGGCCAGGTCGACGACGGCGAGGGCGCGGGCGTCGGCTTGCACCCGGGCGGCGGTGCTCTGGAGCCGGCGCACGGTTTCGGCGAGGGCCCGGGCCGTGGTGTCCGAGGGCTCGTGCCCGGCGGTCATGGCGTGTCCAGCCAGTGCTGCATCCGGCCGAGCAGGTGTCGGGTGTCGACGGGTTCGGTGACGTGGTCGTCGGCGTCGGCGGCGAGGCTCTTGTCCTGGTCCCCCGGCATGGCCTTGGCGGTGACGGCGCTGACCGGCAGGCGGGCGCAGCGCTCGTCGGCGCGGATGGCGGCGATCGCGGTGTAGCCGTCGAGGCCGGGCATCATCACGTCCATCAGCACGAGGTCGGTCTCGGGGTGGGTGCGTAGCAGGTCGAGCCCAGCGCGGCCGTCGGGGGCGTGCAGCAGGCGCTTCCAGGTGCCGGAGCCGCCCTCGGCCCGGGCCTGGCCGCCGGGCTGGCCCTCGCTGCCGACCTCGCGGGCGACCCTGGTCACCTCGCCGGCGAACGCGGACAGCTGGTCGGCCATGGTGTTGAAGACCGTCGCGATCTCCCCGAGCACGCCGGGCCGGGTGGGCGCGGGCCGGGTGGCGAAGTCCCCGTCGCGCACGGCGGTCGGCCCGGCGAGCAGGTGCCGCAGGGCCTGCTCGGCCGGATCGGCGCCGGGTGCCGGCCGCTCGTCCATCCGTTCCACCGCCCGGGTCCGCCGCACGCCCGGGGTGCCCGACCGGGCGCCCCGACCCCGGGGCGGCGGGCCGCCGCCCTGCTCCCACTGTGCCACCGGAGGGCGAAGGGCGACAGGCAGGACAGGTGTCGGGCCGGCGGGCCGGGGCCCGGGGCGGCGGGCCGCGCGTTCACTCCGGTGGCGCGTCCCGCAGCACGAAGACCTCGACGGCCCCGGTCAGTTCGAGCATCCGCAGGACCAGCGGGCGGGGGCGGGCCAGTTCGATCCGGCTGCCTTCGGCGGCCGCGCGGGCGTGGGCCCGGAGCATCGCGTTGAGCCCCGTGGAGTCGCAGAACTCCAGGCCTGCGCAGTCGAGCACGATGACGGTGAGGGGCGCGGCCAGGGCCGCGTCGAGGGCCGTGTGCAGGGCGCCGACCGAGTCGAGGTCGAGTTCGCCGTCCAGCGCGAGGACGGTGCCGTCGGCCCATGGCCGGGCCCGTGCGGTGAACCCGCCCGGCCCCGGGGCACCCGGCGCCGGGGCACGGCCAGTCGGTGGTCGGCGGGTCATGGTGTCGGCTCCTTCCGTTACCGGCCGGTCGGGCGGTTCACGCCGTACGGTACGCATCCGCTCGGGCGGGTGCGGGGCGCAGCCCGTGGCCGGGGGCGCCGTCCGCGCCGGGGGTGACGGTGCCGCCCGCCGGGTCGGGGGTGCCGTCGAAGGGCAACCGCTCGACCCGGACGTGGTCGGAAACCTTCGGGGACACGGTGTTCCTCCTTCATCACGCTTCATCACGCTTCGCCCAGAGCGGCCCCCCACAGCGCGGCTATCCGCTGCGGGGGGCCGGAAACGCCCGGGAGGGAGGGAAATCAGCGCGGCGCCTCGGGTTCAGCGGCTCCCTCGTCGTCCGCTCCACAGTCGTCCGCTCCCTCGGGTTCGGCCGGACCTGCGGGTTCGTCCGCCCAGCCGGGGGCGTCGCGGTCCTCCAACTGCTCGCGCAGGCTGGTGAGGGTGGCGGTGAGCAGGCGGGAGACGTGCATCTGGGAGACGCCGATGCGCTCGGCGATCTGGGACTGGGTCCAGCCGTCCCAGAAGCGCAGCTTGAGCACCGTCTGATCGCGGCACGACAGGCGGGCGAGCAGGGGGCGCACGGCGGTGCGGAAGTCCGCGAGTTCGATGCCGGGGTCGCAGGCCCCCAGGCGGTCGAGCATGGCGCTGCCGCTCTCGTCGAGGTCCTGCTCGCGCGGCGCGTCCAGCGAGTCGGGCCGGTAGACGCGGCCGGCGACCAGGCCCTCGGTGGCCTCCTCGACGGTGATGTGGAGGTCCTCGGCGATCTCGTCGGGGTGCGGGAGGCGGCCGAGTTCCTGCTCCAGCCGGTCGGATCCGCGGGCCACGGTCAGGTACAGCTCCTGCATGCCGCGCGGGACCCGGACCGGCCAGGAGGTGTCGCGGAAGAAGCGCTTGATCTCGCCGGCGATGGTGGGGATGGCGTAGGTGACGAACTCGACGCCGCGGTACGGGTCGTAGCCGTCGACGGCCTTGATCAGGCCGATCGTGCCGACCTGGAGGATGTCGTCCATGTCCTCGGCGCGGTGGCGGAAGCGGGCGGCGATGAAGCGCACCAGCGGCATGTTGAGTTCGATGATCGTGCCGCGCACGTAGCTGTACGCGTGCGTTTCGCGGGCGAGTGCGGCCAGGCGCTCGAACAGCGCGTCGCTGAGTTCGCGTGCCTCGTACTTGCCCATCGCGCGCAGTTGCGCGTCCGTCGGGCGGGGTGGCACGTCGGGCGGAAGGCCGGACGGCGGGACGGCCGTCCGGTCGGTGGGGCGACCGGTTTCCAGCATGGTGGACACGGTGGCTCTCTCCTGGGGCATCGGGGCGAACGCCCGGCACCGCGAGCGGCTCGCGCCGAACGCGACGGGCTGCTTTCCGGAGGACCTGGGCCCGGCTTCCGTCGGGCGACGGCCCCGGTGGCACCCGGCGAGGGTGCGGACGCGACTGGCTGCGATCCATGGCCGCGTCATGCGTTCTCTACCCGACACACGACTTCCAATTCATGTTTTGGGCGGTTTATTGCCTTATCTACAGATACACGCGTATGACGATCACGCCGCTGACGAGGACCACGCCGGTGATGACGACCGCCTCGGCACCGCCGCCCCAGCCGCACCCCGGTCAGACCTGAGACCCCGCTCAGCCCTGGAGGACGCCGGGATCCACCGGGGGCGCGACCTCCAGCCAGACCAGCTTCCCCTCGCCCTCGGGCAGGCAGCCCCAGTCGCGCGCCAGCCGGTCCACCACCCGCAGGCCGTGGCCGCCGGGACGGCCCGGGTCCGCGAACGGGCGCAGCCGCGGCGCGGCCGGGCTGGCGTCCGAGACCTCCACCCGCAGCCGCTCGCCGTCCCAGCCCAGCCGCAGTTCCCGGGGACCGCCGGGCGCGTACAGGCACGCATTGGTGACCAGCTCCGACACCATCAGCAGGACGTCCTCCGCCGCCGCCAGCCGCCCGGCATCCGGCGCGGGCAGCCAGTGCCAGGCGAGCAGCGCCGCCCGGCTGAAGTCCCGGGACCGCTGGACCGCGCCCTCACTACCGGCCAGCACGAGCCGCCTGGTCCGGTCGGAGCCGCTCGGCCCCTGGCCGGAAGCCGTCGCCCTCCGGTCGGAGTCCTTCGGCAACGCTCCTTCCCCGGGGCTCTTCATGCCGGGCTCTCCTCACTCCACGTCGTCGCAGCCGCGCTGCGGCGGGTCCGCGGTCTTCAGAGCGGCGTCGAGGTCCGGGTGGATGCGCAGCACCGTGTCGGCCTCCGTGATCGCGAACAGCCTCGCCACCACGGGCCTCGGACCGGCGAGTTCCAGCCGCAGACCGGCCGCCTCGGCGTCCAGGCGTGCGCGCAGCAGCAGGTTCAGCCCGGTGGAGTCGCAGAACCGCAGGCCGGTGAGATCGACGACGATCCGTTCCTCGCCCCCGGCCACCGGACGGGAGAGCGCCGCCCACAGCCCGTTCGCGCTGCCGTGGTCCAGTTCGCCTTCGACGGAGACCACCCGCACGCGGCCCTCCCGCCGCACCGCGACGCGCAGGCCGCCGACTTGCTGCTCCCCCTCACCCCGGCTGGGCTGCTCGGCCGGCCGTGGCATGGCGGGCTCCCGGTCCGGTCGCGGCGGCGTCCTGTCGTCCCGACCGCCATCCCGCGCGGCAGTTCGGGTCGCGCGTCCGACCCGGACCGGACGGACCACCGCCCCGGGCACGGCCACCACCCCGGGCAGCGCCGGGCCCACCACCCGCTCCTCATCCATGCCCCGCGTGTGCCCGCAGCCACGGTGGCTACACGTGTGAGGGAGCAGGAGGCGATCGCCATGACCACGTCGGAGGACACCGACCGCGACGACCCCGCCCCGCCGCGGACCGGCCGCCGGGAGTCGTCCGGGGAGTGGCCCCCGGACACCGGACGGGGCATCCGTGCGTAGCTGGCCGTGGACTTCGCGGCGCTGCTGGTCGCGCTCACGGCGCAGCTGTGAACGCGAGCGTTCCGACCCGTCGACCGTTTCCGGGCATCGACCGTTTCCAGACCCTCGACCGTTTCCGCCCCCTCGGCCCGGGTAGCCGCGCGACGCCGGACGAAGCCCGGCAGACGCCAGGGAGGCCGCCCGTGCGAGTGAACGGCGCGAGACCGGCCCGGCGGCGCCACCCGACCCGGGTGGTCCCGCCCCGGGCGCGCCCCGTTGTGTCCGACGGGTCCGAAGGCCGCGTGCCGGCCGGGCTGCGGACCGCCGCCGGGTACACCTGGCGACTGCTCCTGCTCGGGGTGGCCGCCTACCTGGCCGTCGCCGTGCTCGGCCGGCTCCAGATGCCGGTCATCGCCGTGTTCCTGGCGCTGGTCATCACCTCGGTCCTGCGGCCGTTCGTCGACCTGCTGGCACGGGCGCTGCCCCGCTCGGTCGCCGTCCTGCTGGCCCTCGTGTGCGCCATCGTGGTCGTGGCCGGCGTTCTCGCACTGGTGGGGACGACCGTCGCCGGCGAGTGGGGCCGGCTGGGCACCGAACTGCGCGGCGGCCTCGGGCGGATCGACCACCTGCTCACCGGCGCCCCCTTCCACCTGCGGGCCGGCACCGTCACCGACCTGCGGGCGAAGCTCGGCGAGTTCCTCACCGCCCACCGCTCGGCGCTGCTCAGCACCGCGCTCAGCGGGGCGAGCCGGGTCGTCGAAATGCTCACCGGGCTGGCGCTCGCGGTGTTCTGCTCGGTGTTCTTCCTCCACTCCGGCGACCGGATGTGGTGCTGGGCGCAGCACCAGCTCCCGGCCCGGTCACGACCTGCCTGGAGCCGCGCGGGGCACGCCGCGTGGCGCACCTTCGCCGGCTACACCCGGGGTGTGCTGATCGTGGCGGCGACCAACGCGGTGCTGGTCGGCGTCGCGCTGGCCGTCCTGCGGGTGCCGCTCGTGCTGCCACTGATCGTGCTGGAGTTCGTCGCGGCGCTCGTCCCGCTGATCGGCTCCCCCATCGCGCTGGCCGTCGCCGCGCTGGTCGCCCTGGCGGCCCGCGGCCCAGTGGTCGCGCTGCTGGTGCTCGGGCTGATCGTGGTCATCGGCCAGGTCGAGGGCCATCTGCTGCACCCGCTGGTCATGGGCTGGTCCGTCCGGATCCACCCGGTGGCGATCGCGCTGTCGGTGATCGGCGGCGCCGTGCTGGCCGGTGTCCTCGGCGCGGTGGTGGCGGTGCCGGTGGTGTCGGTCGCCTGGGCGGTGATCTGCGAACTCCGCGACCACGGCCCACCACCCCGCCGCCCGGGCCCACGAACCCGCCCCCCAGCGGCACCCCACGGTCAGCCACCCCACCAGCCCGCCGAACGCCGCCCCCCGCACCGCCCCGCCCCCGGCCGGGGCCCCCGGTGACCGGACTGATCACACCACGACGGCCCGAAGGGTCGGATCCGCGCCGAAATTGCACGCGACCCGTTCCCTTCCGGCCCGGGCGTCGTTGGGCAGGTGATTGACGTGATCCGGCCCGGACGGTCCGCGCATTGCCAGGTGACCCGCCCAGGGCCCAACCCATTGGCATGACGAGGGAGACTGACGATGAAGCTGAGTGTTCGACGCGGACTGCTCGCGGCGACCGCCACGGTCGGCCTGATCCTGGTGGCGGCCGCGCCGCAGGCCACGGCGGCCGGCCCGCAGCACCCCGCCTCCACCACCAGTACCGAGCAGGCGGGCGGGCAGCGGGTGGCGCCGGGGGATCCGGTCCGCGACGGGAGCCCGGACTCCGCGGTCGACCGGGTCGCCGACTTCTACGGCGCCTACATCGACGCCGTCTCCGACGGCACCGACAACCTGTCGGACGGCCTGCGCGCCCACTACCTCACGGCGGACTTCCAGCAGCGGCTGGCCGCCTGGGAGCAGGCCAACCACGCCGACGGCGTCCTCCGCGCCCAGGACGTGCCCACCCACTGGGAGGTGCGGTACCACGACTCCGGGGCCGGCCACCTGTTCACCACCGTCACGCTCACCTGGGGCACCGGCCCCAACGCCACGCACACCAAGCTGGCCGTGCAGAGCGACCTGAGCACCAAGCTCATCTCGGACATCGAGGACGCCCCGGCCGGTTACTGACACGAGCCCGGAGCGGATGACGGAGCGGACGGTGGGAACGCGGGCGGCCGACGACATCGTGTGAGAACGAAGCCGCCGATCCTCCTCCCGCCGACTGCCGTCCGTGGTGGGACTGGCCCCCGAGCCGGTCCCACCACTGCCGTCGCCGCATCGTCCGAAGTACACCCACGCCGTTCTGCCGCCGGCGAAAAACCGGCCCGGCCGGGTTCGACGCTCACTACAGTCCGGTCCCATGACGACGGTTACCACGCGCACGGTCGAGTACCCGGCCGACGGCCTCACGATGATCGGGCACCTCGCGCTCCCGGCCGGTACCGGCCGCCGACCCGCGGTCCTGGTCGGGCCCGAGGGGCCGGGGCTGAACGACTTCCAGCGCCGCCGGGCCGACGCCCTCGCCGAACTCGGCTACGTGGCAATGGCCTTCGACATCAACGGCGGGCGCTGGTTCACCGACCCGCAGGAGATGCTGGCGCACGTCACTCCCCTGCTCGCCGACCCCGACCGGATGCGCGGCATCGGCCACGCGGCGCTCGACGTGCTGCGCGCCGAACCGCGGACGGACCCCGACCGGATCGCCGCCATCGGCTACGGCACCGGCGGCGCGATCGCCCTGGAACTCGGGCGCGACGGCGTCGACCTGCGCGCGATCGGGACGGTCAACGCCCTGACCACGGGCCGACCGGGCGAGGCGGCGCGCATCCGCTGCCCCGTCTGGGCCGGGGTCGGATCGGAGGACCCGATCATGCCGCCCGCGCAACGGGACGCGTTCGCCGCCGAGATGCAGGCCGCGGGCGTCGACTGGCGCCTCATGGTCTACGGCGGCGCGCTGCACGCCTTCCACCACCCGACGGTCGGCCACGCCGTGCTCCCCGGCGTCGGCCACCACCCCCGGCACGCTCAGCGCGCCTGGCGCGACATCGTCGCCCTGCTCGCCGAGTGCCTGCCCGTAACGGAGTGACCCGGCCGGCGGACCCGACCTGCCCGGCGAGTCAGGCGAGCCGGGCAAGTCAGACGTCGGCTTCTGCGATCTGACGCACCATGTGATCGCCCTCGAACCAGCGGCTCAACAGCTGGTGAACCGGGTCCGGACTCCCCGCCTGGTCTCCACGGCCCCAGCCCCAGCCGGCTCCCTGGGCGGGCGGCGTGCCGCCGGTCATCGCGGCCAAGCGGATCAGCGCCGTCTCGGTAGCGCCCGCGTCCTCCTTCCCGAGGGCCCACATGAACACCTGCGGATCCGCGGCGGCCGCCAGGACCGGGGAAAGCCCACAGCCGGCCGAGTACCACAGGGTGTTTCCACGGCGACGCGCGTCCCGGAACTGCTCGGTCCACGTCCTCTCGTTTTTCGTTCGCCTGGTCACGTTGCCCGACCTGCCGATGTACAGCACCGGATGACCGACTGCCCCCGCGTCCACCCAGACATAGATGCCCGATCCGGTCACCTCGTCCGGGCTCTCCGGCCCGATCGCCGCACGTATCGTGCCGATGTCCATGCACCCCTCCCAGGTCTCACGAAGGACGCCGACTGTACTGATCGGCCCCGGCGTACTGACAGCCGGGGCCGACCGACGTCCCCTGGCCGACCTGTCCCGCCCACGGCGGGCACCTCGGCGGGGCACCGCTGTTGCCGGGCGTCGGCGGTTCGACGGTTCGAGTCAGCCGGTCCGGAGCAGGGTGCACAGCTCGGCGGTGTCGATGATGTGGGCCCGCGAGGGGAGGACCTTCTGCAGCAGGGCGTCGTGGACTTCGGTGTCCGGGTCGGCGACGCCGTCGGACAGGACGTAGAGCCGGTAGTCGCGGTCGGCCGCGTCGAGGACGGTGGACAGGACGACGCCGCTGGTACTGATGCCGGAGACGACCAGGGTGGTGATGCCGCGCTCGCGCAGCTGCTGGTCGAGGTCGGTGGTGGACATGCCGCCGAAGCGGGTCTTGCGCACGACGAGGTCGCCGTCCCGGGGGGCCAGGCGCTCGTGGACGGCCGTGGCAGGGTCCTCGTGGTGCATGACGCGGTGTCGGGCCAGCGGGGCGAAGGACTTGTTGGTGGCCGGGGTCGCGTCCCAGTCGGCCTCGGTGAAGCCGACGCGTACGTAGGCGATGGTGCCGCTGCTGGTGCGGACGTCGGCGATGGCCGCTTCCACGCGGTCGAGCAGGGCTTCGCGGTCCCCGCCTTCGGGCAGCAGGGCCAGGATCGCGGGCTGGCAGTCCAGGACGAGCAGAGCGGTGTGCTCGGGGTCAAGTGCGGGGGCGGTACTCACGCGAGTGTTCTCCTTGCTTGGCGGCACCCGGTCGGTGCGGGGACACGATTCGGCAGACCGACAGCCGCTCCCACTGCACAACCGATCAGCGATCGGAAGCATCAAAGCGCGCCTCATCCCCGGGGATCAAACAACCACAGGACCATCAACCCACAACCATCAGTTGTGCCTATAGAGTGCCGCCATGGACCTCGACACCGTTCGGACCTTCGTCGCCGCCGCCGACGCGGGGCAGTTCCAGGAGGCCGCCGCCGAGCTGGCCGTCACCCAGCAGGCCGTCTCCAAGCGCATCGCCGCGCTGGAGCGCAACCTCGGCGTGCGGTTGTTCACCCGCACCGCGCGCGGGGCCGAGCTCACCATCGACGGGCAGGCGTTCCTGCCCCACGCGCGTGAGCTGCTGCGCGCCGCCGAGCGCGCGGTCGAGTCCGTGCGCCCGGGCCGCCGTCCGCTGCGCGTCGACGTGATCAACTCGCGCGGGGCGGCGTCGGGCCTGATGCGCGGCTTCCACCGCGCGCATCCCGAGATCGACCTCGACGTGATGATGCTGTTCGAGATCGAGACGGCCGTCACCGCCATCCGCTCCGGTGCGATCGACGCGTCCTTCCGCGCCGTCGTCGCGCCCGGCCGGCCCCTTCCCGAGGACATCGAGTCCGTCCGGGTGATCGACGAACCGCTCCAGCTCCTCACCGGTCCCGCCCACGCCCTGGCAGGTGCCCGCTCGGTGACCGTCGCCCAGCTCGCCGGGCACCGGATCTGGATGCCCGGCATCGTCCCCGGTACCGAGTGGGGCGCCTACTACGACGACCTCGTCGCCGAGTTCGGCCTCACCATCGAGGCGACCGGCCCCAACTTCGGCTCCGACGCGCTCCTCGACACCATCGCCGACACCCCGGCCCTGGCCACCTTCATGGGCGAGCACACCCGCCTCGCCTGGCCCGCCGACCACGGCCTGCGCCGCATCCCGGTGACCGACCCGACACCCGTCTACCCCCACTCACTCCTCTGGCACCGCGACAACCCCCACCCAGCCCTCGCCACCCTCCGCACCCACCTCGCCGCCACCACGACCGGCCACGACGCCCCAGGCACCTGGACACCGGACTGGGTCCTTCCGCGCTGAACGCCACCGCAGTTGGTTCCCGCGTACGGCGTCGGGCGGTGCGGTGGCCGCTCGGGAGCGGGCACCGCACCGCCCGACGGCGGGGGGCTGTGGGCCGAGGGCCGTGGGTCAGCGCACGGTGACGGTGAACACGGGGGAGGCGACGTCTCCGCTGACGATGCGCAGCTCGTTCAGGCCCTTGATGCCGAGCTTCACGCCGAGCGAGTAGGAACCGTTGTGGTTGGTGGGGACGGAGGCCGGCAGGGTGACCCACTTGCCGTGCTGCTTCTGCTGCAGGGTCACCTTGGTGCCCGCCTTGAGGCCGCTGGTGGTGCCGTTGACCCGGAACAGCTGCCAGGCCTGGACGGACGTGACGGACGGCTTGGCGGTGATGCCGGCCTGCGCGGCCGCCTGCTGCGCCGTCGCCTGCTGCGTGGTGGACGTGGGGTAGGCGGCCGGGGCGGCCGCCATGGCGGCGGTGCCCGCCAGCCCGAGGGAGAGCACGGCGACGGTGGTCACGGCGGCCAGGCGCAGGGAGTTCCGCTTGGAGACGATCACGGGTGCCCCTTTCAAGGGGAGGTGATTGCTCGGCCCGAAGAGCACGGTCGGCGCGATTCGGGCTCTGTCATCTGTAGGGACGCCGCGCTCCACACTTCGGTTGTGAGCGGATCGTCACCGCCTTGTAACAGTCGGCAATGCCTCGGAGTTCCCAACACCCGCGCACACGAGCGGAATTGGCGCATCCTCTTCTGCGAACGCGACGGCCCCCCTCGACGGCCCGCGCGGGCAGCCGGGCAGCCGCCCCTGGGTGAACAAGTCCGAAGTCAGGCTCTCAGTGAGAGTCGCCGAGGCTGGCGACCACGGCGGCCAGTCGGTCCATGGCGTGCGCCACACCGAGCCCGTCCATGTAGTCGCGGACGTGCAAGATCCGGCCGTTGCGGACCCGGATCACCAGGAGGCCGGGAATGCTGAAGGTCTGGCCGGTTGTGGTCACGGTCCCGGTGACGACCTGCTCGACGGTGATCACCTCGGGGTCGGTGCTCTCGTGCACGGCGACTTCGCGGATCTCCTGCGGTTGCGCCGGGCTTGCGCCCCAGGCCGCCCGGTAGCCCGCGCGGACCTCTTCGCGCCCCTCGTAGCGCGCCGGCATGCCGGGGAAGAGGAACGGAAACTCGTGGACGGCGTCGACGGTGTAAAGATCGGCCAGGTCGTCCGCTGACTTGTCGAGCATCGCCCGCTGGTAGCGGGCCAGAACCTCACGAGGGCCAGGGCTGGCGGGGGTGGTGTCCGGCATGGCGCTTGGGCTCCGTTCGGTCAACGCGGGACTGAGCTCTGTCGATCGATGGGCCGGGAGTTCGGGCGCACGGATGCGACGAAGGCCCCCAAGACCCGGTTGTGACAGCCGACTTGGAGACCCGCTTGACCGCACTCTACGTGAAGATCGACGCCGAGATCGGAGGAACGCGACGGCTGGGACGACCGCCCCGGTCGAGAGTGCCGTCGTCGTGCTGGAGTGCGCGGTGCATGGTACGCACCGTCCACAGCGAGCAGCCCTACGACAGTCACCAGTGGTTTGATGAACGTCGATGCGAAAGCCACGGCCGCGCCGGCCCGCCCCTACCGACACCGCGCCAGCCAGGTCGCGATCTCGTCCACCACCGCCGGCTCCACGTGCCCCGGTCGCGCGTACTCGGCCGGGGTGGCACGGCCGGTGCCGGGGAGGAAGAGGTGGTTGGCGTCCTGGTGGATCCTGATCGCCACCTCGGGCCGGTCTGCCAGGGCGTCCTGCCAGCGCGTCAGGTCGTCGGCGACGGTGACCTGGTAGTCCCGGCCGCCCTGGAGGATCAGCATCGGGCGGGCGAGTGCGGCCGCCGTGGCCACCGGGTCGTACGCGCGCAGGTCGAGCCAGTAGGCGGCGGAGAGTCCGAACGGCAGCAGCTCCGACGGGGTGTCGGGCGTGAGTTCGGGGCCGGCCACCAGCGCGGCCTGTCGGGCCAGCGCCGCCACCGCGTCGTCGATGCCCGGGCCGGGGGCGAGCGCCGCGAGGTGGCGGGCCACCCGGACGGCCGCCTCGTGCATCGGCTGGGCGTCTGCGGCGAGCAGCACCAGTCCCGCGATCGACGGGTCGGCGGCGGCGATTCGGGGCGCCACCTTGCCACCCATGCTGTGGCCGACCAGGTGGATCCGGTCCGCGGCCACCCCGGGCTGTCGCCGGAGCAGTTGGACGGCGGCGAGCTCGGGCGGCAGGTACTCGTCGGCTATGGTGAAGTCCGAGGGCACGTGGTCCGGGTGCGCGAAGGTGGCCTTGTCGAAGCGCAGCACGGCCACCTGTCGGCTCGCGAGCCCCAGGCGAGGTCCTTGAGCGGCTTGTTGGGGCCGCTGCTCTCGTCCCGGTCGAACGCGCCGCCGCCGCTGAGCAGCACGGCGGGCCACGGGCCGGGGCCGACGGGCAGGCTCAGCGTGCCGGGTACGGCGAGCGGACCGGTGCCGAGCCGGACTTCCCGTTCGGTGAACCGGGCCTGGTCCGCGTAGTGCGGCGGCTGCCACTCGGCGCCGTCGTCCTGGGCGAGGCCGCAGACCGTGCAGCAGGCCGTCGGCGCCGACCGACGTGACCACGGTGAAGCTGCCGTCCGCGCAGGTCACCGGAATTCGGACGCGCACCGGGTCGGGCTCTCCGGGCTCGCTCACCGGCTCCCCGATCGCCCTGACCCCTCCCCGTCCCGCGGCCTCGGCCGCCCAGGCGAGCCGCAGCGCTTCGGCGGATACGGCAGCGCGCAGGGGCGGCGCGAACAGTTCCACGGTCTCGGCGAAACTCTCCGCGCGCAGTAGCGCGGCGAAGTCCCGGGTGAGCCGAGCCGGGGCTCGTGGCGAAAGCGCCGGTGCTGCCCAGTCGGTACTGTCCGGCCGCAATTCGGTAGCGGACCGAGCGGCGCTTCGGGCAGGCTCGCGTGCATGGTCTCGGTGTTGCAAAACGTGGCGATCGACTGTGCGGATGCCTACGGGCTGGCTCGGTTCTGGAGTGAGGTGCTCGGTCATCCGCTGCACCCGGGGGACGGCCCGGGTGATCCGGAGACTGCGGTGATGCTGCCGGAGGGCCAACTGTTGTACTTCCACCAGGTGCCGGAACCGAAGACGATCAAGAACAGGGTCCACCTGTGCCTGCGTCCGGAGACCACGCGCGAGGAGGAGGTCGAGCGGCTGCTGAACCTCGGGGCCGCCCTCGTCGACGATCGCCGGGAACCCGGTGGTGCCGGCTGGGCCGTCCTCGCGGACCCTGAGGGCAATGAATTCTGCGTTCTCCGCAGTGCGTCCGACCGCGCGGCGATGTCTTCCTGCGACTCCCCCGCGCAACGGCCGGCTGCCCCGCAGTAGCTGGTCACAGCCGTTCGTTGACGGCCAGGACGATGCGGTGGTCTCCGGGCGGCGACGCGAACTGCGGTGCACCCCGGCCTCGTTGAGCGGGAACACGCTGCTGAGCAGACGCATTGCCCGTGGGACGGGCGTTGGCGGGTGCGGTGGCGAGTAATCCCGGCGGTTCTCACGTCCGGTTCAGCGCAGCGTGGCGGCAAGCGGTCGGACGGCCTCCAGCACGTGGCGACGGAGCCACCGGGACGCGGGATCGTCGTCGAGTCGGCGGTGCCAGCGCAGTTCGATGTCGGCCGCCGGCATCTCCAGCGGCACCTGGTACCACCGGAGGGGCACCTGTCGTTCGACGAGGTGCTCCGCCACCACCCGGGGGCCGAGGCAGATGACGTCTCCCTCCAGCGCCATCAGGGCTGCCACCGCGAAGGAGGGGACCACGGCGACGACGTGCCGGGAGCGGCCCAGGCGGTGAAGTGCCTCGTCCAGCGGCCCGTGCGCGAGGCCTCGGCGGGAGGCGGAGATGTGCGGGTGGGCGCACAGGTCGTCCACCGTCAGCCGTGCTGCCTGGCCCAGGGCGGAGTTCGCCGCCACCACGGCGACGAAGTGGTCGGAGAACAGCGTTCGCGCGCGCACGTCCGGAGGGGGCGGGTCGGCGACGCCGATGTCGAGGTCGAGCGAGCCGTCGCGTAGCCGGTCGGGTTCCTTGGAGTCCTGGGCGACGAACCGCAGGCGGACCTCGGGTGCCTCGGCGGCGATCCGGTGCGTGAGGCGGGGTGCGAGGACGGAGCTGAGTCCGTCGTTGACCCGGATGGCGAAGGTGCGCCGCCACGATCGCGGGTCGCTTCCCGCAGCATCCACCCGGAGTTCGGCCGCGGCCTCCAGCAGCGCCTTGACCCTGGCGGCCGACCGCTGGGCGAACGGGGTGGGCACGAGGCCCCGGCCGGCGCGCACCAGGATCTGGTCGTTCATCGCCCGTCGCAGCCGGCCCAGCGCCCTGCTGGTCGCCGGAATGGACAGATGAAGGCGCGTCGCGGCCGCGGACACGCTGCCGGTGTCCATCAACGCGTCGAACACGCGTAAGAGGTTGAGGTCCAACTGGTCGGCCACGGACGCCCCCTTCGTTTGCGTCTGACGCAAACTCCCTGTGCAAAGCATGCATTAGACATCGTGTCAGGGGCGTTCGAAACTGACGTCGTGGCCACCACACCCTCCGTCCCATCCACGAGGAGCTGCGGACATGCCGAACACCAGGCACCCTGAGAACCGGACGCCGTCCCCTAGTGAATCCACCGCATCCACCGCATCCGCCGAAATCGCCGTAGTCGGCTGCGGGCCGGTCGGCATGACGCTCGCGGCCCTGCTGAGCAAGGCCGGGCACTCGGTCGTGGTGCTCGAACGCTACCCCGGCCTGTACGGGCTCCCGCGGGCCGCCAGCTTCGACGGCGAGATCATGCGCGCGCTGCAAGGGCTCGGACTCGTCGACGAACTGGCGCCCACCCTGCGCACACAGGACGCGTACGAGTGGCGCAACGGGGCGGGTGACCTCCTCATCCGGCAGGTGTTCCGCAATGTCGGCGCCAGCGGTTGGGCCGACCTCTACCAGTTCCACCAGCCCGACCTGGAGACGGCGCTGCACTCGCTGTGCACCTCGATGCCGAACGTCGACCTCCGTTTCGGCACGACGGTCACCGGCCTGTCCCAGGACCGTGACCAGGTCACCCTGAACACGTCGGACGGTGCGACCTTCGCGGCGCGCTACGTGATCGGCTGCGACGGCGGGAACAGCTTCGTGCGGAACGCCCTCGGCGTCGAGCAGGACGACCTCGGCTTCTCCGAACCCTGGCTGGTCTGCGACTTCACCCTCCGGCGCCCCGCGGCCGACCTGGGACTGCCGTCGATGCTGCAGATCGGCGATCCCGAGGGACCGACCACCGTCATCACCACCGGTGCCGAACGCCAGCGGTTCTGCTTCCTGCTCGACGATGACGACGACTTCGGGCGGGAACGTGCGGCGGACGGTGTGTGGTCCCGCGTGGACCGCTACCTGTCCCGCGACGACGCCGACATCGCCCGTACCGCCACCTACACCTTCCAGTCGCTGATCGCGAGGCGCTGGCGGGACGGCCGGGTCCTGCTCGCGGGAGACGCCGCACACCAGATGCCGCCTTTCCTGGGACAAGGACTCTGCTCCGGGATACGGGACGCACTCAACATCGCCTTCAAGCTGGATCTCGTGCTGCGCGGAGTCCGGGGCGCCGAGGTGCTCGACACCTACCAGAGCGAGCGGGAGCCGCACGTGCGCGGTGTGACGGCCACGAGCATGGAACTCGGCCGCCAGCACACCCTGCGGGACCCGGTGCTCGCCCGCGAACGCGACCGCACGCTGATAGTCCACCGACGCGCGCTCCGGGAGCCGGACCGGATCCGGCTGCCCGACCTCGGTCCCGGCCTGTTCGCCTCCGGCGGAGGCCGACTGTCGGTCCAGGGCCGGGTGAGCGACGGCCGGCGGACGGGCCTGCTCGACGACATCGTCGGCGGAGGCTTCCGGCTGCTGGTCGCCGAGCAGGCCCTTCCCCTGCTGAACCGGGCCCCGCTCAACGACCTGGGCGTCACGGTCGTCGGCTTCGGCCCCACCGCCACAGGCACCGCCGCCCCAGGAGCTGCCGCCCCAGGCACCGCCGCCCCAGGAGCTGCCGGAACCGTTGTCGCCGACCCGGACGGCACCCACCGTCGCTGGCTGTCCGACCTCGGCGCCACCGCTGCCGCCGTGCGCCCCGACAACTACGTCTACGCGGCCGGGCCGGACGCGGGCACGGTGGCGAACCAGCTACTGGCCCTCCTCACCCCCGGCACCTGAGCGCGAACCGGCTCAGCCAGACCCCGCCGCCGTACTCCGTGCCCGGAACCGCGCCCACGCCCACGAACCCGCGCCCACCAGCAGGGCCGCCCCCAGCGCGTACACCGGTAGCCAACGCGTCGTCGTCGCCGCCAGGCAGACGTCGACGGCCTGGCGGCTCTGCTCCCGCTGCACGTACCCCAACGCGTCACCGGCACGCCCGGCCAGGTCCCCCAGCGCGGCCTGCGTCCGCAGGACCTCGTAGCGGCCGGCCTCGACGCACCCGCTGCGCGTCCCCGGCATGGGGAACAGCCAGTCCCAGCGCTGAAGTGCCGGAGCCAGCGCCAGCGCCACGCACAGCCCCACGACCAGCGAGTACGCCACCAGGCTCCGCCCGTAGGCAGCCCGTCGACCCGGCGCCGGCAGCGGCGCACGGCCGAACGACAGGACCACCGCGAGCAGCGTCACCCCGAGATAGGTGGAGAACCACTGCCATGACCCCTGCGCGAGCGAGAACGCCAGCACCACGCCGAGCGCCGTCCCCAGCACACCGGCATCACCGGCCGTCCGTCCCCCGCCCGTGCCCATGGACACGGGGCCGCGGTCACCTCCAGGGCTGTGCCCACTCACAGGCTCTCCTCGTCCGCCAACGGGGCACCAGCCTCCCGCCACCGCCTACCGCCACGGCTTGTCACCACACCGGTGAGCCCTCGGACGCCACCCGCCCAGCCGAGCCCGGGCCTACGGGCGGATCAGTGCCCTCACCGCTCCCAGTAGTCGACGTCGGGCAGTCGTATCCAGCTGTCGGCGGGGCCGGTGACGGCGCGGGCGTCGGCGGGGCGCAGGCCCGCGAAGGCGCAGGCCTGGGCGACGGCGTGGTGGTGGTAGAGGTAGCCGGTCAGGACCTCGTCAGGGGTGTGGTTCGGGAGGGGGGCGCCACCGGGGTGGAGGTCCCAGGCTTCGACGGTGCCGTCGCGGACGATGCTGCCCTGGTTGCCGCTCTTGGGGTTGGCGTACAGGCCGTAGCCGACCGTGCCGGCGGTCAGTCGGGCCATCGCGCCCGGGGTGGACGGCGTGTAGCCCCAGGGCTGGGTGACGATGCATCCGCCGGGCACGGTCGTGACACCGGCGATGAGCAGGCCCTCGTCCATGTCGTACTCGTTCGGGTCGTCGAGGAAGTCCTCCATGAACTCCTCGTCCAACGGAGTGGCGTCCAGCCGGCGGACCGCTTCGGCGGCGTCGATGGCGGCGATGCAGGCGAGGCCGGTGCCCTCGAAGAAGAAACGGCCCAGGGCCTGGACGAGGTGCCGCCCGCGCTGGACGGTGGCCTGTTCGGTCGCTGTCAGGCCGGCTTGTCCGTCGGGCACGGGGAACAGGTCAGGGGCCGGCCCGGCCAGGGCGATGCGGCCGGGCGACCAGCCGCCGAGCTGGGGCCGCCACGGGTCGGCGCCTGCGGCCACGAGGGCCCGGGCGTTGTCCGGCCGGTTCTCCATGACGGCCTCCCACAGGGCCGTCGTCCCGTTCTCCAGCGCGTCCACGTCCGACACCCGGCGCGTCAGTTCGGCCACCACCTCGGGCGAGCCGAAACCCGCAGCCTGGTTCAGGGGGCGGCGACTCCCGCCCCACAGGTCCGGGTCGGCTCCTGCGTCGAGCCGCGTACGGATGTCGTCGTGGTCCCGCCAGCTGTTCCAGGTCACACCGTCCCAGCCCGTCATCGTGGCCCCCCGTTCGTTCGTCGTCAGCGCGGCTCTCCGTGAGCGCCGCCCGTCCACACACGATGGCATGCCGGTCTGACAGTCGCTGTCCGGTGCCTTCGGTAGCTGCTGGGGCTGTGCCCTCGGTGACCGCCACTCGTCACCGGACAGCGCCGCGGGGGTCTCCCCCGGCTGCCCGACCGTCGTGCTCCGGAACCGCAGGACCGCAGGACTGTGCTGGGAGCCCGGCGCCTTCCAGATGCCGGCTGACCTGTCGTCGACCGAGGTCAGCGGTACCAGGTGCGGACGGCGGCCGCCGTCTCACGGACGTCCGCGTCCCCGGCGCGGATGCGGGCGGCCAGGTCGGCGGCCTGCTTGGGCTCCGCGGTGACGATGACGCCGGAGGCGCTGAGGTAGGAGGCGGCCACGACGGCGGCGAAGTGCTCGTTGGCGAATTCCAGGGCCGGGACGCGGATCAGCTGGTGCATGAGAGCGGCGGCCCGCTGGTGCACCTCGCCGTACACCGGCACGTCCAAGACCTCGTCGAGGTGACGGGCGACCGCGGCGGCGAGGGTGCCGTAGTCGGTGACGTCCGGATCGGCGGGCAGGAACTGGTGGGCGATGTCAAGCAGCCACGCCCGGTCTATCCGGAGGATCACGCAGCGTCCGCCGCGGCGCCGCGGGTGCTCTGCGGGTAGGGCCCGAACTCGGCCTCGAACGCAGGCGCCCACGTCGGCGCGAAGTGCGCCGCGGCAGTCAGGAACCGTTCGCGCCGCTCGTCCGCCTCCTCCGCCAGCACCTTGCGCGCATAGTCCGTCAGGCTCAGCCCGGCGGCCTCCGCCCGCTGCTCCAGCGCCTCGTGCACGGCGTCGTCCAGTCGCACGTTCAGCTGCTTCATAACGGCGAATCGTAGTTCGGGGTACACCCCGCTACAAGTTTGAGGACGGCGTGTCGGGCACCACAGACCACCCGGCGGGTTTCGGCACGTCCTCAGCGACCAAACGCGGCCGATGGCCGACGGGGCCTCCGCCCGTTGCTTTCTCGACCAAGTCGGAGTCTCGGTCGCTTGGGTCGCTTCAGTAGCTGCCCTGCCGGGTCACGTCCTGGGGCTACGGGCTCTCCGCCGGCTCGGGCCTCCATCGACTGACCCGGATCCGGTGCCACAAAAAAGGCCGTGCGTACCGGGACAGCAGGGCAACGCCGCTGTCCTCGGAGGGCAGCGGCGACCGAAGCGACTCAGCGACTCAGGGCTGGAAGTGTTCAGTCACTGATCGCGCCTGCGGAAATAGTCCCAGGTCAGAGCAGCAAAGCGACTCTCCCGGCGCTGAGGCGGAGCTACTGAAGCGACCCAAGCGACCCAAGTTGGGGACTTCCACGAGAACCTGGTCCGGCGACACGCCGGGGGACAGTGCCCGAGAGACTCAGTCGCTTTCAGTCGCTGGGGTTCAGTCGCTGGGAAAAATCCCAGGTCAGAGCAGGTTCACCCACCCCGTCAGCGACCGAAGCGACTCAAGGTCAGGTATATGAAGACATTCCCCTGTGCGTGTGCGCGTTATAGACCCGGGCTACAGTCGCTTCAGTCGCTGTTTGCTGTTAAAACCGGCTTTGACCTGCGAAAATGCCGGAAGACCGAAACCAGCGACTGAACGGGGTCGGTCGCTGGCCCGGGTTTCGGTAGCTGAGTTTCGCCGCTGACTCCGGCAGTTCGCGTTCCCACGTCCTCGCTCGGATAGTCTGTGTGAGCTATCTTCTGGACTTCGGTCGCTTCAGTCGCTGATCCGGCGCCCACCAGTGCCCTGACCTGGCTTTTCGCCTTCAGCGACTGAACGAGCGACTCAAGTCCGAGCAGCTACCAACCATGGGGAGAGGGACCAGCGTGACGGCGCCTAAGGCCGTGGGGAGCGACCGAGCGTTTCGCCAGCCGGATGCGCTGGCTGTCGCGCGCTGGTGCGCCGTCCAGGGTTGGCCCGTCCATCCCCTCGCGCCCGGTCGCAAGACCCCGCCCGCCAACTGCCAGCCCTGCCAGGAGCAGGCCCACAATCCCGCCGACTGCCCGTGCCCTGCGGCCGGTCGCTGGTGCCACGGCTTCCACGCGGCCACTCTCGACCAGGACATCCTCACCGCCTGGTGGCGCGTCAACCCGGACTTCGGTACCGGGGTCGCCTGTGGTCCGGCAGGTCTCGTCGTCATCGACGTCGACAGCCACCCCAGCACCGTCCCCGCCCGGGACCGGATTCTGCCCGGAATCCCGATCCACGAGAACGTCAACCTCGACGGCCTTGAGAACGGCTACCACACCCTTGCTCTGCTCGCGGCCCTGCGCCAGGCTCCTGACCCGGCGACCGACACGGAAACCCTGCGCCTGCGCACCCCCTCCGGTGGTCTGCACATCTGGTACCAGGAGGACGCCCCCCGCCGGTTCGCCTGCTCCACCGGCTCCTCCAACGGCCGGGCCCTGGCCTGGCAGGTCGACGTGCGCGCCCACGGCGGCTACATCGTCGCCCCCGGCACCGTGACCACCGCCGGTACCTACACCGCGCTCCCCGGGGCAAGGACCCCCGCGCCCCTGCCCCAGTGGCTCAGCGACGAACTGGTTCGCACCGGACACCTCAAGGACCAGCCCAGCAACCAGCGCGCCGCCCAGCCGTCCGTCCCCGACCGTGGCCGCGCGGCCGTCGTCGCGGCAGGCGGCGGCAAGCGCGGGGCCGAGCGAGTCCTCGACACCGTCCTCCAGGACGTCACCGACTGTGCCACCACCCCCGAGGGGGCCGGTTTCACCGGCAAACTCAATCGCGCCGCCTACACGATGGGAGGCCTGGTCTCCGCCGGTCACCTGACCCACACCGCCGCCGAGCGGCTCCTGCTGGACGCGGCCCGCACCGCCCGCCCCAGCCAGGACAGGCAAAGCTCCGCCGTCATCCGCTCCGGCCTCGCCGCCGGCGCCCGACAGCCCCTGCACGTCGGGAAGGCACGCGGATGAACGACAGCACCCGCAAGAGGACGGTCTTCGATCCCGTGGCCACGGCCCAGCAGATCCTGGAGTACCCGCCGGTCCCCGGCCCAGCCTCCCCGCCCCCCTGGCACGGCACCCCCGTCCAGGAGAGCCTTCTCGACACCCCGTCCGCCGAACCCGCGCCGGCCCCCGAGCCTGTTCAGGAGACCAAGCAGGCCCCGGCCGGGCCGGAGGCGAGCGCGCACGGCCTCCTGCCCGACTCCCTGTCCGACCGGGGCAACGCCAAGCTCTTCGTCCACCTCTACGGAGGCGACTACCGCCACGTCCCCGGGCTCGGCTGGTACCGCTGGGCGGCACATCGCTGGCAGCTCGACGAGGACGACACCGTCCTGTGGGCAGCCGGCGAGATGGCCGAGAGCATCGCCACCCACGATCCCCGTGGCGTCTACACCAACACCGATCTGCGTCGGCACCGCCGCCGGGCTCTCTCGACCTCGGGCATGAACGCCATGCTCGCCCAGGCCAAGTCCGCCCCGGGCATGGTCCTCAACGCCGCCCTGCTGGACGCCGACGCCTACGCCCTGTGCACCCCCGGCGGCGTGGTCGACCTGCGCACCGGCGCCATCGTCCCGCCTGACCCGAAGGTCCATCACCACTCCCGCTCCACCACCCTGGCCCCCGCCCGGATGCGGACCCCGCGCTGGGACCGCTTCCTCACCGACACCTTCGGCGACGACAAGGAAGGCCGGCAGACCCGGGACTTCCTCCACCTGCTGCTCGGCTACTCGATCAGCGGCGACGTCGGCGCCCAGGTCATGCCGTTCCTCTACGGCCAGGGCAAGAACGGCAAGAGCGTCCTGCTGGACGTCATGATCCAGCTCCTCGGCGACTACGCGGACGCCGCCCCGCCCGGCTTCCTGATGGCCAAGACCTTCGACGGGCACCCCACCGACCTCGCCGAACTCCATGGCCGGCGCATCATCGTCTGCTCCGAGCTCAAGCCCGGCGACCGCTTCGACGAGGCCAGGGTCAAGCTCCTCACCGGCGGCGACAAGATCAAGGCCCGCCGGATGCGCCAGGACTTCTTCTCCTTCGAACCGACCCACAAGCTCTGGCTGCTCGGCAACCACCGCCCCGAGGTCGGCACCGGCGGCTTCGCCTTCTGGCGCCGCATGCGCCTGATCCCGTTCGAACGAGTCGTCCCCGAGGAACGTAAGATCGACAACCTGGCCCACGTCCTCGTCGCCGAGGAGGGCCCCGGCATCCTCGCCTGGCTCATCGACGGCGCCCGCCGCTACTTCGCCGGCGAGAAGGACCTCGCCGGCCCCCAGCGCGTCCAGGTCGCCACCACCGCCTACGCCGAGACCGAGGACCACGTCGGCCGCTTCCTCAAGGAGGCCTGCATCACAGGCGAGGGCATGCGCGCCGAACAGTCCCAGCTCTTCGGCGCGTACACCCGCTGGTGCGGCTTCGAAGGCGCCAATCCCGTATCCGGTCGTGCGTTCGCTGCACGAGTTCGCGAGACACTGGGTATGACCTCCCCCAAGGAGATGGTCCTGTCCAACAGTCGCAAGTACTACCCGGGCATCGGCCTGATCACCGACGACACAGAGGAGCAGAACGCGTGAGCGCGCTGATCGACCCGGCCGAGCTCGCCCACGAAACCGATCTCGTCTGGCTTGAGGACACCACCGACCTCGACTACGTGCGCCAGTCCCTGGACCGCCTCACCACCCGCCGCGGCCGCCCCGCCTACCACCGCGACGGCCGCATGGTCGGCTACGCCATCCTCGGCCCCGACGCCAGATCCTCCCGGGCCTCCGGCACCTTCCGCCGCCGCGTCTTCTGGCTCCTGCCGCACGACCGCGACCAGGACCCCGAGGGCCTCTACTCCACCGGAGCCCCCTCCGAGGCCGTCGACCCGCGTACCGTCGCCCCCGGCGTCAAGGGGTACAAGACCGAGCGCTCCGAAGGCGGCCCGGCCTCGCCGGCGATGCTCGAACTGGGGATAACGCTTCCGAAGGCGTGACCGTATCGGCGTGGGTGCACTCGCACCCACGCCGTTTTTTGATCAGACGGCAGCTGCTGTTGCTCGTCCGGATCCGGCGGTTACGGCTCGGCGCCCGGGCGGCGCTGCTCCTCGAAGAGTGCCGACTGCCCCGCCAGGAGGCTGTCCAGGAACCGGCCGTGCTGCGGGGGCGTGCGCTCCTCGGGCTCCAGGGCCGGGGTGAGGGTCTGAGGAACCTCGGTCTGCCGGCCTTCGGCCTGCGGCTTTTCGGCTCGCAGCGTTTCGGCCTGCGGCGTTTGGATCCGTAGGGTTTCGCTCTGGAGGACTCGGGCCCGGAGGACTTGGGTCTGCGGGACCTCGACCTGGCGGACCCGGCCGGCGCCCAGGACACCGAGCGCCTCGGCGAGACAGGTCATTGCCTGACCAGTCTCGGCCTCCCTCTCCCCCGGCCTCTCCCCCGTGCTGGTCTCGTCCTCCACCTGGGCGCGGCCGCGCGGCGACGTATGTGCCTTCGCGGCTCTCGCTGCCTTCGCACCGCCCCGGCCGGCCATCGCCGCCCCCGTGCGCGACGCGGCGGACTCCTTCCGAAGCCGGTCGACCTCCGTCTCCAGTGCCGCCAGGCGCATCCGCAGGTCGTCGAGCTCGCTCATGCTCCCCCTCGTTCAGGACCGTCCCCGGCCTCCCACGGCCGTTGACGTGCCGCTTCAGCCTAGCCGGGCGCCCCCGGGCCACCGCCCCCGGCTACGGACCTGGTCACGGACACGCCAGTTCGCTCGCCACCCACACGTTCGCCTAAGGCGACAGCACGTAGTTCGGACGCTGCCGCGATCCTGTTACTTCGCCTCATGAGCATCGGGAGCGGTCGCTGAAACCTCGCGGCCGCCGGGCCTCACCGGGTTGCGGCTCCGGGCAGTTCGCAGAGGTCGAGCAACTCGTGGAGGCGGTCAGTGGCCAGACTCGGGTTGGCTGCGGCTCCTTCCGCGTGCTCCGGGTCGTTCAGCAGAGCCGAGACCAGGTCGAGGGGAAGGCGCGGATTGGCTGCCGCGGCTTGACGGACGCTGGGTTCGGGGTCGGCGAGCAGGTGGACGGGCGGCTGGGCCAGGCCGGCGTCGGACGCGGCCAGAGCGCGGACGTCCGGGTCGTCGTGGTCGAGCAGGTGGTCCAGGCCGGTGCGGGGTAGACGGGGCAGCGTGAGCAGGTAGGGCCGCTGGCGCGGTGCGGCGATGAAGGCGTCGAGAACGAGTGCGGGCGGTGCCAGCGGGTGGTTGAAGGCCAACAGATGGCGCACGTCCGCGTCAGGGTCCTCGGCCAGACGGTGCACCAGCTCCGCCGACAGCAGGGGGCAGGTCGCGGCGACTCGGCGCAGCTGAGGATCCGCGGACGCGGCGCACGCCTCGTACCAGCTCGTCCCCGGCTCGACGAACATCTCGCCGACAGCACCGACGTTCTCGACGGCGTGGCCGAAGACCCGGTCGATGGCGGCGCGCTGCGGCCAGGTCCGCGGCAGTGGGTGCAGCTGGGCCCGGGCCCGTACGGCGCTGTCCGGGTCCTGGGCCAGTTCCGCCAGGAGTGGCGGGTCCAGGTCGGCTCTGGCGGCCACCTGCTTGCGCACGTTCGGATCGAGGTCGTGGGCGAGGCGGGCGACGATGTCGCCGGGCGTGTGGGGGTTGCGGGCAAGCGACCACAGGTCGCGCCGTTCGGCGAGGCACTGCTCGGCTACGGCCTGGGAGACGGCGTAATTGATGAGCAGAAGATTCCGGGCGTGGCAGTCGCGTTCCGGCAGCTCCGCTTCCATCGCCGCCGGGTCCAGGATCCGGCGGTGGTCACGGGCGGCCTCCGCGACGGTGGGATCCGGGTCGGCCAGGAGCGCGTCGCGTTGGCCAGGAGTCAGCCACAGCCACAGGCTGGCGGCCTGGGCCCGAAGTACGGGGTTCGGGTGGTCGAGCATCCTGCGGTGGAACGATGCACGGATCTGCCCGGAGAACGCCAGCTCCTGCCGGATCTCGTCTGCGCTGAGCACCTGGTCCCCGTGGTGTTCGTCGCGGGTGGTCAGCAGGATTTCCAGGACGTCGTCGGGCAACGGCTCGGCCCTGCTCAGGCGCGGACGCGGACCTGCGGCAAGGCTCGCGCGGACGAAGGCATCGGGGTCGTCGACCAGCCGGCCGCGCTGTTCGGGAGCGGCGTGCCGGTTACGCGCGAAGGCGCGGCGGACCGTCTGCTCAGGGTGTGCGAGCACCGCCTCGACGACCTCTGGGGGAAGGGCACGTTCCTGGCAGAGGGCCGTCCAGGCCGCGCGCCCCTGCGGGGCCAGTAGACGCAGCAGAACCTCGGACGGCGCAGCCCGGTTGGCCGCGACGCCTCGCAGCCACGGTTCCGCGAGATGGGATGAGGACATCGGGACATCGTGGCAGTGGGTACGGCACCGCGTCGACGGGTTCGCTGAACCTGACGGCCCACCGGACTGCAGCTGCCGACTTTGATCGACCATTGCTGCCTCCTGAATTTTCCGCGGAAAATTCAGGAGGCAGTGAGCGAGTGGGGCCGACGTGTCATCTGGATCGGGCTGCCGCTCCCCCGCTGGCTCAGCTCTCCACCGCTGAATTTTCTGCGGAAAATTCTGCGCCTTCGGACTGGGCGCTGCGGAATCGGAGGCCCGCTGGCGGACCTTCGGTCGTGCTTCGGGCGCAGTGGATCAGGTCGACTGACACGGTCTGGGGCGGTCATTCTCGACGGCGCGGGCGAGGCGGGGGCTCGTGGTGATGAGCATCCGGCGGGCCGTCCGGAGTGAGTCACGGGGAGTCGATCAATCCCCCGGGCCGTCCCGGTGTCCTCTCTGAGGCTCCGAATTTTCTGCGGAAAATTCCGAGATGCGGTTCAGCAGTCCGGGCTGTCGAAGCGGCCGGTTTGGCGGAGGAAGAAACGGGATGTCTGTCTCGACCCGGACGGCGCGGTCAGGACGGATGGTCGTCATCCCGGCAACGCCCGCCGTCGTCGCCTACCAGAACCAGTGCGGTGGGCGCTCCTGCCCTCGGCGCGGGCCTGCGGGCAATCGCCGCGCAGTGAGCTCAGCGCAGGCGATTTTCCGCAGAAAATTCTCCATGTCCAGGACAGCAGCCAAGGGGCAGAAGCTTCTGCCGCTCCTTGACCCGGCGGCGGATGATCAGCAGAGCAGCCGTGCGTCCTGGCAGTCATCGGTCTCATGGATTCGCGCGGGCTCTGCCGTTGGCACAGCACGGCGGACACGCGCCGTCGGAGTGGGGTCCGGACGGCGTGTGACGTCATCTCGGGGAACCTGTCAGTCCCCCGGGTCGTCCCGGTGTTCTCTCTGAGACCCCCGAATTTTCTGCGGAAAATTTCGCGGCGTGGTTCAGCAGCCCGGCTTCCTGGTCCATGGCGGTCTGAAGGGAGCGGCACTCGGCTAGTTGGCGAACGACCCCGAGGGCGAGCCCGAGCAGACCGTGTCGGTCCTTTCCGACGGAGGGTCCCGGTATCGGCTTGCGGTTGTGGTGGGGCTCAGCTGTGTGTGAGGGAACTGTCGAAGCTGCCGGTTCGGTGGCGAGGAAATGGGATGTGTGTTCCGACCTGGACGGGCGCGGTTCAGGATGGATGGTCGTCATCCTGGCAGCGCCCGCCGTCGTGGCCTACCAGAGCCAGTGCGGTGGGCAATCGCCGCGCAGTGAGCTCGGAGCAGGCGATTTTCCGCAGAAAATTCTCCAGGCTCAGGACAGTCGTGGGGCAGAAGCTTCTGCCGCTTCTCGCCCCGGCGGCGGATGATGGGCAGAGCAGCCGTGCGTCCTGGCGGTCATCGGCCTCATGGATTCGCACGCTCTCTGCCGTTGGCACAGCATGGCGGACACGCGCTGTTGGAGTGGGGTCCGGACGGCGTGTGACGTCATCACGGGGAGTCGATCAATCCCCCAGGCCGTCCCAGTGTCCTTTCTGAGGCCCCGAATTTTCTGCGGAAAATTTCGCGACGCGGTTCTGTAGTCCGGCTTCCTGGTCCACCGCGATCCGAAGAGAGCGGCACTCGGCCGGCTGGCGAACGACCCTGCGGGCTTGCTCGGCCGGACCGTGTGGGGCGGGCCAGCGGAGCCGCATCATTGGCTGCGGTTGTGACGGAAACTCAGTCGTGTGTGGGGGAGCTGTTGAGGTGACTGATTCAGCATGGAGGAACGGAGCGTCTACCTCGGACTGGATGGGTGTGGCCCACGATGAATGTTCGTCACCGTGGCAGTGTCCATCGGCGTCGCCTACCAGAACCAGTGCGGTGGGTGCTCCTGCGTCCGGCGTGGGCAGGTGGGTAGTCGTCGTGCAGCAAGCTCCGGATAGCACGACTGTGTCCTGGGCCAGGGGGTCGCGGCTCGGCGATTTTCCGCAGAAAATTCGTCGGCGGTCGGGCAGGGGCAAGGCCGCTGTCGGTCTTCGCCTCGGTGGCGGATGACCGCGCACTCGTCCTGCCACGGCCCGCGTCGACAGGCACTATGGCTCCCGGCCGAACCGCGCCTACCTGTGTAGGAGCGGCATCCGTCGCACCATCCTGGAGAAGACCTACCAGATCCATAGCCGAAAGAAGCTCGGCGCCGGTGACGGCTGTCGCCCAGCTCTGGTGAGGATGATGACCGGGCTCAAGCAACACTGTGCGCGGTGGCGATGGGGTGCGACGAGTTGGCTGTCCGCTACGAGGCAGCCGCGTTGATCGCCGCCATATACGAGTAGCTGCGAAACGCCCCCCGCTGCGATCATGTGGCGGTGAACGATGGGCTGCCTGACGGCTGGACGATCGAGCGAGTGCGCTCCGCATCAGGGGATTCCGAAGCCGCCCTGCTCACTCTCGAACGACTGGTCGTGGTCGAGGAGCACGGCCGCGCGGACTACGTCTCACTCCGACCCGACGTCATCCTGTCCTTCCATGGCCTGTGTCTCGTGCGAGCGGACGACGACTGGTACATGGGCCAGCTCGACTTCGACGGCTCAGTCATCTGCTGGGCTGCCTACGGTCCCGACTTGGGCGAAGCCATCCAGGGGTTGTGACGTATCAGGCGATCGGCTTGATCACTTTCACAACGTGCCTCAGCGGGGGAGAGGACCACCCCCACTTGCCGTGATAGGCGCTCCCCCGTAGGAGGCCGCAGGGGAGTCGAAGCCGTCGGCAGTTCCTGTGTCGCGAGGGCGGGGGGCCGCTTGCTGGGAACCGGCACACAGCGCTCGCGCCAATCGGAGCCTGACCTGTCTAGCAGTCAGCCGACGGATCTTCCGCAGAAAATTCGAGGGCTTCGATGGGGGAGCAGCATCAGCATCCGGACCAGCCGACTGGAAAGCGCACGCTCACGTGCTGCACAGCCACGGCTCGGACCCGGGTTCGGGTTCGGGTTCCGGCTCATCAAGGGGCTTCCGTGCCGCCGATCCATGCCATCCGGGCTGGCTCTTCCGAGCTTCTCCGCGAAGGCCGGCCAGAGTTCTCGACGGACATCCATCGTGCCTACGGCAATGGCAACGGAAGAGGCTGGCAACGGACGATGCCGGGGACGGCCGATCCATGGGCCTTCGTCGAGGGACTCCGAATTTTCCGCAGAAAAGCCGATGCGCCATCGGCCAAAGCGATGCTCTGGACATCCACGGCGGCGTCGAGTTCGCCATCTCTACGTCCGCCGGTTGACCTGCTCTACGGCGTCTCTGCCTTCACGATCGAACCAGCAGCTCGTATCCGACCGGACCGATGGCCTCGGAAGTGCTCACCGGGACAGGATCGCCACCTCCCGATCTCGACCGTACGGCTCATACCTCGGAGAGAACCCGGCCAGTGGGGCAGCGGGCCACAGCTGATGCCGGTCGTCGAACGCATTGGGGTCAAGGGCCCCGGCATGGTCATCCGCGCACACCCCCGACTGCCGCCGCAACTGTCGTTACCTGCGAAGGCGCCAGATTCAAGCACACCATTCCGGAGAAGCAGGATCAGCGGGCCAACCGTCGGCGACGAGGCAGCTGAGGAGATTGGCCGGGCTTCGACAAGGAGATGTACAAGCGCCGGAACGAGGTCGAGCGCACGGTCAATCGGCTCAAGCATTCCCGGGCCCCGGGGCTGTGGCGACGCGCTACGACAAGCGCGCCTAGGTTTTCACCGGCGCCGCCACGGTTTCCTCGATCCGGCTGTGGCTCAGGCCGTGGGTCGGTTTCAGGCCCGTCGCGATGCCGTCCCAATCCGGGCCGTGTAACCACAGACTCTGTGCCGCCTTCCGCATCAGTGCCGGCTCGCCCGGCCGTGGCAGAAGCACGAGCCGGTACGCCAGACTCCGCATCTGGACCGGCAGGTAGCCCCGTCAGCTAGCTGCGGGCACAGCTCCCGCAGCATGGCGAGGATCGCATCCGCGTCGGCGAAGGCCAGCTCCCCGGCGAAGTGACGAAGTAGATGGCGCTGACGGCCGGTACCTCGGTGCTGCCACGAACCCGGGCCTACCGTGAGGCGGAGGCCCGGAGGCCCGGAGGCCCGGAGGGGAAGGGGAGCGGGTGAGGGCCCAACTTGCCAAGCTGCCGCAGCGGGCTGCGGTACGCCTGAGATCGAGCTGGCCGGCCAGGAGGTGGCGGAGCCGGGGACGGGTTTCCGGCGGAAGGAGAAGCGGACGCGATGTTCGGCACCTGTCCGGCGTGGGTGTGAGCGCGAGTGGCTTCTTCGAGGCCTCGGGAGCCGACTCCTCAGCGGTCAGAGGCGATTTGCATGCCGCAGGCCACTTCACGTTCAAGGGCCTGAACACAAAAGACATCAGAAGACAACTAATAAACAAATCTCGATACGGCGCCGTTTTCGGACGACGTGGTGCTGGGCATGTCGACCCGTAGTCTTCCGACGGTGGTCGGGCCCTTCGGCATTTAGTTCGTATGCACAAGAAAGGGGGCGGTCCGGATGAGCGGTGCGGATGCGGTGGCCGAGGTGAGCCACGTCGACGGTCGAGACTTCGCGACGTGTCGGGTGATCGACCCGACGAGTCCCGATGTGGGGGAGAGGGCAGGACGCGCCCTGGGGGAGTGGCGGAGCGTCGTCCACCAGAGCCGGACGCCTCGCGCGGACGGGAGCCCGGTGCGCGGGGATGACTCCCGTCGTCGTGGTGTCACGGGACTCTGTGAGTCGGTGACCGAGTCCTGGAACCTCATCGACGCCTGGCTGGCGAAGGACGCACCGGCCGGCCTGGTCGAGCTTCGCCCGCCGCATCGCCCGAAGCCGTCGGGCGCACCGAGGAGCGGCTCGGGTTCGGGATCCCGGCCGATCTGCGCGAGTCGCTGCTGTGCCACGACGGAGATGACGCCTACATCGCTGTCCTTCCGTGCGGCCCCTGTACTCCACGGAGAGGATTTGGGACGCCGACGATCCGAACCAGCAGGACGACCCGTGGTGGGGAGCGCGGTGGGCCTCGTTTGCCAGCCGCGACGGCGACGAGCCAGGCCTGTGGCACAACCACCTCGGAGGGCTGCCTATGACTCGGCCTACCTCGCCGGCTGGCCGAGCTTCGCTACCTGGCTCCACGCCGTCGCCCGGACGATGCTGCATCACGACGACCGCGATCACGTAGAGCCAGTCAGGTCACCAACTCGCTTTCATTCCAATGTAGTTGATCTGTAGATCTCACCGACCGAGCGGAACTCGGTTGAACTGCAAGCCCTTTGTGGGAGTCCTGCTCAGGCGTCGGGAACGCAACACCTGAACTGGGCGGACTGGTCTTCGGTGTTGCCCACTACCTGGTCGAAGGGCCCGTGATGTGGTGTGTCATCACATCCCGCACGAGGCCCGCCGTGAAAGCCAGTTGCAGGTGTCTGGCCATCGGGCGCGACATGACCGTGGCGAGTGCGGTGCCGGACACCGGCCGAACTCCGCTGCCTGCGCGAGAAGTTCGGCGTGCCGGACCGAGACGGAGGCCAGGGCGATGGCGGCGCCGACCAGCGGGTAGCACAGGGGCGCGAGACCGACCGTGGTGAGCATGACGACGGAGGTGACCCGGCGAGCACGGATCCAGCCGTAGCCGGAAGGCTCCCAGCCGCGTTCGGCGTTGAGCAGCACCATGCCGACGTTGAGGGTGCCGGTGAGGCCGAGCTCGCAGACGGCTCCGGCGGCGACGAGCGGGCCGATGAGGCCGTGGCGGCGGATGTATCGCGGCCCGTCGAGGAGGTCGGTGCGTGCGCTGCCGGGTTGCGGAGCGTCCTTGCCGCGTGCTCCGAGGGGACGTATTCGTACCGTCAGCAGATGCGGCAGGGAGAGGGCGAAGAGCAGGCCTGCGGAGGCGTCAGGGGCGGAAGGGGAAGCCGTAGAGGTTGCACGGACACGTGTCCGTCCGGCGGGCTCTCCGGGTGGGATGGTCGGCCCCCGTCGGTCGGGGTCAGTCAGCCCCGGCGTTTATCACGAATACTCAGGACACGGCTCGGAATTGTTGAAAGCGCCGCAGCCGGGGCGGCCCATGATCATACTGAATCGTATGAATGCAGAAGACACACCCGTGGTCCGCCGTGAGATCTACGATGCCAGGAACAAGAAGAGCCTCCCGGGCACCCTGGTGCGCTCCGAGGGAGATGACGCGAGCACGGACGAGCTGGTCAACAGCGTCTACGACGCGCTCGGCACCAGCTTCGACTTCTTTCTCGCCGCGTATGGCAGGAACTCCCTCGACGGCGAGGGCGGCACACTTCGGGCAACCGTTCATTACGACGAGAAGTTCACGAACGTGTTCTGGGAGGGCGGGCGGCTGGTTCTCGGTGACGGCGACGGCGAGGTCATCCAGCTGCGTCCGCGCGACCTCCTCGACGTCGTCGCGGCCGGCGTGGTCCGGCAGATCCAGAACCCGGAGCTCGGGTACTTCAATCAGTCAGGGGCGCTCTCCGAGTCCATCTCTGACGTCTTCGCCTCCCTCGTCAAGCAGTACTCGCTCGGCCAGAGCGCCGACCAGGCCGACTGGCTCCTCGGCGCCGGGATGCTCTCCCCGAGCCTCAAGGTCAAGGCACTGCGCTCGCTGGCCGCACCCGGCACCGCCTACAACAGCCCCCGGCTGGGCAAGGACAACCAGCCTGCCCACATGGATGGTTACGTCGAACTGAAACTCCACCAGGACAACGGTGGGGTGCACATCAACTCGGGCATCCCCAACCACGCCTTCTACCTCGCGGCCACCGCCATCGGCGGCAACGCCTGGGAGAAGGCCGGCCGGATCTGGTACGACGCCGCGACCGGCGGCAAGCTCGCCGCCGACGCCACGTTCGCCGACTTCGCCAAACTGACCGCGACCATCGCCGAGGACCTCTACGGCAGTGGGACCGAACTGGACGCCGTCAACAACGCCTGGAAGTCGGTCGGCGTCCTCTGACCCCTTCCTCACCAACAGGTCGTCCGGCGGGGCCCACAGCACAGGGGCCCCGCCGGACGAACGTGCCGAGCCGTTCGGTGTCCTCCGCCGCGCCGCTGAGTTTTTCTCGGCCGGGGTCCCCTCGGTGGCTTCGAGGACGATCAAGTCAGCCCGAGGGGTGGGTGGCGGCGCGCCAGGACCACGGTCGTTGGACGCCCTGTCAGTTGAGGAAGTCCTGCAAGGCCATCGACCGCGGCACAGGCACGGTACCGGCGAGTTGGGGGAGTGGCCGGGGACGGGCCGGTCAGACCAGCCAGCGCAGCACGGTCCAGGGGCCGGCGGGCAACGGGGAGAAGACGATCGTGGGTACCAGGAGCAGTCCGGCACTCACCCACCAGTAACGCCGGCCCCGTAGGCCGGTCAGCCTGCGGAGCCCGAGGTTGACCAGCCACCACAGCAGGCCGAAGACCGTCCAGACGACGACGCCGGCCACCACCCACACCATCGGGCCGTCGTTTTCGGTGGGTTCGCGCTGCTCGAGCCCGAGCCAGACCAGCGGGTAGTTGAGGAAGAACACCAGCGTGAACATCAGCGGGACCATGGCGGCGAACCCCAGCGTGACGTTGACCAGCACCGGGGCCGCCCACGCCGCCCGCACCGCCCGCCTCGTCCGGGCCTCAGGCGCTGCGCAGGGGTGCATGGTGCTTCTCCAATGCCCGGTAGAGCTCGGTCAGTTCGACGCCGTGCCTGCCGCGCGGCCGGGCCCGTGACCGGGCCGCCCTAGCGTCGGGAAGTCGATGGTGGGGGTGTTGCATTCGTCCTGCACGCTGGTCAGCCGCGGGCGAGGTCCTCGGGCGCCGACCGAGCGAGGGTGTCGGCCACCGTTGTGCAGGCGAGCCGGGCCACGGAGCGCAGTTCGGCGTCGGGGGTGCCTGCCCGGCTCAGTACGGCCAGCGACTGGTTGACGGCGACGACGAACACGGCGAGCTCGTCGAGCGTCCGGGGGGCGGCCGAGGAGTCCGCCAGTGCTGTGCGCACCCGTTGGCGCTGCGCGTCGAGCAGACGGCGCACCTGCGCGCTGTTGTCCTCCTTCAGCGTGGGCGACTGTGCGGCGGACTGGGCGATGAGGCACCCGGCGGGGACCGATGGGTCGGCGATGCGGTCCAGGACGACGCCGAAGAACGCCTCGACCGCGCGCACCGGATCACCGGGGTGCGCCGCAAGCGCCTGCTCGTACTGCGTGCCGTAGATGGACGCGTAGCGGTCGAGGCACTGGCCGAAGAGGGCGTCCTTGTTGCCGAAGGCGCCGTAGAGGGAGCCGCGGCCCAGGCCGGTGGCCGAACCGAGGGCATCGAGTGAGGCGTCGGCGTACCCGCGCTGCCAGAACACCTGCATGGCCTGGTCCAGTGCCGCGCTGATATCGAACTGCTTCCGGCCGGACACGGCGTGCACCTCTCCTGCTTCTCTGCTGTCCCACGTCTCTGCGGCGAGCCTACCCGCATCTTGGACCGATCGGTCAGTTCATCTTTGACTGATCAGTCCAAGATGGCTAGCGTGCAGGCAGGCGGTTCCCGGACCCGAAGGCGTGCTGGCGACCAGCCGCTGGCCACCAGTCGCCGGCTGGCCCCAGACGTGGTACGCCTGGCGCCTCCTGATGCCGGCGCTGGCACAGGACTTCCAGGTCGTCGCGGTCGATCCGCGCGGCGTCGGACTGTCCGACAAACCCCCGGGCGGGTACGACACCGGCACGCTCGCCCGCGACCTGGTGGCGCTGATGGACGCGCTCGGGCACCGGCGGTTCGCCCTGGTCGGCCACGACGTCGGGATGTGGACCGGTTACGCCCTGGCCGCGGACCACCCTGACCGGCCCGACCGCCTGGCCGTCGCCGAGGCCGCGATCCCGGGGTTGTCTCCCGCGCCGCCTCTCCTCGGCAGCCGGGAAGTCAACGACCGCCTCTGGCACTTCGCCTTCAACCGCCTCACCGACGTCAACGAACAGTTGGTCAGCGGACGCGAACACCTCTACTTCGGCCATCAGTTCGCCACGAAGTCCGCGAAGGCACTGCCCGACTACGCCGTCCAGCACTACGTCGACACCCTCGCCGCCGACCCGGAAGCCCTGCGGGCCAGCTTCGAGTTCTACCGCGCACTCGACACGACCATCGCTCAGAACCAGGAGCGCCGGACTCGACGGCTGGCCCTGCCCGTCCTGGCGATCGGAGGAGCGGAGAACCTGGGCGCCTCCGTCGGCGAGACGATGGAGCTCGCCGCCGACGACGTGCAGGGCCTCGTCCTCCCCGACTGCGGCCACTACCCGGCCGAGGAGGCCCCACAGGCGATGCTGACCGCCCTGACCGCGTTCCTGGCGCCGTACCGGGACGGGGAGACCGCAGAGGACGCCCCCACGGCCCGCGTCGGCCCCACCACCCCGGCCTGTGACTGACCCCCGTGCTCGCGGGGGAGGGGCTTCTTTCTGGCCTGCGCGGAGCAGTGATGCCTTTGCCGTTTCTTGATCAGGGCTCACGCTGCCGGATAGCGAAATGCGGTGATCTGTTGAACTGTCAGGAAACGGCAGGGCCGTGTTCCATACGCCAGGGCTGCGCGTGGGCGCACGGCTGTTCGGGGCGGCCGGTGAAGGTGAATGCATCCCGGTAGCGACGCCATCACGATGCCGCTGCCCGTGCGTCACGCCCTCTTGCGATGGCGGGATTCGGGGCCGGGTCGTCGGGGATATTCGGCGGGTCCTCGGAAATCAGGGGCTCAGAGAAACGGACATTGTGCTTCATGACACGCGGGTCGTGTCGGCATCAGGCCTGATCATCTGGAATGCTGTTCCAGTCCGCCGTCACCGGCTTTGATCGGCGGGCATCCGCAGTACCGGGCAAGCGGCCCGGGAAGCCCACGGAGAGAACGGAACATCATGAAGCCATCTGTACTTGTCGTGTCCACTGACCCTCAGGGATCGGCCGTCGTCTGGGCGGAGCGGGTGGGGGACAACCTGCCCTTCGATTTCATGGCGGCGCACGACCAGGCCGATCAGCTGCTCCACCTCAAGAACACCGGTGCCAAGGTCCACGTCATCGCCAACCAGAAGGGCGGCGTCGGCAAGACCACGACCACGGTGAACCTCGCGGCGTGCACCTTCGACGTCCTCGGCGAGAAGGACGAGTACGAGCACATCTTCATCGACACGCCGGGCACCCTGGCCGATGAGGAGATCCTGCGCAGTGCTCTGGAGATAGCGGATGACGTCCTGGTCCCGATGATCACCGAGCCGTTGTGCTTCGACCCGACGGCGCGGACGATCCAGAAGGTCATCGAGCCGATGGACATCCCCTTCCGGGTCGTCATCAACAACTGGGACCCCCGGGACGGCCGCGCCGACCTGGAGGACACCGAGGCGTACATCGCCGCGAAGGGGTGGCCGCGGGCGAAGACGGTCCTGCGGCGTTACAAGATCCACTCCCGGGCGGTGGCCGAGGGAACGGTCGTCACCCAGTACAAGGAGAGCGGCACCGCCTACCGGGCCCGCGAGGACTTCTTCCGGCTGTCCCTCGAGCTCGGATACGGGGGTCGCTGATGGCCGGCCGTCGTGTTTCCTTCGCCTCGATGGCGGCCGACCCGGTCGTCGACGCCCCCGGGGTGGTCAGCAACCAGGAGACTCCGGCCCGGTGGGTCCCCACGGGGCCGGACTCTCCGGCCCGGTGGGTTCCCACCGCCAACTGCCTCCCCAACCCGCGCAACCCGCGCGACGACCTGGGCGACCTGTCGGACCTGGCGAGCATCAAGGACCGCCAGCTGCAGAGCTGCCTCGCCGTCACCCCGGACGCGTACCTCCGGCTCTGGCCGGAGGACGAGGGCCTGCTCGCTGCGGGCCCGCAGGACGTGGTCATCGTCAACGGCAACCGGCGCCGGGCCGCTGCCGCGCTGTACGGGCGCGAGCAGCTGCTCGTCGTCGTCGACGACTCGGTGGCGGACTCCAAGGCGACCCTGCTGCGCGCGGCGCTCGACGAGAACATGGCGCGCAAGGACTTCGACCCGATCGAGGAGGCCAACGCGGTCCTGCTCATCGTGGCGCAGTACGCCACCGCCAAGGAGGCCGCCGAGGCGGAGGGCTGGTCCCAGAGCTGGATCTCGCACCGTAAGAACCTGCTGAAGCTCCACCCCGAGCTGCAGCGGCAGGTGCGGGCCAAGGCGCGGGGCGAGGAGGGCGTCTCCATCAACGTCGCCCGCCGTCTGGGATCGGTCAAGGGCATCGAGGCGATGTCCCTGGCCGAGCAGACGGAGCAGTTGGAACAGCTGCTCCAGGCCGACGCCGATGCCGTCGCGGCGAAGCGGGCGGCGAAGCTGGGAGCCCGGGCGGCGGCGGCTCAGGCCTCCGCGGACGGGGCGACTCCTCAGCCCGCGCCGCAGCGACCCGTCGCATCCGCGAGTGGGCCTGCGGAGAGCGCGACCGCGACCGGGGCTGTGAGCGCGGCTGCGTCCACGGCCACCGTCACGCCGTCGCCGGTGGATCCGTCGCCGGTGGATCCGTCGCCGGCGGAACCGTCGGCCTCGGCTACCCGGTCGAAGCCCGCCAGTTCCGGCGCGGGGGAGAGCTCTGCTTCGGCTCCGAGCACCGAGTCTGCTTCGAGCACGGAGTCCGCTCCGAGCGCCGAGCGATTTTCCGCGGAAAATTCCGAGCCTCTCCCGATGCCGGAACAGCGAGCCGAGGCCTCCCCGGCCGAGCAGCCGTCGGCCACGCCGTCCGCGGAACTCGGCGATGTCGACTGGCACGACGTCGAGGAACTCGCCGACGCCATCTGCCGCACCCTCTCGGCAGACGAGGCCTACCGCCTCGCCGACGCCCTGGCCAACCGTCTGCTGACGACCAACAGCTGACGCGTCCTCCGGTGCCCGCCCCGTCGTTCGCACGGGGCGGGCGCCGGATCGGCTTCCCCCGCCGGTGCCTGCGGGAGGGAAGCGTGGACTTCTTCGGCCGTCCGAACGGTGCCGCTCACAGTCCGGCTTCGTACGTCCCGGGCGGCACGGGCGGCACGGGCGTCCCGTCGTACGGGAGATAGCACCTCATGCGGTACGACAGCAGGTGCTGTACGAGGTCGCTCGCCAGGAACGGCTCTTCCCACTCCCACTGGGCACCGCCGCGGCAGGCGGTGCAGGAGGCGTCCCGGTGGCTGCGGCACACCGCGCGGCGGGCGACGTGCTGGGTGCGCATCTGGAGTCGCCCGGACAGCCAGATCTCCGTATGGGCTCTCGCCTTCTGCGGCTTGCAGCGCAGCAGAACGCAAACCTCCTCGACGCTGAGCACCCGCAGGGCAACGCCCAGGCGGGCGTGCTGGCTGACCTGTGAGGTCGCCAGGCCGGGCAGGAGTTGCTCGGTCAGGCTCGGCTCAAGCCTCTTGATGAGCTGGTAGCTGGCTCTCTTGCTGTCCTCCCCTGCGGGGAGATCGTGGATCAGCCAGATGAGCGGGCTGTGCACCACGCTGGTCGCCTTCCGGTTCGCCCGCAGGAGGCGCGCGGCGTCCTTGAAGTCCTGGCAGGACTTCTCATCCTCAAGGCGCTCCAGGAGGCTGCGACGTGCCTCGGCGTACTTTCCGAACGGCCGGTGTCCGTAGTCGACGACCTTGATCTTCGTCTCGGGAGCCGTCACCTGATTTCTCCCAGGAGGCTCCGGCCTTCAGGCCGGGGAGGAATGGGTCCTCGGCCCGGAGCCGTGAAGCGGCGGAGTTCTCTGCGTATCTGCTCTGACCTGCGTTTTCTGCTGTTGTCGGTGGGGGCTGTTAGGTTGCGGTTCATGACGACGACGACGGCGACGGTCGGTGAGGCCGGGTACGCCCGGTACACCTACCGGCTCCGCGTGTCGGCCACCGCCCTCGCACTGCTCGAAGCGGAGTGGGGGAAGTGCCGCTGGGTGTGGAACGAATCCGTGGCGATGTCCCGCAAGGTCCACAACCACAACAAGGCGACCGCCGCGGAGAAGACGCACGTGCGGCCCCGCACAGCTCGACAAGATGCTGACCGGGGCCCGGCAGTCGATGAGCTGGCTGCGCGAGGGCGCGTCCGTTCCGCAGCAGCAGACCATCCGCGACTTCGCCAGGTCCCGCG
>NZ_JBFBNR010000022.1:0-142355 GCF_040687675.1 Kitasatospora sp. NPDC056731
GGGGCGCCGAAGGGGTCGGTGGGGCGGCGGGTCTCGACGAGGCTGTCGCGGCCGATGGACAGGGTGTTGGTGCCGTGGTGGTCGGCGAACTGGTAGGTGAGCTTGGTCGGGCTCTCGCGGACCAGAGTGATCCCGCCGGGGATGCTGTAGTAGCGGGTACCGGTGCTGGTCTTGGTACCGGTGTCGTAGGTGAGTTCGTCGCCGCCGCCGAGGTTGACGGTGACCTTGCCGGGGTTGCGGCGGATCAGCTGGTTGCCGTCGGCGTCGTAGACGTACGTCGTGACGGCCGAACCCTGGGCGAGTGAGGCGAGCTTGCCCTCGACGTCCCAGGTCAGCGTGGAGGCGTTGGCCGAGTCGGCACCAAGGTGTCCTTCCAGACCTGCGCCGCCGACGACGCCCAGACCTGGGTCCGCCGCTACGACGGCACGCTCTACAACCCGATCTCCGACAAGTGCCTCGAACTGCCCGGCTGGGCGGACGCGAACGGCACCACACTCGGGGTCTGGTCCTGCACCGCCAGCGCCAACCAGCGTTGGCTGGTGCGCGCCCAGGCGGGCTGACCACCGGGTGCCCACGGAAGTCTGAAACGACCAGGGCACCGAACCGCTGCGGCCTCCCCGAATCACACTCGGGGAGGCCGCGGCCGTGTCGGCTGCGGCGGCCGGGCCCCCAGGGGGCCCGCTATACACCTGTGTGTATACATGGCCTGTATAGTCCCGGAGCATGTCACTCGGACAGCTGTTCCTCGGCTTGCTGGAGACCCAGCCCCGCCACGGATACGACATCAAACGCCTCCACGACGAGCACTTCGGGCGCGACCGCGGCCTGCACTACGGGCAGGTGTACGCGACACTCTCCCGGCTGCTGAAGAACGGGCTGGTGGTGGTCGACGGTGTCGAGGCCGGCGACGGCCCGGAGCGCAAGCGGTACGCGATCACCGACGCCGGGGTCACCGACCTCGCCAACTGGCTCGCGCACCCGGAGAGCCCGCAGCCGTACCTGCAGAGCACGCTCTACCAGAAGGTCGTGCTCGCCCTCCTGACCGGCCGCTCCGGCGCCGACGTCCTGGACGCGCAGCGGGCCGAACACCTCAAGGAGATGCGGGAGCTGACCCGCCGCAAGCTCACCGGTGACCTCACCGACCAGCTGATCTGCGACCACGCCCTGTTCCACCTGGAAGCCGACCTGCGCTGGCTGGAGCTCACCGCCGCCCGCCTGGACGAACTCGCCGCCCGCATCACGGAGTCCCAGCGTTGACCATGCCCGAACCCCTGCTCGCCGCCCACGACCTGCACAAGAACTTCGGGCTCACCCCGGCGCTCGGCGGAGCCTCGCTCACCGTCGCGGCCGGCGAACTCGTCGCCGTGATGGGCCCATCGGGCTCCGGCAAGTCCACCCTGCTGCACTGCCTCGCCGGGATCACCCGACCCGACAGCGGCCGCCTCCGCTACCGGGAACGCGACCTCACCGCCTGCTCCGACGCCGAGCTGAGCGCCCTGCGGCGCACCGAGTTCGGCTTCCTGTTCCAGTTCGGCCAGCTCGTCCCGGAACTCTCCTGCCTGGAGAACGTCGCGCTCCCGCTGCGCCTCAACGGACTGCGCCGCCGGGCCGCCGAGGCCCGGGCCCGTGAATGGCTGGAGCGCCTGGAGGTGGACGACGTGGCCGCCAAGCGCCCCGGCGAGGTCTCCGGCGGCCAGGGCCAACGGGTCGGCGCCGCGCGGGCCCTGATCACCGGGCCCAGGGCGGTCTTCGCCGACGAGCCGACCGGCGCGCTCGACTCCCTCAACGGCGAGCGGGTGATGAAGCTGCTCACCCTGGCCGCCCGGGAGACCGGCGCCGCCGTCGTCCTGGTCACCCACGAGGTCAGGGTCGCCGCCTACGCCGACCGCGAGATCGTCGTCCGCGACGGCCGTACCCGCGACCTGGCGGGCGCGATATGAGCAGTTCCACCACGAGCGGCCCCGGCGTGAGCGGCCCCGGCGTGAGCAGCCCCGACGCCGACCGGGTCCGCTCGCCGTTCCTGGACCAGCTCGGCCTCGGCGTGCGCCTGGCCCTCACCAACGGGCGGGACGGCTGGGGGCGGCTGCTGCTCACCGCCTGCGGCGTCGGCCTGGGGGTGGCCCTGCTGCTGTTCACCGCCTCCTTCCCCGGCATCGTCCAGCACCGCAACGAGCGCCTGTACGTGCAGAACGACACCTTCCGCGACGAGGACCTGCCCACGCCCGGCGACCGGACGGTCCTCATCGCCACCGCCGACACCGCCTTCCGGGGCACCCCGATCCGTGGACGGGTCGTCCAGCCCGAGGGCCCGGACGCGGCGCTCCCGCCCGGAGTGGCCGCCTACCCGCCGCCGGGGCGGATGGTCGTCTCGCCCGCCCTGGCCGAGCTCCTGAAGGACCCGGCCAACCAGCTGCTGCGCGACCGGCTCCCCTATCCGGTGGTCGGCGGCATCGGCCCGGCCGGTCTGCTCGGCCCCGGCCAGGCCGGCTACCTGCTCGGCAGCGACCGGCTCTCGCTGGACGCCGGAGCCGACCGCATCACCTCGTACGGCCACTTCTCGCCGCCCAAGCCGATGGACCCCCGGCTGATCCTGCTCAACGCCGTCGGCCTGACCGTGATGCTCGCCCCGGTCGGTGTCTTCCTCGCCGCCGCCGCCCGCTTCGGCGGCGAACGGCGCGACCGCAGGCTCGCCGCGCTGCGCCTGGTCGGCGCGGACCGCCGGATGACCGCCCGGCTCGCCGCCGGGGAGTCCCTGGTCGGCGCGGTGCTGGGCCTGGTCGCGGGCGCGGCACTGTTCCTGCTCGGCCGGCGGCTGACCGGCCACCTGCGGCTCGCCGGCTTCAGCTTCTACCCCGAGGACATCGCGCCGCACCCCGCCATCGCCGCCGCGATCGCCGTGGTCGTGCCGCTCCTCGGCGTCGGCGTGACCCTGCTGGCGATGCGCCGGGTCACCGTCGACCCGCTCGGCGTGGTCCGCCGGTCCGGCCCCGGCCGGCGTCGGATCGGGTGGCGGCTGGCGCTGCCGCTGGCCGGTCTCGCCCTGACGGCGCTCGCGCTGGCGCTGCCCACGCAGTACAACCCGTCCGGGATGGGGCGCACCGCCGTCTTCAACTCCGTTCAGGACACCCGCGGTTCACTGCTGGTCGCGGTCGGCGTGCTGCTGATGCTGGTGGGCGTCTGCACCCTGCTGCCCTGGCTGGTGGAGGCCGCCACCCGGCGCTCCGGCGGCGGCGTGTCCTGGCAACTCGCCATCCGAAGGCTCCAGTTGAGCTCGGGCCCCGCCTCGGCCGCGGTCAGCGGCGTGGTCGTCGCCGTCGCCGGGGCGATCGCCCTGCAGACGCTCTTCCTCGGCGTCAGCGCGAGCTACGAGGACCGCCCCGGCCCCCGCGCCGCGGTCGGGCCGTACCAGCAGTCGGTGTCCTTCCCCGGCGGCGGACCGCAGGCCGATCGGCTCGCCGACTCGCTGGCGCACTCCCCCGGGGTGCAGGCCACCGCCGCCTACACCGAGTTCGCCTTGGAGACCCCCACCGCCAAGTCCTGGGAGCTGCCCGGCGTCCGGATCGCCGGCTGCGCCGTGCTGCGCGGCTTCGCCACCCTGCCCGACTGCAAGGACGGTGACGCCTTCGCCGTCCAGGGCCGGACCATCCGGCCGAGCGGCGGCACGAGCACCGGAGCGAACACCGGCACAAACACCGGAACGAACCGCGGCACGGACGCCGCCGCCGAGACCAGGCCCGGCACGACCGTCCACGCCGCCTACTTCCACGGTGACGGCGAGCCGCCGTCCTGGCCAATGCCCGCGGTGACGGCCACCGTCGAGCCCGTCGAAGGCGCCGACCCCAACGGGCGGCTCGGCTCCGGCCTGCTGCTCCTCACCCCGGCCGCCGCCCCGGCCGCCGCACTGCGCGGCCAGCCCGCGACCGTCCTGGTCGCGATGGCCCCCGGCCTGCCGGACCCGAAGGAGCAACTCGCGACCGCCGTCATGGCGATCGACCCACAGGGCTTCGCCGGGTCCCCCCTCGACCGCGTCGTCGACCCGACCTACCTCGCCGTCAAACGCCTGCTCACCGCCGGCTCCGCCGTCACCCTGCTGCTGGTCGCCCTCAGCCTGCTGGTCGGCCAGTTGGAGCGGTTCCGGGAGCAGCGCCGCATCCTCGGCGTGCTGAACGCCGTCGGCACCCGCCGCCGGATCCTGGGCCTGTCGGTGCTGTGGCAGACCCTCGTCCCGATGGCCCTGGGCATGCTGCTGGCCACCGTCGGCGGCCTGCTGATGGGAGCCGTCCTGCAGTACACGGCGGGCCTGCCCTTCGCCCTCGACTGGGGCTCCATGCTGGCCATGTCCGCGATCGCCGCCGGCGCCGTCCTCCTCACGACCGCGCTCGGCCTGCCGCAGCTCCTGCGCCTGATGCGGCCCAGCGAACTGCGCTACGAGTAGCACCGGCCACCGGGGGCCGTCCCGCCAGGCGACGGCGACGACCCCCGGTACCGGTCACAGGTCACAGGTCGTCGAGGGGTTCGTCCAGGACGCCCTCGCGGGCGATGATGTAGCCGAGGTGGCCGCGGCTGCGGCTGCCGAGGAGTTCGCTGGCCTTCTGGATGTGGCTGGAGACCGTACGGGTGCTCATGCCGAGGCGGGAGGCGATGGCCTCGTCGGTGTAGCCGTTGACCATCAGGCGCAGGACGTTCTGGCGGGTGCGGTCGGTGAGCAGTTGGGGGCGGTGGCGGCCCTCCAGGTAGGTGACCGGTTCGGCGCGCTCCCACATCAACTCGTAGATCTTGAGCAGGTACTCGACCAGCGGTGGGAACTGGATGAGCATCGCGGCGGCCTCGCGGTCGGCCGCGGCCGGGACGAAGGCGGTGGAGCGGTCGCAGATGATCACCCGGTCGAACACCTCGTTCAGGGTGCGTATCCGGGCGCCCTGGGCGGTGACCTGCTCGATGTAGGCCAGCGTCGGGCCGTGCGCGCGCACGGTGTGCTGGTAGAGGGTGCGCTGGCGCACGCCGCGCCCGGCGAGGGCGAGGTCGCGCGGGAGGGCGTCCGCGAGGTGCTCGGGGCTGCGGCCACCGCCGGGCTGGGCGGTGCGCAGTTCCTCGGTGCAGGCGGCGACGGCCTTCTCCAGCGCGGGGTTGATCTCCTCGCCCGTCAGGAGGCGGACCGGCAGCTGGGCCCGGCGCATGACGTCCTGGTAGGCGCGGTCGGCGGCGGTGAAGGCGGTGCGCAGCTCGGCGAGCCGCTCCTGGTGGCCCAGCACGGCGAGTTCGAGCGGCCGGGTCAGGCCGGTGGCCGCGATGTCGGGCGGGACGGGGGTCAGCCGCTCGCCGGAGCCGGGTACGGAGCGCAGCAGGCCCATCGCGAGCAGGCACTCGGGGGCGTCTCCGGCGGCGCAGCCCTCGGCCAGCGCCACCCGGTAGAACTCGACCCCCCGGTCACAGAGCTGCGGTGTCCCCATTCCCGCGCTGTTGTCCTGGGATAGGCACATCTGGGCATCCTTCCGGCTTCGGCATTGCGGTTTCACGAATGCCCGTACCGGCCACCGCCAGGCGTCTGAAATGGCAGGATGGAAATCACCTGTCGGTCGGAAGCCGTCCCCCCGGGCTCTGACTGCCGTGAGTGTACGCCCAAGTGGCGCGGAAATCAGCGGCCGACGGCGAAGCCGAGCGCGCCCGGAGGCGGGGGAGCCGACCGCGGCAGTGGCGGACCCGACCGCACCCGGCCGCGGTGACAGGCGGATGGCCGCCGTGTCGTGCCTGTCGCCCCGTCAGGGCGGCCGGGGCGGACGGTCGGCGGACGGAACGGCCGACAGACGGAGGGCACCCCTTGTTGCGAGCTGATCCCGGCCCGGCGGTCCCGCCCGTGGACCTGGCCGAGCTGGTGGACCAGCGGCTGGTGCGGCAGCTGGCGGAAGCCGCCGCCGAGCAGGTCGGCTCCGGCGCGATCCGGCTGCTGGGCGACGGCGGGCTGTTCCAGACGCTCGCCAAGCAGCTGATCGAGCACGCACTGGAACTCGAACTCCAGGAGCACCTGCGCGGGGCCGAACCCGGCACCGACCCCGGCGCCAACGTCCGCAACGGCGCCCGGGCCAGACGGCTGCTCACCGAGGTCGGCCCGGTCGAGGTGCGGGTGCCCCGGGACCGCCAGGGCAGCTTCACCCCCCGGGCCGTCCGCCCCCGGGCCCGCCGGCTGCCCGGCCTCGACCGGCTGGTCATCTCGCTCACCGCGCGCGGCCTCAGCTCGGGCGAGCTGGTGGCGCACCTGGCCGAGGTGTACGGCGTGGAGCTCAGCCGGGAGACCGTCTCCGCCATCACCGACCAGGTGCTCAACGAGCTCGACGAGCGGCGCCGGTGCCCGCTCGACCCCGTCTACCCGGTGGTCTTCCTCGACGCGGTGCGCAGCGGCCGCTCGGGCGGCCCGCTGGTGCACCTGGCGCTCGGGATCTCCACCGACGGCCGGCGCGAGGTCCTGGGCCTGTGGCCGGCCACGGACGGGGAGCACTGGCCGCAGGTGCTGGCCGAGCTCGCCGAGCGCGGGGTGCGCGAGGTCTGGGTGCTGGTCGGCGACACCGGCGGGGGCCTGGCCGAGGCGGTGGCCGCGCGGTGGCCGCGCACCGTGGTGCACGGCTCGATGGCCCACCTGTTGCACGCCGCGCTGCGGCACGCGCCCGGCGAGGACTGGGGTGCGCTCGCGCGGACGCTGCGCGAGATCTGTGCCGCGCCCACCGAGCGGGCGGCGATGGCGCGGCTGTCCCGGGCCGAGCGGGAGTGGGGTCCGGGCCACCGCGAGGTGTTCCGGGTGTGGCGGTCGGCCTGGCCGCTGCTCGCCGCCGGCTTCCGCTTCGGCCCCGAGGCGCGGCGTCTGCTCGCGGGCGGGGGCGCGCTGGAGCGGCTGCACGCCCGGCTGCGCCGGATCGAGCAGGCCTCGGGCCGGGTGCAGGACGAGCGGGCCGCGCTCAAGCGCGCCTACCTGGCGACGATCGCCCTGGAGTCACCCGCCTCGGCGGGGCGGACGTGGACCGACGACTGGCCCGCCGTCCGCGAGGAACTGCGCCGGGGCTCACACTGCTGACGCTCCATCACCTCCCGCGCTGACGCTCCGCAACCCCCGCCCCTGCGGCAGCTTCGGCGGCTTCCGGGGGCCGGGGCCGGGGCCTCCCCCGCCGACGTGCCGGGGGCGTGGTTTGACCGAAACCCTCGCCAGTGACCGGTTCCCACCACTGATCTGACAGTGCCAGGCACTCTTTGGATCAGATCTGTCTGTTTTTGACATGGTCTGTTCGGGCTTCCGGTTCCCGCAATGCGTGTTCCCGATCATGGCCAGAGCTTCCACCCCCGTTTGAGCCTCGGCAGGATGAATTTCCGAGCGAAGAGGGCCGACCGCCCCCTCGGAAAAAGGAATTAACGATGAAGAATCTTGCCGTTCGCATTCACCATATGCTCGGGATTCTCGCCGTTCTGCTGGTCGCCGGACTGGGCGTCCAGAGCAGCGCCGACCCGCACTCGCCCCTGGCCGCCGCCGCCCTCGTCTCGGCGCCCAACCCCGACTCCGGCTGGGGTCCGTGAGCCGCGCTCCGGCGTAATTCCCCCCTCCCCGAAATTTCTCCGAACAAAGAGGAAACCGACGATGGCGAACCCGTTCGAGGACCCCGACGCCAGCTACCTCGTCCTGGTGAACGACGAGGGCCAGCACTCGCTGTGGCCGGCCTTCAGCCCGGTGCCCGACGGCTGGCAGCAGGCCTTCGGCGCCGCCGGCCGACAGGACTGCCTCGACTACGTCGAACAGCACTGGCAGGACCTGCGGCCGAAGAGCCTGCTCGCCCAGCAGTCCGGCCACTGATCGCAGCAGCCCAGCGCCGAAGCCGCACCACCGCACCACCAAAACAGCCAGAACAGCCAGAACCGCGCCACCACGCCACCGCACCGCCGCTCCATCGACCGCCCGGGCCGACCGCCCCGAAGGTCGCCGAGCAAGCCGTTCCCGCCACCGCGGGGGCCAGCCGTACGAGGGAGAGAGCCACATGTCCGGGGTCCAGCAGACGCACAGAGCCGACCAGCGGCCGACCCTGACCGCGCTGGTAGACGCCCAGACGTCCCGCACCCCGCAGGCCCCCGCCCTGTACGCCGAGGGCACCACCCTCACGTACACCGAGCTGGACGCCCGCGCCAACCGGCTGGCCCGGGTGCTCGCCGCCCGCGGCCTGGGCACCGAGGACATCGTCGCGCTCGCCCTGCCGAAGTCCCCCGAGGCCGTCGCCGCGATCCTCGCCGTGGCCAAGACCGGCGCCGCCTGGCTGCCCGCCGACCCGGCCTACCCCGCCGAGCGGCTGCGCCACATGCTGACCGACTCCCGCGCCGCCCTGGTGCTCACCACCGCCGAGGCCGCCGCCCAGCTGCCCGAGACCGACGCCCCCCGGCTGCTGCTCGACGACCCCGGGCACCTCGCCGAGCTGGCCACCCAGGCCGGCACCCCCTTCACCGCCGCCGAGCGGGTGCGGCCGCTGAGCGCCGGGAACACCGCGTACGTGATCTACACCTCCGGCTCCACCGGTGTGCCCAAGGGTGTGGCCGTCACCCACACCGGGCTGCCCAGCATGATCGACACGCAGGTCGCCGCCACCGGGGTCGGCCCCGGCAGCCGGGTGCTCCAGGCCGCCTCGCTCAGCTTCGACGTCTCCGTCTCCGACCTGGCCGTGGCGCTCTCCACCGGCGCCGCCCTGGTGCTCCCCCGCGAGCAGAGCCAGCTGGTCGGCGAGCCGCTGGCCGCGCTGATCGAGCAGTACGGCGTCACCCACGCCGACATCGCCACCGCGATGGCGGCCACCCTGCCGGACGTGCCGCTGCCCTCCCTGCGCACCCTGATCGGCGGCGGCGAGGCCATCCCGCGCGAACTGGCCGCCCGCTGCGGCCGCGACCGCCTGATGCTCAACAGCTACGGGCCGACCGAGACCACCGTCATCGTCACCATGAGCGAGCCGCTCACCGGCGAGGAGCAGCCCCCGATCGGCCACCCTTGCCAGGACGTGCGCATCCACGTGCTGGACGAGCGGCTGCGCCCGGTCGAGCCGGGCACCGTGGGCGAGCTGTACGTCTCCGGCCCGCACCTGGCCCGGGGCTACCTCGGGCGCCCCGGCCTGACCGCCGAGCGCTTCGTCGCCTGCCCCTTCGGCGAGCCCGGCGACCGGATGTATCGCACCGGCGACCTCGGCAGCCAACGGCCGGACGGGCAGCTGGACTTCGTCGGCCGGGCCGACGACCAGGTGAAGATCCGCGGTTTCCGGGTGGAGCTCGGCGAGGTCGAGCAGGCCCTCTCCGCCCACCCCGAGGTGCGCCAGGCCGTGGTGCTGGTCCGCGAGGACCGCCCGGGCGAGCGCCGCCTGGTCGGCTACACCGTCGGCGCCGCCGACCCGGCCGAGCTGCGCGCGTACTGCGCCGAGCGGCTGCCCGACCACATGGTGCCCACCGTCGTGGTGCTCGACCGGCTGCCGCTCACGCCCAACGGCAAGGTGGACAAGCGCGCCCTGCCGGCGCCGGTCTTCGCCGCCGCCGAGGAGGGCGGCCGGGCCCCCGCCGGGGAGCTGGAGCACACCCTCGCCCGGCTCTTCGCCGAGGTGCTGGGCCTGCCCGCGGTGGGCGTCACGGACTCCTTCTTCGAGCTCGGCGGCGACTCCATCGTGGCCATCCGGCTCGTCTCCCGGGCCCGGCACGCCGGGCTGCAGCTCACCCCCCGCGAGGTGTTCCTCTCGCCGACCGTCGAGGCGCTGGCCCGGATCGCCCGACCGCTGGAGGGGCCGGTCGTCGCCGAACCCGCCGGGGCCGGCCTCGGCGAGGTGCCGCCGACGCCCATCGTGCACTGGCTGGCCGCGCAGCACGGCGCCGTCGAGAGCTTCTACCAGTCCACCCTGCTCACCCTCCCCGCCGGGAGCGGGCCCGAGCACGTGGCCACGGCCCTCCAAGCGCTGCTCGACCACCACGACGTCTTCCGCGCCCGCACCTCCCCGCTCGCCGAGCGCCCCTGGACGCTGCACGTCCCCGCCCCCGGCGCCGTCCCCGCCGGGGCCGCGCTGCGGCACGTCGCGGGCCCGGCCACCGAGGAGGCGCTGCGCGCCGAGACCGAGGCCGCCCGCGAGCGCCTCTCGCCCGAGGACGGCCGGATGCTCCAGGCCGTCCGGTTCGACGCCGGGCCGGGCCTGCCCTCGCAGCTCCTGCTCGTGATCCACCACCTGGCGGTGGACGGCGTCACCTGGCGCATCGTCGAGGAGGACCTGCTCACCGCGCTCGCCGCCGCCCGCGAGGGCCGGGCCGTGGCGCTGGCGCCGGTGCCCACCTCCTTCCGCCGCTGGGCCCAGCGGCTCACCGCCGAGGCCGGGACCGACCGCCGGGCCGCCGAACTCCCGCTCTGGGAGGCTGCCCTGGCCACCCCGGACCCGCTGCTCGGCGCGCGCCCGCTCGACCCGGCCCGGGACACCTACGCCACCGAGGGCGTCCTGCGGCTCGTGCTGCCCGCCGAGACCACCCAGGCGCTGCTGACCCGGGTCACGGCCGCCTACCACGCGCAGGTCAACGACGTGCTGCTGACCGCGCTGGCGCTCGCCCTCGGCCACTGGCGCGGCGCGGCGACCACCGGTCCGGACGGCGCCGTACTGGTGACCGCGGAGGGCCACGGCCGCGAGGAGGTCGTCGACGGCGTCGACCTGCACCGCACCGCCGGCTGGTTCACCTCCCTCTACCCCGTCCGGCTCGCCCCCGGGGCGCTGCCCTGGTCCGAGGTCACCGCGGCCGGCCCCGGGCTCGGCCGGGCCCTCGGCCGGGTCAAGGAGCAGCTGCGCGCCGTCCCGGACAACGGCATCGGCTACGGCCTGCTGCGCCACCTCAACCCGGCCACCGCCGCCGTGCTGGAGGGGTACGCCGATCCGCAGGTCGAGTTCAACTACCTGGGCCGCTTCGCGCCGGAGGGCGTCACCGCCGAGGACGTGCTCGCCGGCACCGAGGCGATGAGCGAGGGCGCCGCGACCGGCCTCGCGCTCGGCCGGGTGCTCGGCCTGGACGCCACCACCGTCGACACCCCGCAGGGCCCGCTGCTGGTCGCCCAGTGGTCCTACGCCACCGGGCTGCTCGCCGAGGAGCGCGTGGCCGCGCTCGCCGAGGCGTGGTTCACCGCGCTGCGCGCGCTCGCCGAGCACGCCGACCGGCCGGACGCGGGCGGACACACCCCCTCCGACTTCCCGCTCGTCACGCTCGGCCAGTCCGAACTGGACCAGCTCGCCGGACACCACGCCCCCGCCCGCCTGGTGGACGTCTGGCCCACCTCGCCGCTCCAGCAGGGCATGGCCTTCCACGCGGCGTACGACACCGACGGCGCCGACGTCTACACCTCCGTCTGCACCTTCGACCTCACCGGCCCGGTGGACGCCGACCGGCTGCGCGCCGCCGCCGAGGCACTGCTGCTGCGCCACCCCAACCTCAAGGCGGGCTTCCACCAGCGCCCCGACGGCCCGCCCGTGCAGGCCGTACCGGACGGCGTCGAGCTGCCCTTCACCGTCCTCGACCTGACGGCGCACGCCGACCCGCAGGCCGAGGCCGCGCGGATCGCCGCCGCCGAGTACGGCCGCCGCTTCGACCTCGCCCGGCCGCCGCTGCTGCGCTACACCCTGCTCACCCTCGCCCCCGGGCGCCACCAGCTGATCGCCGCCGCGCACCACATCCTGCTGGACGGCTGGTCCACCCCGCTGTTCGCCGAGGAGCTGTGGGGTCTGTACTTCCAGCAGCCGATGCCCCCGGCCGCCCCCTACCGCGAGTACCTGCGCTGGCTCACCCGGCGCGACGGCGCCGCCGCCCGCGACGCCTGGGCCCAGGCCCTGGCGGGCGCCGACGAGCCCACCCTGCTGGCCCCCGGCCGCTCGGCCGCCGCCCCGCAGCTGCCGCTGCGCCTGCACACCGGCCTCACCCCGGCGGCCACCGAGGCGCTGGCCCGCACCGCCCGCCGCTACGGCGTCACCCTCAACACCCTCGTCCAGGCCGCCTGGGGCGTGCTGCTGGCCCGGCTCACCGGGCGCGAGGACGTGCTCTTCGGCACCACCGTCTCCGGCCGGCCGCACGACCTGCCGGGCGTGGAGCGGATGGTGGGCCTGCTCATCAACACCGTGCCGGTGCGCGTCACCCTCGACCCGGCCGAGAGCTGGGGGCAGCTGCTGCTGCGCCTCCAGCACGAGCAGTCCGCACTGCTGGACCACCAGCACCTCAGCCTCACCGAGATCCAGCAACTCGCCGGCGTGGGCAGCCTGTTCGACACCGTCACGGTGTACGGCAACTACCCGGACCCGTCCGCCCTGGACGAGGCCGACCCGAGCGGCGCCACCCACGTCACCCTGGTCGAGGACGTCGACAGCGCGCACTACCCGCTGCTGCTGGCCCTCACCCCGGGCGACGGCCTCCAACTGCGCCTGGACCACCGGCCCGACGCCTTCACCCCCGCCGAGGCGCGCACCCTGCTGGACCGCTTCCTCGCCCTGCTCGACCGGATCGTCGCCGACCCGGCCGAACTCGTCGGCACCGTCCAGGTGTTGACCGAGGAGGAGCGCGAGCGGCTGCTGACCGGCGGGACCGGCGCCACCGCGCCGCTGCCGGAGGCCGCACTGCCCGAGCTGTTCGAGGCACGGGCCGCCGAGACGCCCGACGCGGTCGCGCTCACCGCCGACGACGTCGAGCTGACCTACGCCGAACTCAACGCGCGGGCCAACGGGTTGGCCGTGCGGCTGGTCGAGGCCGGGGTCCGCCCGGAGACCCCCGTCGCGCTGCTGATGGAGCGCTCGGCCGCCCTGGTGGTGGCGATCCTGGCCGTGCTCAAGGCCGGCGGCGCCTTCGTGCCGCTGGACGGCGCGCAGCCGGCCGAGCGCCTGCGGGCCGTCCTCGCGGACTCCGGGGCCCGGCTGGTGCTGGCCGACACCGCCCACCGGGCGCACCCCGCGCTGACCGGACTGGACGTGCTCGACCCCGAGGGCGCACGAGACCCCGAGAGCGCACGAGACCCCGAGGCTGCCGACACCGCCGGGAACCTCGGACTCCCCCTGAGTGCCGACCAGTTGGCGTACGTGATGCACACCTCCGGCTCGACCGGCGTGCCCAAGGGCATCGGCGTCACCCACCGGTCCGTGGTCGACCTCGCGCTCGGCGGGGCGTTCACGGGCGGCGGCCACGAGCGCGTCCTGCTGCACTCCCCCGTCGCCTTCGACGCCTCCACCTACGAGCTCTGGGTGCCGCTGCTCTCAGGCGGCCGCGTGGTGGTCGCCCCCGCCGGGCGGCTCGGCGTCGCCGAGCTGGCGACCGCGATCGGCCGGGGGCGGGTCGGCGCCGCCTGGATGACGGTCGGGCTCTTCAACGTGCTGGCCGCCGAGGCCCCGGAGACCTTCGCCGGGCTGCGCGAGGTGTGGACGGGCGGCGACATCGTCTCGCCGGCCGCCATCCGGCGGGTGCTGGAGCACTGCCCCGGCCTGCGGGTGGTGAACGGCTACGGACCGACGGAGACCACGACCTTCGCGACCCGCCACCCGATGGCCACCGCCGCCGAGGTCCCGGCCGCCGTACCGATCGGGCGGCCGCTGCCCAACACCCGGGTGTACGCGCTGGACGCCGGGCTGCGCCCGGTCCCCGTCGGCGTCGCCGGTGAGCTGTACGTCGCGGGCGCCGGGCTGGCCCGGGGCTACGTCGGCCGCGCCGGCCTGACCGCCGAGCGCTTCGTGGCCTGCCCCTTCGGCGAGCCCGGCGGCCGGATGTACCGCACCGGCGACGTGGTGCGCTGGACCACCACGGGCGAACTGGAGTTCGTCGGCCGCGCCGACGACCAGATCAAGCTGCGCGGCTTCCGGATCGAACTCGGCGAGGTGGAGGCCGCGTTCACCGCCCACCCGGCCGTCGGCCAGGCCGTCGCCATGGTCCGCCAGGACCAGCCGGGCGACAAGCGCCTGGTCGCCTACGTCACGGGCCCCGTCCGGCCCGACGAGCTGCGCGCCTTCGTCGCCGACCGTCTGCCCGGCTACATGGTGCCCGCCGCGATCGTCACCCTCGACGCGCTGCCCGTCACCCCCAACGGCAAGGTCGACCGCCGCGCCCTCCCCGCCCCCGACTACACCGGCGCCGCCGCCGGCCGGGCCCCGCGCACCGAAACCGAGCAGGCGCTCTGCGAACTCTTCGCCGAGGTCCTCGGGTTGGCCTCGGTCGGCATCGACGACAGCTTCTTCGACCTGGGCGGCCACTCGCTGCTCGCCACCAAGCTGGTCAGCCGCGTCCGCACCGCCCTCGGCACGGAGCTGCCGATCCGCGCGCTCTTCGACCACCCGACGGTGGCCGCCCTGGCCGCCGCCCTGCCCGCCTCCGGCGCGGCCCGCCCGGCCCTGCGACCCGCCGCCCGACCGGAGCGCGTCCCGCTGTCCTCCGCGCAGCAACGCCTGTGGTTCATCGAGCAGTTCGAGGGCTCGAGCGCGCTCTACAACACGCCCGTCGCCCTCCGGCTGACCGGCGCCCTCGACCGCCCCGCGCTGGAAGGCGCGCTGCGGGACGTGGTGGCCCGGCACGAGGTGCTGCGCACCGTCTTCCCGACCACCGACGGCCAGCCCCACCAACTGGTCGCCGAGGCCCCCGAGTCGATCCTGCGGACCATACCCGTGGCCACCGAGGCGGCGCTCCGGGCCGCCCTGACCGAGGCCGGCGGGGAGGTCTTCAACCTCGCCCACGACCTGCCCGTCCGCGCGACGCTGCTCTCCCTCCCGCACGACGAACACGTCCTGCTCGTCCTCATGCACCACATCGCCACCGACGGCTGGTCCGTCGCCCCCCTCCTACACGACCTCGCCACCGCGTACCAGGCCCGACTGGCCGACACCGCGCCGCAGTGGGAGCCGATGCCGGTACAGTACGCCGACTACGCCCTCTGGCAGCACGAACTCCTCGGCACCCCACAGCAGCCCACCACCCTGCTCACCGAACAACTCGCCCACTGGCAGCAGACGCTGTCCGGCCTCCCCGAGGAACTGGCGCTCCCCTACGACCGCCCCCGCCCGACCGTTCCCAGCCACCGGGGCGGCGCCGCCGAGTTCGAGGTCGGCGCCGAACTGCACACCGCCCTGGCCGAGTTGGCCGCCGCGCAGAACGCCAGCCTCTTCATGGCCCTGCAAGCCGCCGTCGCCGCCCTCTACACCCGCCTCGGCGCGGGCACCGACCTCCCGCTCGGCACCCCCGTCGCCGGACGCACCGACGAAGCCCTCGACGACCTGGTCGGCTTCTTCGTCAACACCCTGCTGCTGCGCACCGACACCACCGGCAACCCCACCTTCCGGGAACTGCTGGACCGCGTCCGCCGCACCGACCTCGACGCCTACGACCACCAGGACATCCCCTTCGAGCGCCTGGTCGAACACCTCAACCCCACCCGCACCACCCGCCACCCCCTCTTCCAGTCGCTGATCGCCCTGGAGAGCGACCCGGCGGTGCCCGCCGCCTTCGGCGACCTGGCCTGCGCGGACCACCCCTTCGAGCTGGACGTGGCCAAGTTCGACCTGTCCTTCCGCTTCACCGAACAGGGCTCCCAGGCGGGCCTGTCGGTGGCGGTCGAGTACGCGGCCGACCTCTTCGACCACGCCACCGTCACCGCCCTCGCCGAGCGGCTGCTCCGCGTCCTGCACGCCGTCGCCGCCGACCCGGACGCCCCGATCGGCAGCATCGAGATCCTCGACCCGGCCGAACGCGAGCACCTGCTCACCGGCTGGAACGGGCCGACGGCACCGGTGCCCGAGGCCACCCTGCCGCAGCTGTTCGAGGCCCAGGCCGCCGCCACCCCCGACGCCCCCGCCGTGATCACCGGCACCGAACAACTCAGCTACGCCGAACTCGACTCCCGGGCCGAACACTTGGCGGCCCACCTCGCCGAGGCGGGCGTCGGCGCCGACACCCCGGTGATCCTCCTGATGGACCGCTCCGCCGACCTGGTCACGGCGATCCTGGCGGTGGCCAAGGCCGGCGGCACCTACGTCCCGCTGGACGACCGGCACCCGGCCGAGCGGCTGCGGCAGATCACCGCCGAGACGCGGGCGGCGCTCGTCCTGGTCGATCCCGCGCACCAGGGCCACCCGCTGGCCACCGACGCCCCCTGCCCCGTCCTGCCGCTCACCGAGGGCTGGTTCGACGGCCCGCGCAGGCGGCGCGCCCAGCCCGCCGGGCTCCACCCGGAGCAGCTCGCGTACGTGATGTTCACCTCCGGATCCACCGGGGTGCCCAAGGGCATCGCCATCACCCACCGGGACGTGGTGCAGCTCGCGACGGACCCGTGCTGGCACCACCCCGACGGGCTGCGGGTGCTCTTCCACGCGCCGCACGCCTTCGACGCCTCGACCTACGAACTGTGGGCGCCGCTGCTCTCCGGCGGCCAGGTGGTCGTCGCGCCGCAGGGCGACCTGGACGCCTCCGCCATCCGCGAGCTGGTCCGGGCACACGGGCTCACCCACGTGCACGTCACCGCCGGGCTGTTCCGCGTCATCGCGGAGGAGGACCCGGGCATCTTCACCGGCGTGCGCGAGGTGCTGACCGGTGGGGACGTCGTCTCGGCCCCGGCCGTCCGCCGGGTGCTGGAGGCCGTCCCGGGCATCGCGGTGCGAGCGCTTTACGGGCCGACCGAGACGACGCTGTGCGCGACCCAGTTCCCGATGCCGACCGCCTCGGCGGTCCCGAACGTGGTACCGATCGGCCGTCCGCTGGCCAACACCCGGACGTACGTGCTCGACACCGCCTTGCAGCCCGTACCCGCCGGCGTGGCAGGCGAGCTGTACATCGCCGGTGCCGGACTCGCCCGCGGCTACACCGGCCGACCCTCCCTCACCGCCGAACGCTTCGTCGCCTGCCCGTTCATCGCCGGTGAGCGGATGTACCGCACCGGCGACCTCGCCCGCTGGACCACCGACGGCGTCCTGGAATTCCTCGGCCGCGCCGACGACCAGGTCAAGATCCGCGGCTTCCGCATCGAACTCGGCGAAGTCGAAGCCGCGTTCACCGCCCACCCCGCCGTCGGCCAAGCCCTCGCCCACGTCCGCGAAGACCAACCCGGCGACAAACGCCTCGTCGTCTACACCACCACCTCGACAGGCGGTATCACTCCCGGCGAACTGCGTGCCGCCGTCGCCGACACCCTCCCCAGCTACATGCTCCCCGCCGCCGTCGTCATCCTCGACACCCTCCCCGTCACCGCCAACGGCAAAGTCGACCGCCGCGCCCTCCCCGCCCCCGACTACACCGGCACCACCGAAGGCCGCGCCCCCCGCAACACCACCGAACAGACCCTCTGCGCGCTCTTCGCCGACGTCCTCGGACTCACCACCGTCACCATCGACGACCGCTTCTTCGACCTCGGCGGCCACTCCCTCCTCGCCACCAAGCTGGTCAGCCGCATCCGCGCCGCCCTCGGTACGGAGCTGCCGATCCGCACCCTGTTCGACTCCCCCACGGTCGCCGCCCTCGCGGCCGTCCTGCCCGGGCGCGAGCAGGCACCCGCGCCGAAGAAGGCCCGCCCGGCCCTGCGGCCGATGCGCCGCCCGGGCGGCCCGGCCTGACCTGCCGCCCACCTCGCGGCCCCGTCCACCGCAGGATGCGCGCCCGCCGCCGGCCCGGCCGGCGGCGCGGCCCGCCGCGTCCCGCGACCGCCGAACCCCACCAGCCCCAGCAGTCACAGCACCCGTAAGTCGCCAGTCGGAGGCAGACCTTGATCCCGTTGTCGTTCGCCCAGCAGCGGCTCTGGTTCATCGAGCAGTTCGAGGGACCGAGCGCCCTCTACAACACGCCGTTCGCCCTCCGGCTGACCGGCGAGCTCGACGCCGCCGCCCTCGAAGGCGCGCTGTGGGACGTGGTGGCCCGGCACGAGGTGCTGCGCACCGTCTTCCCGACCACCGACGGCCAGCCCCACCAGCACATCCTCGACCAGGGGCGCCCGCCGCTGCACCGGGTGCCGGTGGCCGACGAGGCCGAGCTGTCCGAGCGGCTGCGCGAGGACGCCGGGCAGGTCTTCGACCTCGCCACCGACCTCCCCGTCCGCGCCTGGCTGTACGCCCTCCCCGCGCCGGGCGAGCACGTCCTGCTGCTGCTGACGCACCACATCGCCAGCGACGGCTGGTCCGTCGCCCCGCTCTTCGGCGACCTCGCCACCGCCTACGAGGCCCGGCTCGCCGGCACCGAGCCGCAGTGGGAGCCGCTGCCGGTGCAGTACGCCGACTACACCCTCTGGCAGCGCGAGCTGCTCGGCGAGGAGGACGACCCCGAGAGCGTCGTCTCCCTGCAACTCGCCTACTGGCAGCAGGCGTTGTCCGGCCTCCCGGAGGAGCTTGCGCTCCCCTACGACCGCCCCCGCCCGACCGCGCCCACCCGCCGGGGCGGCGCCGCGGAGCTGGAACTCGACGTCGAACTGCACACCGCGCTGGCCGAGTTGGCCGGCACGCAGAACGCCAGCCTCTTCATGGCCCTGCAGGCCGCCGTCGCCGCCCTCTACACCCGCCTCGGTACGGGCACCGACCTGCCGATCGGCACCGTCGTCGCCGGACGCACCGACGAAGCCCTCGACGACCTGGTCGGCTTCTTCGTCAACACCCTGCTGCTGCGCACCGACACCAGCGGCAACCCGAGTTTCCGGGAACTGCTGGACCGCGTCCGCCGCACCGACCTCGACGCCTACGACCACCAGGACATCCCCTTCGAGCGCCTGGTCGAACACCTCAACCCCACCCGCACCGCCGGCCACCCCCTCTTCCAGTCGCTCGTCACCCTGAACACGGAACGGGCCGGCGATCTCGCCTTCGGCCCGGTGACGGCCCGGCCGGTCGAGGCCGGCGAGGCCCAGGCCCAGTTCGACCTGAACTTCAACTTCGTCGAGCACCTCACGGCGGACGGCGACTGCCTCGGTGTCCGCGGCGCCGTCGACTACGCGGCCGACCTCTTCGACCACGCCACCGCGACCGCCCTCGCCGAGCGGCTGCTGCGCGTCCTGCACGCCGTCGCCGCCGACCCGGACGCCCCGATCGGCAGCATCGAGATCCTCGACCCCGCCGAACGCGAGCACCTGCTCACCGACTGGAACGGACCGACCGCACCGGTGCCCGACACCAGCCTGCCCCGGCTGTTCGAGGCCCAGGCCGCCGCCACCCCCGACGCCCCCGCACTGATCACCGACGCCGAACAGCTCAACTACGCCGAGCTGAACGGCCGCGCCAACCGCCTCGCCGCCCTGCTGCTGGCGCGCGGCCTGACCGCCGAGCAGCCGGTGGCGGTGCTGATGGAGCGCTCCGCCGGGCTGCTCACGGCCGTCCTCGCGATCGCCAAAGCGGGCGGCACGTACGTCCCGCTGGACGACCGCTACCCGCTGGACCGGCTCCAGCACATCCTCACCGACACCCGCACCGGCCTGCTGCTCACCGACCCGGCCCACCACGGGCACCCGGTCCTCGCCACCGGCGGCTTCACCACCGTCGAGGTCACCGACGCGCTGCTCGCCACGGCCCCCGAGGCGGGCGACCCGGCCGTGCCCGTGCACCCCGGCCAGCTGGTCTACGTGATGTACACCTCGGGCTCGACCGGCCTGCCCAAGGGCGTCGCCGTCACCCACCGCAACGTGGTGGACCTGCTGGGCAACCAGCACTTCCGCGCGGGCCACCACGAGCGCGTCCTGCTGCACTCGCCCACCGCCTTCGACGCCTCCACCACCGAGATCTGGGCGCCGCTCGTCACCGGCGGGGCGATCGTGCTGGCCGAGCCCGGCGAGCTGGACATCCGGCGCCTCGCCGAGACCATCACCACCCACCGGGTGACCCTGGTCCAGGCGCCCTCGGGCCTGCTGCGGCTGATGGCCGAGGAGACGCCGGAGGCCTTCCGGGCCGTCCGGCAGGTGTGGACCGGTGGCGACGTCGTCCCGCCCGAGGCCGTCCGCCGGCTGTTCCAGGCGTGCCCGGACACCTCCGTCGTCGCGGTCTACGCGCCCACCGAGACGACGGCCATCAAGACCACCTTCACCATGACCCCCTCCTCGGCGGTCCCGAACGTGGTGCCGATCGGCCGTCCGCTGGCCAACACCCGGACGTACGTGCTCGACACCGCCTTGCAGCCCGTACCCGCCGGCGTGGCAGGCGAGCTGTACATCGCCGGCGCCGGACTCGCCCGCGGCTACACCGGCCGCCCCTCCCTCACCGCCGAACGCTTCGTCGCCTGCCCGTTCATTTCCGGTGAGCGGATGTACCGCACCGGCGACCTCGCCCGCTGGACCACCGACGGCGTCCTGGAATTCCTCGGCCGCGCCGACGACCAGGTCAAGATCCGCGGCTTCCGCATCGAACTCGGCGAAGTCGAAGCCGCCTTCACCGCCCACCCCGCCGTCGGCCAAGCCCTCGCCCACGTCCGCGAAGACCAACCCGGCGACAAACGCCTCGTCGTCTACACCACCCTCGCCAGCACAGGCGCGGACACCGTCACCGCCGGCGAACTGCGCGCAGCCGTCACCGACACCCTCCCCAGCTACATGCTCCCCGCCGCCGTCGTCATCCTCGACACCCTCCCCGTCACCGCCAACGGCAAAGTCGACCGCCGCGCCCTCCCCGCCCCCGACTACACCAGCACCACCGAAGGCCGCGCCCCCCGCAACGACACCGAACAAACCCTCTGCGCACTCTTCGCCGACGTCCTCGGACTCACCACCGTCACCATCGACGACCGCTTCTTCGACCTCGGCGGCCACTCCCTCCTCGCCACCAAGCTGGTCAGCCGCATCCGCGCCGCCCTCAGCACCGAACTGCCCATCCGGGCCCTGTTCGACGCCCCGACCGTCGCCGCCCTGGCCGCCGTCCTGCCCGCCTCCGGCACGGCCCGCCCGGCCCTGCGGCCCGTCGACCGACCCGCGCGCATCCCGCTCTCCCCGGCGCAGCAACGCCTGTGGTTCATCGAGCAGTTCGAGGGCCCGAGCGCGCTCTACAACACCCCGTGCGCGGTGCGCCTGACCGGCCGGGTCGACGCCCCCGCCCTCCAGGCCGCGCTGACGGACGTCCTCGACCGCCACGAGGTGCTGCGCACCGTCTACCCGACCACCGACGGCCAGCCGCACCAGCTGATCGTCGAGCGTCCCGAACTCCCGCTGCACACCGTGCCGGTGGCCACCGAGGCCGAGCTCCAGGCCACCCTGGCCGAGGCCGGCGGGGAGGTCTTCGACCTCGCCCACGACCTGCCCGTCCGCGCGACGCTGCTCTCCCTCCCGCACGACGAACACGTCCTGCTCGTCCTCATGCACCACATCGCCACCGACGGCTGGTCCGTCGCCCCCCTCCTACACGACCTCGCCACCGCGTACCAGGCCCGACTGACGGGCACCGCACCGCAGTGGCAGCCCCTCCCCGTGCAGTACGCCGACTACGCCCTCTGGCAACACGAACTCCTCGGCACCCCACAGCAACCCACCACCCTGCTCACCGAACAACTCGCCCACTGGCAGCAGACGTTGTCCGGCCTCCCCGAGGAACTGGCGCTCCCCTACGACCGCCCCCGCCCGACCACGCCGACCCGCCGGGGCGCGGCGGTGGAACTGCACCTGGACGGTGAACTCCACGGCGCCCTGGTCGAGTTGGCGCAGCAGAGCCGGGCCAGCGTGTTCATGGTGATGCAGGCGGCACTCGCCACCACGCTGGGCCGCCTGGGCGCGGGCACCGACCTGCCGATCGGCACCGTCGTCGCCGGGCGCACCGACGAAGCCCTCGACGACCTGGTCGGCTTCTTCGTCAACACCCTGGTGCTGCGCACCGACACCTCCGGCGACCCGAGCTTCCGGGAGCTGCTGGAGCGCGTCCGGATCGGCACCCTGGACGCCTTCGGGCACCAGGACGTGCCTTTCGAGCGCCTGGTCGAGCTGCTCAACCCGGCGCGCTCGACGGCCCGGCACCCGCTCTGCCAGGTGATGCTGACCTCGGGCGGCGACGCCGGACAGATCCGCCTCGGCGGCCTGCCGGGCCGGGTCGAGGCGCTGGATTCGGACCTCGCCAAGTTCGACCTGACCTTCGCCTTCGGCGAGACCTTCGACCGCGACGGCGCCCCCGCCGGGCTGGAGCTGTCGGTCGAGTACGCCGTCGACCTGTTCGACCGGGCCACGGCGGCGGCGACGGCCGCGCGGTTCGAGCGCGCCCTGCGCGCGGTGCTGGCCGACCCGGACCAGCGGGTGGGCCAGGTGGAGATCCTGGCGCCGGAGGAGCGCCGGCAGCTGATCACGGCCTGGAACGACACCGACCACCCCGTCGCCCCCGCCACCTTCCCGGCGCTCTTCCAGGCCCAGGCCGCCGCCCGCCCCGACGCCGTCGCCCTCGCCTTCGGCGCCGAGCAGCTCACCTACGCCGAGCTGAACGGACGCGCCAACCGCCTCGCCCGGCTGCTCACCGCACACGGCGCGGGCCCCGAGCGGTTCGTCGCGATCGCCCTGGACCGCTCGACCGAGCTCATCGTCGCCCAGCTCGCCGTCCTCAAGGCCGGCGCGGCCTTCCTCCCGCTCGACCCGCGCTACCCGGCCGACCGCATCGCCTACATGCTCGCCGACGCCGCCCCCGTCCTGGTCCTCACCACCAGCACGGTGGCCGCCGGCCTGCCGGCCGACAGCACCGTCCCCTGCCTGCTGGTCGAGGACCTCGACACCTCCGGCCACCCGGCGCACGACCTCACGGACGCCGAAGCCGACGCCGAAACCGCCACCGAGCCCGCCTCCGCCCCCGACGCCGCCGCGTACGTCATCTACACCTCCGGCTCCACCGGCCGCCCCAAGGGCGTCGTCGTCCCCCACACCGGCCTCGCCTCCCTGGTCGAGAGCCAGCGCGAGAGTCTCGCGCCCACCCCCGACAGCCGCGTCCTGCTGTTCGCCTCCCCCTCCTTCGACGCCGCCGTCGCCGAGCTCAGCATGGCTCTGCTCACCGGTGCCCGCGCCGTCCTCGGCACCGCCGACCAGCTGCTGCCCGGCCCGGCCCTGGCCGAACTGATCGCCGAGCAGGGCGTCACCCACGTCACCCTGCCGCCGACCGCCCTGGCCGTCCTGCCCCCCGACGCGCTCGCGCACGTCGAGACCCTGGCCGTCGCCGGGGAGGCCTGCCCGCCCGACCTCGTCGAGCACTGGTCCGCCCGCCTGCGGATGGTCAACGCCTACGGACCGACGGAGTCCACCGTCTGCGCCAGCATGACCACCCCGCTGTCCGGCCGGATCGCACCACCGCTGGGCCGGCCCATCCTGAACACCCGGCTGCACGTCCTCGACGCCGCCCTGCGGCCCGTCCCCGCCGGGGTCGTCGGCGAGCTCTACCTCGCGGGCGCCGGCCTGGCCAGGGGCTACCTCAACCGGCCCGGCCTGACCGCCGAGCGCTTCGTCGCCAACCCGTACGACGCCCCCGGCAGCCGGATGTACCGCACCGGTGACCTGGTCCGCCGCCGGGCCGACGGCTCCCTGGAGTACCTCGGCCGCACCGACCACCAGGTCAAGGTCCGCGGGTTCCGCATCGAACCCGGCGAGATCGAGGCCGCCCTCGTCCGGCACCCCTCCCTCGCCCAGGCCTTCGTCCTGGTCCGCGAGGACCGCCCCGGCGACCGGCGCCTGGTCGGCTACGCCGTGGCCCGGCCCGGTCAGACGGTCGACCAGGCCCTCCTGCGGGCCCACGTCGGCGCGACCCTGCCCGACTACATGGTGCCCTCCGCCGTCGTGGCCCTGGACGCCCTCCCCCTCACCGCCAACGGCAAGGTCGACCGCCGCGCCCTCCCCGCCCCCGACACCGCCGCCTGGCCCGGCGCCGGGCGGGCACCCGGCACGCCGCAGGAGGAGGTGCTCTGCGGGCTGTTCGCCGACGTGCTCGGGCTCGAACGGGTCGGCGTGGACGACAACTTCTTCGAACTGGGCGGGCACTCGCTGCTGGCCGCCCGGCTGGTCGCGGGGCTGCGGGAGCTGGTCGGCGCGGGCGAGGGGATCGGGGTCCGCACCGTGTTCGAGGCGCCGACCGTCGCCGGGCTCGCCGAGCGGCTCGCCCGGGGGCCGGGCGCCGAGAGCTTCCCCGTCCTGCTGCCGATCCGCACCCGGGGCTCGCGCCCGCCGCTGTTCTGCGTCCACCCGGCCGCGGGCATCAGCTGGGTGTACACGGGGCTGCTGCGCCACCTCGACGCCGAGCAGCCGATCTACGGCCTCCAGGCCCCGGGCCTGGCCGATCCGAGCCACCGCCCCTCCTCCGTCGCGGAGTTGGCGCGCGACTACCTCGCGCAGATCCGCGCCGTCCGCCCCGAGGGCCCGTACGCGCTGCTCGGCTGGTCCTTCGGCGGGGCCGTCGCCCACGCGATCGCCGCGCTGCTGCGCGACCAGGGCGAGGAGGTCCGGCTGCTGGCCCTGCTGGACGCCTACCCGGGCGGCGGCGAGGCCGGGCCCGAGCAGTGGCGGGACGACCCGGCGCAGCTGGCGGTGATCCTCGACTCGCTCGGCCACCCGGCCGGGGAGATCGGCGCCTGGCCCGAGGACGAGGACGGCTACGCCGAACTGGTCCGGCACGGCGAGGGCCCGCTCGCGGGCCTCAGCGGCGCCGCGGTGGCCCGGGTGGTCGCGGTCTTCCAGGCCAACGCCGAGCTGGCGCACACGCTCCCGCTGCCCGGCTACGACGGCGACGCGGTGGTCTTCACCGCCGCCAAGGACCGCCCGGCCGACGCCCCCGACCCGGACGGCTGGCGCCCCCACGTGGGCGGCCGGATCGACGTCCACGAGGTGCCGAGCACCCACGGCGCCATGACGGGCCCCGAGGCGCTCGCCGTCATCGGTCCGGTGCTCGCCGCCCGCCTGACCGCCCGACCGGCCTCCTGAGCGACCGGCCTCTGACCGGCCTCCCGACCCACCGACTTTCGCATCCCTTCCGACCGCAGGCCACCGACCTGCACCCACCGCGCGGGCCGCACCCGGCCCGCCCACCGAGAAACGGACACCACCATGACCACTGCCGCCATCCCCGACACCTGGCGCGGCGTCACCCCGTCGCCGATCACGTCGACCGACGCCTACAACGGCTTCATCGCCGCCAACGTGATCTTCGCGCTGGACCGGATCGGTGTGCTGGAGAAGCTCGGGCGCGGCGAGCCGCTCTCGGCCGTCGAGGCCACCGCCCAAGGCGGCGACACCGCCCGGACGGAGGCCGTCCTGCGCGCCGCCGCCGACTGCGGCTACGTCAAGGCCGACGGCGCCGCCTACGTGCCCACCGAGGTCGGTCTCGAAGTCGCCGCCGCACGCGGCTACTTCACCTGGGCCGTCGGCGGGTACCACGACGTGTTCGGCCGCGCCGGCCACCTGAGCGCGGGGACGCACCGCTACAGCGAGGACGTCCTGCGCGACGAGGCGATGGTCGCCCTCGGCTCCGCCCAGTGCGACCAGTCGCTGTTCGCCGCGCAGCTGACCGACGTGCTCTCCGGCATCGACTTCCGCACCATCGCCGACCTGGGCAGCGGCACCTCCGCCCGGGTGCGCCGGGTGGTCGGGCAGCGCGAGGGCACCCGGGGCCTGGGCATCGACATCAGCCGCCCGGCCACCGACATCGCCCGCCGCGACATCGTCACGGCCGGGATGCAGGACCGCGTCACCGCCGTCCGGGCCGACGTCCTGGGCCTGCTCGGCACCCAGATCGACAACGACGCCGAGGCCGCCGAGGTGGCCGAGGTCGACACCGTGATGAGCTTCTTCCTGCTGCACGACCTGCTGGCCGACCCGGCCACCCGCTCCTCGATCTTCACCCGGATGCGGGAGGCCTTCCCGAAGGCCCGCACCTTCGTGCTCGGCGACACCATGCTGCGCGGCCCGGGCGAGTCCCAGAGCGCCCTGCCGGTCTTCTCGGTCGGCTTCGAGCTGGCGCACGCGATGATGGGCGTGCCGCTGCACACCAAGGAGACGTACGAGGAGCTGTTCACCGACGCCGGGCTGCGGATCGACCGCGTCGAGGCGCTGGCCACCCCGCACTCCTGGCTCTACGTCCTCCAGGCCGACTGATGGCCGCCGCCCCCGCCGCCAGACACCTGCTGGCGCAGAACGAGCACCCGGGCCCGCCGCTGCCGTCCGTCGTGGCCGCCCTGGCCGCGGCCGCCGGCGACCTGCACCGGTACCCGGACTTCCGCCCGCAGCGGATCGAGGGGATCATCGCCGACTGGCAGGGCGTCCCGGCCGGCCAGGTCGCGGTCGGCCACGGCTCGGCGGGCGTGGCACTGGACCTCTTCCACGCCGTCGTCGAGCCCGGCGACAACGTGGTGCACTCGGCGCCCTGCTTCGACGCGTACCCGCTGTTCTGCGAGATCGCCCGGGCCGAGGCCCGGGCCGTCCCGCTCGGCCCCGACGCCCGGCACGACCTGGCCGCGATGGCCGAGCGGCTGGACGAGCGCACCCGGATCGTCGTGCTGTGCAACCCGCACAACCCGACCGGCACGGTCTACTCCTGGGCGGAGCTGACGGACTTCTTCCGCCTGGTCCCGGCCACGGCACTGATCCTGCTGGACGAGGCGTACGTCGACTTCGCCCGGGACTGGGCGGCCCCGGCCGTGCCGGACCGGATCGCCGAGTGGCCGAACCTGGTGGTGCTGCGCACCCTCTCCAAGTCGCACGGCATCGCCGCCCTGCGGATCGGCTACGCGCTCGCGGAGGAGTCCGTGGCCCAGCGGGTGCGGGACCACCAGGTCCCGTACGCGGTGAACCGGCTCCAGGAGGCGGGCCTGCTGGCCGCCGTCTCGGCCCAGGACGAGGTGGACCGGCGGATCACCGAGATCGCCGCCGAGCGGGAGCGCCTGCGGGCCGCACTGCTGGGGCTGGGCTGGACGGTGGCGCCCAGCCTGACCAACTTCCTCTGGGTCGTCGCGCCGGGTGACCAGCTCCCCCTGCGGACGGAGCTGGAGCGCCGGGGGGTGGCCGTCCGCTACTACGCCGGGCAGGGCATCCGGATCGCCGTCGGCGAGAAGGACGCCAACGACGCGGTGATCGAGGGCTTCGGCGCCACCGCGCCCGCCGCTCCCTGACCGCACCCCGCGTCCGCGGATCCCCGCGCATCCCTGCACCTCCCTGCACGTCCCTGCACGTCCCGCATGTCCCGCATGTCCCGCACGTCCCCGCGCACGGCGCGTGAGGGCGCACCGTCCGCGCCCCACGCGCCGAGCAGCCCAGCAACTCAGCACACACGGCACACACAGCACGTCCAGCACGTCCAGCACCCCGAAGCGCCGTCGGCGCAGCGAAGGAACCGCGATGCACCCGCTGTTGGCCCGCCCGGAGTTCCGGCGCTACCTCGCCGGGCAGACCCTGTCCGTCCTCGGCGACAGCGCCCTCTCCATCGCCCTCGGCATCTGGGCCAAGGTGCTGACCGGCAGCAACTCCGCCGCCGGGCTGGTGCTGTTCTGCTTCGCCGCGCCGCTGCTGCTCCTGCCGCTGGGCGGCCTGCTCGCCGACCGGGTCCGGCGCAGACCGCTGCTGGTCGGGGTCAACCTGGTGGTGGCGGTGGGGTTGACGCCCCTGCTGCTCGTCGACGGTCCGGACCGGGTCTGGATCATCTACTGCACCGCCTCGCTCTGCGGTCTCGCCGGGGCCGTGCTGGCCCCGGCGCAGAGCGCCCTGCTGCGTACGATTCTGACGGATCGTCAGGACTTCGGCGCAGCAGCCGGGTTCACCCAGAGCGCCCGGGCCGGCACCACGCTCGTCGCGCCGCTGCTCGGCTCGGGCCTCTACAGCTGGCTGGGCGGGCGCGCCGTGGCGCTGGCCGACCTCGGCGTGCTGCTGCTGGCGGCCCTGGCCTTCCTCGGCCTGCGGGCGGACGAGCCCAGGCCGGAGCCCTCGGGCCGCCGGTGGCGCACCGAGGTGCTGGCGGGCTTCGCCCACCTGCGCGGCGCGACCGGGCTGCGCCCGCTGGTGGCGGCCACCGCCGTCACGGGCTTCGTGCTGAGCCTGCTCCAGCCGGTGCTGTTCGCACTGACCCAGCACGGGCTGCACCGCCCGCCGCAGTTCCTCGGCGTGCTGGAGACGATCGAGGCGGTCGGGGCGCTGGGCGGCTCGGTGGTCGGCGGTCTGCTGATCGGCCGGCTCGGGCCGCGCCGGACGGTCATGGCGGGGTCGGTGGTGTTCGGCCTCGGCACGGTCCTGCTGCTCGCGCCGTCCCTCCCCGTGGTGGCTGCCGGCCTGGTGATCGCCGGGGCGGGCATCCCGGCCGCCATGGTCGGCCTCGCCACCGCTGCCCAGGCGGCCACGCCGCCCCAGCTGATGGGCCGCGCCCAGGCGGCCGTCAACCTCTCGCTCACCGCCCCGCAGGCCCTCGCGGTCGGCGTCGGCTCCGGGCTGGTGGCCGCCCTGGACTTCCGGGTCGTGCTGGCCGTGATGGTGCTCGGCGCCCTGCTCGCGGCCGTCCACCTGCTCGGCAAGCCCGAGGCCCCGACCGAGCCCGAGGCCCCCGCCGGGACCGAGGCCTCCGCCGGGACCGAGGCCCCCGAAGAGCCCGAGAGCCCCACCGAGCCCGGGAGCGCCCCGGACCTCCAGCGCACCTGATCGCCCGATCACCCCCGACACCTCCTCTCCTCCTCACCAGAAAGCTCCTCAGATGACCGACCGCTCCTCACCCACCGCCGCCCCGCTCCCCGTCGAACTGGACCACGTCGAGTTCTACCTGTCCGACCTCACCGCCGAGACCGCCCGGCTGACCACCGAGTACGGCTTCGAGCTGCTCGTCCCGCCCACCGAGCGCGGCGAGGCCGCCGAGCGCTGCCTCTCGGCGCTGGTCGGGCAGGGCACCGTCCGGCTGCTGCTCACCCAGCCGCTGGCCGGCGGCCACCCGGCCACCGACTACCTGGCCCGGCACGGCGACGGCGTGGGCGCACTGGCCCTGCGGGTGCCGGACGCCGCCGACGCCTACCGGACGCTGACCGGCCGGGGCGCCGACGGGCTGCGCCCGCCGCAGGCCGCGCACGGCTGCGTCACGGCGGTGGTCGGCGCCTTCGGCGACGTGGTGCACACCCTGATCGAACGCGGCCCCGAGGCCCCCGCCGACCGGATCCCCGGCCTGCCGGACGCCGCCCCCGTGACCGGTGCCGGTACGACGGGGCTGCGCTCCGTCGACCACTTCGCGGTCTGCGTCCCCTCCGGCGAGCTGCGCGAGACCGTCCGCCGGTACTGCGAGGTCTTCGGCTTCCGGATGATCTTCGAGGAGCGGATCGAGGTCGGCGCGCTCGGCATGGACTCGGCGGTCGTGCAGAGCACCGACCACAGCGTCACGCTCACCCTGATCGAGCCGCTCAGCCCCGACGCGGGCGGCCAGATCGCCTCCTTCCTCGCCGACCACGGCGGCGCCGGGGTGCAGCACGTGGCCTTCTCCTCCGCCGACGCCGTGCACTCCGTCTCCGCGATGGCGGAGCGCGGCGTGCCGTTCCTGCGCACCCCGGGCGCGTACTTCGACGCGCTGCCCGCCCGTCTGACGCCGCTGCGGCACTCCCTCGACCAGCTGCGCGCCCTGCACCTGCTGGTCGACCAGGACCACGACGGCCAGCTGTTCCAGATCTTCACCCGCTCCCAGCACCCGCGCGGCACCTTCTTCTTCGAGGTGATCGAGCGCATCCGGGCCCGCACCTTCGGCAGCAACAACGTCCGCGCCCTCTACGAGGCCGTCGAACTCCAGCGCAGCGCCAGCGAAGTGGCCGGATGAACGCGCCGGCCCTGACCGGGCACCCGTCCGACCCGACATCTGGTCACCAGCCGCTCTCCACCCCGTCACTGTCCGCCCCGCCGCTCTCCGTCGCCGAGTACGCGGAGCCGGCCCGGGCCGCGCTCGCGCCCGAGGTCTGGGACTGGCTGGAGGGCGGCGCGGAGCGCGAGCGCACCCTCGCCGGCAACCGGGCGGCCTTCGACCAACTGGCCCTGGTGCCCCGGGTGCTGGCCGACGTCTCCGCCTGCGACACCGCCGCCACCCTGGTGCGCAGCCGCGCGAGCCTGCCGGTGGCGGTGGCGCCCGTCGCGTACCACCGGCTGTTCCACCCCGAGGGCGAGCTGGCCTCGGCCCGGGCGGCGGCCGCGGCGGGGGTGCCGTTCACCGTCGGCACGCTCAGCAGCGTCGGCTTCGAGGACCTGGCCGCGACGGGAGCCACGCTCTGGTTCCAGCTGTACTGGCTGCGCGACCGGGGGCGGCTGCTCGACCTGGTCGCGGCGGCCGAGGCGGCGGGCAGCGAGTGCCTGGTCGTCACCGCCGACGTGCCGTTCATGGGCCGCCGCCTGCGCGACGCCAAGAACGCCTTCGCGCTGCCCGCGGACGTCCGCGCGGTCCTGCTCGAAGACGGCGCCGCCGGGCGGGCCCACCAGGCCACCACCGCCGTCTCGGCGGTGGCCGCGCACACCGCCGAGCTGCTCTCCCCCGCCGTCACCTGGGCGGATCTCGCCTGGCTGCGCGAGCACACCAGCCTGCCGCTGGTGGTCAAGGGGGTGCTCGACCCAGCGGACGCGGTGCGGGCCGCCGAACTCGGCGCCGAGGCCGTGGTGGTGTCCAACCACGGCGGCCGCCAGCTCGACCGGGCCGTCCCCTCGATCAGCGCGCTGCCCGCCGTCGCCGAGGCGCTGGCCGGCCGCGACTGCCAGGTGCTGCTGGACAGCGGGGTGCGCGGCGGCTCGGACGTGCTCACCGCCCTGGCCCTCGGGGCGTCCGGGGTGCTGCTCGGACGCCCGATGATCTGGGGCCTGGCGGCCCGGGGCGAGGCCGGCTGCGCCCACGTGCTCGACCTGCTGGCCGCGGAGCTGCGGCACGCGCTCGGTCTCGCGGGCTGCGCCGACCTGAGCGCGGCCGCCGCGCTGCGCACCACCCCCATGCCCTGCCCCACCTGGAGTGCCCCGTGACCACCACCGCCCCACCCCGCGGCCTGCTGCGGGCCGACCTGCACCCCTCCCTCGCCGACCCGGCGATGACCTCGATGAACCTGCTCAACGAGATCTCCATCCGCTACCCGGAGGCGGTCTCCTTCGCCGCGGGCCGCCCGGCGGAGCAGTTCTTCGAACTCGACGCCGTCCACCGCCACCTGGACCGCTACGTCGCCCACCTGCGCGCCGAGCGCGGGCTCTCCGAGGAGGCGGCCCGGCGGCAGGTGCTCCAGTACGGGCGGACCAAGGGGATCATCCACGAGCTGATCGCCACCCACCTCGCGGTGGACGAGGGCATCGAGGTGCCCGCCGAGTCGATCGTGGTGACGGTGGGCTGCCAGGAGGCGATGTTCCTGGTGCTACGGGCACTGCGCCGCGGCCCCGAGGACGTGGTGCTCGCCGTCTCGCCCACGTACGTGGGGCTGACCGGCGCGGCGCTGCTCGCCGACCTCCCGGTGCGGCCGGTGGCCGACGGCCCGGACGGCGTGGACCTCGCCGACCTGCGCCGCCAACTGGCCGCCGCCCGGGCCGAGGGGCTGCGCCCGCGCGCCCTCTACCTGGTACCGGACGTCGCCAACCCGAGCGGGGCCAGCCTGCCGCTGGAGCTGCGGCGGGAGCTGCTCGCCCTGGCCGCCGAGGAGGACTTCCTCCTGCTGGAGGACAACCCGTACTGCGTCTTCGCCGGCGAGGAGCGGCTGCCCTCGCTCAAGGCCCTGGACACCGAACGGCGGGTCGTCCACCTCGGATCCTTCGCCAAGACGGCCCTCCCGGGCGCCCGGGTCGGGTACGTGGTGGCGGACCAGCCGGTGGCGGACGGCGCGGGCGGCACCGACCTGCTGGCCGACCTGCTCGGCATGATCAAGAGCATGACCACGGTGAACACCTCACCGATCGCCCAGGCCGTGATCGGCGGGGCACTGCTCGAACACGGCTACAGCCTGCGGGCCGCCAACACCGAGGTCGCCGCGCTCTACCGGCGCAACCTCGCGCTCGTCCTGGCGGGCCTGGCCCGGCGCTTCCCGCCCGGCAGCGGGGTGAGCTGGAACGAGCCGCGCGGCGGGTTCTTCCTGGTGGTCACGGTGCCGTTCGCGGTGGACGACGCGCTGCTCGAACTCTCGGCCTCGGAGTACGGGGTGATCTGGACCCCGATGTCGCACTTCTACCCGGGCGCGGGCGGGGAGCGGCAACTGCGGCTCTCCGTCAGCCAGGTCGACCCGGACACCGTCGACCGCGGGCTGGACGGGCTGGCCGCCCTGATCGCCGCACGGTCCTGACCTCCGTACGGTCCTGACCTCGGAGGGGGCGCCCGCTCCGGCGCCCCCTCCCTTGCCGGGCCCTCGCGTCAGGTGCAGTGGGACGGGCCCGAGTCGGCGCCCCCAACGCCCCCGACGCCCCCGACCGCCCGGTCCGCGGGCGCGGCGTCCTCGGACAGCATCTTGATCCGGACCTGCCGCACGTACCGGTCCACCAAGTGCCGCAGCACGCTGACCGTGGCGGCGACGTCCGGTGCCGGAATGCCGTCCAGCGCATTGGCCAGACCGGCGATGTTGGCCTGTTTCAGACGGTTGAGCATCGCCCGTCCCTCGGCCGTGAGCGCCACCTGGCGGGCCCGGCGGTCCAGCGCGTCCGGGGTGCGTTCCACCAGTTGCTGGGTCTGCAGCCGGTCGATCTGCCGGGTGACGTGGGAGGGCTTGACCATCAGCCGGGCGGCCAGGTCGCCCACCCGGCTGACCTCCTCGGCCTCGGCGAGCGCGCGCAGCAGGTAGACGTCCGAGCGCGCCGCCGTGATGCCGGCCCGCGCCGTCTGGCGCTCGTGTTCCTGCGAGCGGGTCAGCAGGTAGGCCAGCGAGGCCAGCACCTCCTCCAGTTCGGAGGTGGCGGTCGGATTGTCTGTTGCGTCCGGCATGGGGGAACTGTAGCGACCCCGTTCGGGGAGTGGCTCCCCTCTCGACCACTGACCGGTTTCCGGACAGATTCGTTCGCCACCGGATGGACCCTTTCGCCACCACTGACCGCGAGTTAGCGTGACGGTGAGTTAGTTGCTTAGGGCATGCAATGGTCCCGGGCGCTACCCCACGGCACCGCAGGCCCATCCGCTCGGCGCCACCGGCAAATCCGCTCCGTGAAGGGAGCCCATGATGGCCACCGCCGCTCACCACCCCCAGTTCACCCACCCCGCCGCCCGTGGCGGCTGCCCGTTCGACCCGCCGCCGGCCTACCAGCAGGCCCAACAGGACGAACCGATCAGCCGGATCGCCCTCTGGGACGGCGCCCCCAGCTGGCTGGTCACCCGCCACGACGACATCAAGGCCGTGCTCAGCGACGCCCGCTTCAGCTCGGACGCCGCCCGACCCGGCTTCCCGTTCATCAGCGCCGGGGCCCGGCAACTGAGCACCGGCCAGCGGACCTTCATCCGGATGGACGACCCGGAGCACGCCCAGCTGCGCCGGATGCTCACCAGCGAATTCATGATCAAGAAGGTCGAGGCACTGCGCCCCGAGGTCCAGCGCATCGCCGACGACCTGCTCGACGAGCTGACCGCCGGCCGCAACTCCGGCGACCTGGTCCACGAGTTCGCGCTGCCGCTGCCGTCCCTGGTCATCTGCCTGCTGCTCGGCGTCCCCTACCAGGACCACGACTTCTTCCAGGAGTGCAGCCGGGTCCTGCTGCGCCGCGACTCCTCGGTCGAAGAGGTGCAGATCGCCCAGAAGAACCTGGCCGACTACCTGGTCAAGCTCACCGACTCCAAGCGCACCGAGCCCGACGACGGCATCCTCAGCCGCCTGGTCGCCCGCGGCGAGCTGAGCACCGAGGAGATCGGCGCCATGGGCCGGCTGCTGCTGGTCGCCGGACACGAGACCACGGCGAACATGACCGCGCTCTCCATCCTGGCCCTGCTGCAGAACCCCACCCAGCTCGCCCACCTGCGCGAGCACCCGGAGTCGGTCGCCGGCGCCGTCGAGGAACTGCTGCGCTACCTCACCATCGTGCACTCCGGCCTGACCCGGGTCGCCACCGAGGACGTCACCATCGGCGGCGTCCGGATCCGGGCGGGCGAGGGCGTGATCTGCATGATCAGCACCGCGAACCGGGACGAGCAGAAGTTCCCCGACGGCGACGAACTCGACCTCTCCCGCGACGCGCGCCTCCACCTGGCCTTCGGCTTCGGCGTCCACCAGTGCCTCGGACAGCCCCTGGCCCGGCTGGAACTGCAGATCGCGCTGAACACCATCCTGCAGCGACTGCCCGAACTGCGCCTGGCCGTACCGTTCGAGGAGATCCGCTTCCGGGGCGACATGCTCATCTACGGCGTCCACGAGCTCCCCCTCGCCTGGTAACGGCCCCCCGAGTCCGAACCGATCCTCCGAAGGGAAAGCCATGCTCATCCACATCGACCAGGAAAAGTGCTGCGGCGCCGGCAACTGCGTACTCGCCGCCCCCGAGGTCTTCGACCAGCGCGAGGAGGACGGCATCGTCGTCCTCCTCGACGCCGCACCCCCCGCCGACCTCCACCAGGCCGTCCAGGACGCCGCCGCGGTCTGCCCGGCCGCAGCCATCCGGCTCGACCAGCCGTAACCACCCCCCACCCCCCACCCCACCAACCCGCCGCCGAGCGGCGCCCCTGACCGCGCGTCGGGTCCGGCCGAACCGACCGGACCCCGACCGAGACCGAGCCCCAACATCCACGCCGTGGAACAATGGACGGGCCTCGCGCGGGGGGAGGCGGCGAGCATCGAAGGAGCGGCGGGTTGGCAGGGCTGGTGACCGACTGGATCCGGGTTCCGGTGGGCGAGGACGCTTCGAGGTGGACCACCCGCGGTGGCTGCCGCCGCGTTCTCCTCGTCGTCCACAACGTGACCTCCGCGACCCGGCTCCTGGACGTCGTTCCGCTGTTCCGCGACGACCTCAGGATCCAGTTACTGGCCTCCTGCACGGGATCGTCCCCCTTCAGCGCAGGAGTCGCCGAGCTGCTGAGCTCCCTCGGGGTTCCGGTACTTCCGTGGGAGCAGGCCAAGCAGACCCCCGTCGACCTCGCCCTGTCGGCCAGCTTCGGTGGTGAACTCTCCGAGTTTCAAGGGAAGTTGGTCGTCCTCTCACACGGAGCCGGATACAATAAAAGGCTCGCAACACCGAACACCGAACACCGAACACCGAACACCGAACACCGAACACCGAACACCGAACACCGAACGCGCCGCATGCCCCTGTCTTCGGCCTGGCGCCCGAGTGGCTGCTGTCCGACGGGGTTCCGCTCGCCCGGGCGATGGTGCTCTCCCACCCCGAGCAGCTCGGCCGGCTGCGCGAAGCCTGCCCCGAGGCCGCTCCGACGGCGGTGCTCGGCGGCGACCCCTGCTTCGACCGCATCCTGGCCGCCCTTCCGCGCCGCGAACGCCATCGCCGCGCGTTCGGCGTCCGACCCGGGCAGCGGTTCATCGTGCTCAACTCCACCTGGAACCCACAGTCGCTCTTCGGTGACGCCGGCGCGAACGACCCGCTGCCGTGGCTGCTCGACCGCCTCGCCGCCGAACTCCCGGTCGACGACTACCGGGTGGCGGCCGTCCTCCACCCGAACATCTGGCACGGCCACGGCCCCGGCCAGGTCCGCCTCTGGCTGGACCGCGCCGAGCGGGCCGGCCTCACCCTGATCGACCCCCTGGACAGCTGGCGGCAGGCGCTGGTCGCCGCCGACGCGGTGATCGGGGACTTCGGCTCGGTCAGCTACTACGCCGCGGCACTGGGCACCCCCGTTCTGCTCGGCACGGCCTCCGACGAAGTTCTGGGCGCCACCTCACCGGTGGCAGCCTTCGTCCGCGAAGCCCCCCGGCTCACCCTGAACTCCCCCCTTCGTCCACAGCTGGACTTTCTCCTGACGCATCATCAACCAATCACCAGTCCCGGCAAGTTGACGACCTCAGCACCCGGCGAGGCAGCCGGCCTGCTGCGTTCGCTCTTCTACGAGGTCATGGGACTGCCCGAGCCGACAGAGCCGGCTCTCCTGGACCTGCTCCCACTCCCCGCCTACCGGCCGCCGACCCGAACCGTGCCGCTGCGGGTCCGTACCCGCCCGGGGCCCCGCCCGCACGAGGTCACCATCGAGCGGGTCGCCGAAGGCCGGTACGGGCCTGCCGGGCCCGGCTCCGATCACCTCGCGGTGCACGAGGACACCCTCGACCAGGGCCTCCTCGATCTGGCCGACGCGATCCTCCGGTACGGGGAGGCCGACGACCCCCGGATCGGCCCGCCCCGGGAGTGGGCCGCGGCGACGCTCGCCCGCTACCCGAACTGCTCCCTCGCGGCCTTCGTCTCCGGTCCGGACACCTGTGAAGTACTGCTGCGTGACCGGGGATTCGTCCGCCTCACCAGCCCCTCGCTCGACCCGGCGGCGGCCGCCTCGGCACTGTTCGCCCAGGTGGACGGCACCGCCGTCCCCCGTCCGCTGCCGCGGATGGAGCTGACGGTGCGCACCGGCGGCGCGTCCCACACGGTCCTGGTCAGTCCCGTTCCGTGAGGCACTGCTGCCGCAGGCCCGCCAGGTAGCGCAGATGGGGCTCCGCCTGCTCGCGGTCCAGGATCGCGGCGGCCTCGTCGATCGCGGCCAGCGCCTGTTCCGTCGCCGAGGTGTCCGCCCAGGTCTCCGCGAGATTGGTGAGGGTGCGGGCCACGTTGTAGTTGTCGCGCAGACGCCGGAATTCGGACAACGCCTCCGTCAGCCAGGTCCGGGCCCGCTCGTACTCGGCCAGGCCCCGCAGCGCCCGCCCCCGGTGCCGCTTCAGCAGCGCCCGGGCCCGCGGAACGTCCCCCGCCCCCTCGTGGTCCGGACCGATCGACCCGAGCAGTCCGTCGGCCTGCTCGAAGCAGTCGTACGCGGGCTGCCACCGCCACTGCCGAAGCCTCAGCAGCCCGAGCGACTCGACGGCCGTGGCCCGGCCCAGCAGGTGGCCGGCCCGCTCGAACGCCGAGGAGGCGTCGACCAGACAGCTCTCGGCCTCGGCCAGCAGGTCCAGTTCCATCAGGGCGAACGCCAGCTGGGTGTGCATCCGGCCGGCCATCGCCGAGTCCGGGTCGTGCGCGACCGCCACCCGCACGGCGGTGCGCAGCGCCGGCAACAAGGTCTCGTGCCGACCGGCCTTGAGCTGCACCGCCCACGACGCCTCCGCCAGCTCGCACACCGTGGCCGGCGCGGCCAACTCCTCGGCGGCGAGCACCGCCTCGACCAGGTTGCCCACCTCCGCGGCCAGCGCGGCCAACGCCGCACCGGCGTCCGGGTAGTCGCCGGGCCCGAGCTCCCGGTAGAGCGGCCCGACATGCCAACGCTCCCGCAACGCCGCGTAGTCGGCCCGGACGGCGAAGCGCAGCAGATGCTCCACGGCACGCGTCACCGCACCCGCGCACGCGGCCAGACCGTCCTCCCGCGCCGCCTGCTCCTCGGCGAACCGGCGCACGGCGGGCCGGTAGCGGTAGCGGCCCTCGGGCGTGGCCTCCACCAGGCCGGCCTCGGCGAGCCCGGCCAGCAGGACACCAGCGCGCTCGACGGTGAGCCCGCCAGTTCCATGGGGTCCCGCGACCGCCACGGCCAGCTCGGGACCGACGGCCGGCCACGGCCGCAAGGCGCAGAGCCGGAACAGCCGGGCCTCCTCCGGCTCCAGCGCCTCGTACGACTCCTGCACGGCGGCGCGCACCGGATCACCCACATGGGCATCGCCGCCGCCGTCACCACCACCGCCCCGGCCCCGGCGCTGCTGGGGGATGAACGCCAGCCGGGGAGCCGCAGCACGCAGGGCGAAGGGCGATCCTTCGCACCGCTCGAGAACGCCCGACAGGGCGGGGCCTGCGGCGGAGACGGTCTCCTTCCCCACGAGGTCCGTGAGCAGCCGCCTGGCGTCCTTGTCGGACAGCGGCCCCACCGGGATCGGGACGGCGTCGAGACCGGTGAGCGGACGCCGGGCCACGACGACCGTGACGACGCCCGGGGCCGCGGTGATCAACGGCCGGACCTGGGCCGCCGACCGGGTGTGGTCCAGCACGACGAGCAGCTGCCGCTCGGCGACCAGCGACCGGAACCGCTCGACCCGGTCCTGCGCGGCCGGCGGAACCCGGTCCGCCGGCATGCCGAGGTGGATCAGGAACTGCCGGAGCACGGCGGCCGCATCGGGTGCGGTGGCCAGCGACCCGCCGGAGAGGTCCGCGTAGAGCTGCCCGTGCGGAAACCGCTTCCGCTGCTGCGCACCCCAGTGGACGGCCGCAGTGCTCACGCCCATCCCCTGGGGGCCGTACAGGACGCTGACGCGGGGCGTGCCGTCCGCCTTCCGTCCGGCCTCCTTGTCCAACAGCGCCAACACCTTGCGCCGGTCGGTGAAGAAGCGGTCGGAGGGCGGCAGCAGGGAGGGCGTCGCCAACGGCCCGGACCAGCCCCCGCCCTGGCCGCTCAGCCAGACGCGAAGCGCCCTGGCCTGCGCCGGATCCGACTCGGCCACCTCCAGCAACAGCTGCGCCACAGTGGCCCGTTCGGCGGCATCGGTCGGCGCCGGCACATCCCGTCCCGTCACCCGACGAACGAACGCACCCGCCGACTCCCAGGCCCACTTACCGGCCTCGTTCGCCACGCTCGCACCCACGGCGCCGAAAACAGCGGCCACCGCCGACAGCGACACCGGCTCCAACACCCCACACCCCCTGGTCCATCGCGGCACCCGACCAGCACCGCCGCACCCTCGCGTCCGGCCCCACGGTAGCCTGCCGAACCCCACCACGGGCGCGCACCAGCCCGCTTGCCCACAGCCGGATCCGCTTCCGTTCCCTCCCCCCGCCGCACCTCCCCCGCCGAACCGATCGCCCCGCAGAACGCCCCACCACTCACGTTCGCCCCGGAGCCCCCGCACCGCCGGCTCGGCGCCACCGCCTCCAAGCCCTGCCTGCCGAGCACCTGACCATCAACGCCCTGACCGGCCTGCCCAAGGCCCCCGGGCTGACAGACCGGCGACCTCGTGTAGGTGCGAAGGCGGGGCCGCAGCAGCAGGTTGCGGCGGCCCTTCGACCGACGGCTGCGACCCCCGGTTGGCCCCTGGCAATATGAGCACAGTCCGACGGCTCACCGGGGCCGTTCGCGTGCTGTCAGCCCGCGGCCAGGCCCGCCAGGGCCTGCTCGATCGGCAAGGTACCGGAGGTGACGTCGAGGGCGCGGTTCCGGGCGGCCTCGTGGGAGAGGGCGGCCACCACGACGGCAGCGAGGTCGTCGCGGGGGATGCTTCCGTCGGGCAGCGCGGGGGCGAGGGCGATGCGCCCGCCGCCACTGCGGTCGGTGAGGCCGCCCGGGCGCAGGACTGTCCACTCCAGGCCGGAGCGAGCGAGCACGAGGTCGGCCTCGTACTTGGCGCGCAGGTAGGAGCGGAAGCCCAGCGGTGCCTGGTCGGCGCGGTCCGCCGGCATGGCGGAGACCTGGACGTAACGGCGGACGCCGGTAACCTGGGCGGCCTCCACAGCGGCGATCGCTCCGTCGCGGTCCACCCTGAGGAGGTCGCGCGAGCGGGGGCTGGACACCCCGGCACAGTTCACCACGGCATCGCTGCCGGTCAGGAGCTCGGCCAGGGCGGTGGTCCCCGCGGTCAGGTCGCCGAGGACCGGGGCCGACCCCTGTTGCCCGCCGGTCCCGGTGCGCTTGCGGTCGCGCGAGACCGCACGGACCTGGTGACCCGCGGCGAGCAGCAGGGAGACGACCCGGGAGCCGGTCCGGCCGGTCGCGCCGAACACAGTGATGATCACGATTTACGTCCTTGGGGGTGTCACGAGCGGTCGATGGCGTCGGCAGGGTCCGCGGCGGAGATCGGCCCGGGTGCCAGGGTGGCGTTCCAACTGGCCAGCAGCCGCAGCGCGGTGGCCGCGTCGGAGCCCGCCTCGGCGGCGTACGCGATGAGCTTCTGCTCCGGGTCCTCCGCCAGCTGGAACGTGCTGAAGTGGAGCTTGACCGGCCCGACTTCGGAGTGCCGGAAGGTCTTGGTGCCGAACGTCCTGGACTTGACGTCGTGCCCCGCCCACCAGTTGCGGAACTCCGGGCTCCGGAGCGACAGGTCGCCGACCAGTCCGGCCAGCCGGGGGTCGTCGAAGTGGCGCCCGACCTCCAGCCGGAGGTTGCCCACCACGTTCCTGGCGATGTGCTCCCACTCCGGATAGATCTCCCGGGCGCGCTCGTCCAGGAACACCAGCCGGGCCAGGTTGCGCTCCTTCGGGGTCAGCGCCGGGAAGTCCGCGACCAGCGCCCGAGCCATCTCGTTCCACGCGAGGACGTCCAGCCGGCGTCCGACGATGTAGGCGGGGACGTCGGTCAGCGCGTCGAGCATGATCCGCAGCCCCGGCCGGACGCGCTGCTGCGCCGGTTCCCGCGACGCCTGACGAGAGGGCTGAGCGAGATTCCGGAAGTGCTCCTGCTCGTGCTGGTCCAACCGCAGCGCGCCGGCCAGCGACTCGATCACGCTGTCCGAGACCCGGCGGATCCGGCCCTGCTCGACCCGGGTGTAGTAGTCGACGCTGATTCCGGCCAGTTGGGCCAGCTCCTCCCGGCGCAGTCCTGCGACCCGGCGGACTCCGGGGACCGGCACCACGCCGACCTCCTCGGGCCGCAGGCGCGCGCGTCGGGTCCGAAGGAACTCGCTGAGTTCGGCGCTCGGGTTCATATGGTCGAGTATCGCCCGGCTCCCCGCTCCCAGCCTGGCCCAGTTTTGACCAGGCTGCGGAACCGGGCCCTGGGGCATGCTGATCTGGACTGCGCCTGCCAGCAGATGACTGATCGTCACGCACATGGCATGAAGCGGCATGTGACACATGGGGGTTATGGAGATGCCGAGGAGCACTGGCGCCGCCGTCACGTCGGCGGCCGATTACCTGGACAGCCGTAGGGCCGACATCCTGCGGACGTACCGGGCCGGTCTGCGGGAGATCGGCAGCGTACTGGACAGCCAGGAGGATACCTGGCAGGAGCTGGAGCGTCAGGCCGGCCAGGTGATCAGCGTCTGCGTGGCAACGCTCGCCCGGGGAGTGCCCGTCCCGGACCGGATGGCGTCCGACCCCCTGGAGCTGATCAACGCGGGGCGGGCGGTGCGCCACCTGCACCCCATCGAGGCCCTGCGGGCGAATTCGCTGCTCTTCGACGTGATCATGGCGGAGATCACCAAGGCGTTGGACAGGCACCCGAACTCCGAGGACCTGCTCGGAACTATGGCCCACGTGCTGAACCGGAGCGTCAATCAGCGCGCCGAGGCCATGATGACGGGCTACGACGCCTTCCTCTACCGCCGGTTCAAGGACGGCCACCTCGCCGAGCGGCGCCGGCTCGCCCGCGAGATCCACGACCACATCAGCAACAGCGTGAGCGCCGCCCTGCGGGGCCTCGAACTGTACGAGATCTACCGTGACAACGCGCCGACGGTCGCCGCCGATCGGTTCGACCAGGCCCGGGCGGTGCTGTTGGAAGCGCTCTCCGCCATGCACAGCACCATCGCCGAACTGCGGATGTTCAATCCTCCGGGCACGGTGGCGAGCGGTCTCCAGACCTTCCTGGCCTCGGTCCAGAACGGCGGCATGGTCGACATCCGGGTCACCGGGAACGAGTGCTGGCTGCCCGTCGAGCACCGCGAGCAGATCTTCGTGATCATCCGTGAGGCGCTGCGGAACATCTTCGCCCACTCCCACGCCACCAGGGCGACCGTCCGGCTGGACGTCACGCCCCACTGTGCCCGGGTGGTGATCGAGGACGAGGGCGTGGGGTTCGACGTCGCCACCGTCCTCGCGCAGGGCCGTTCGCACGGGCTGGCGTCGATGCACGAACGGACCGAGCTGCTCTGCGGCCGAATGCGGCTCGCCAGCGTCCCTGACGTGGGAACGGTGATCGACCTCTCGATCCCGCTGCCGCCGTGCGAGTGCGACCACGAGGACCAGCCTGGTAACACGATGCCTAGGCAGAGTTGAGCACTGGTTGTGGCGAGCGCCCGACGGAACGCTGGTGGATGCCCGGCCGGAGCAGCCAGGCCGGGACCGACAGCGCGAGATTCGGAGTTCCATGTCCACATCCCACAACGCACCGCAACACTCGGCAGGCCGCCCGGCGGGCGAAGGCGGCTGGCTGGAGACGGTCGAGACGATCGCCGGCGCACCGGCGGCCGGGCCCGACGAGCTGCAGCACGTCAAGGTGCTGAAGGTCGGCCCGGCCGAGGCGACCAGGGTGCTGGTCCTGCTCGGCGGCCGGGAGGGCGCGGCCGGCGGATTCCGCGTCCTGGCCCGTGAACTCGCCCGCACCGTACCTGGGCTTCAGGTCTGGGCGGTGGACCGGCGGGAGCAGAACCTCGCCGACCTCCGGGACTACCAGGCCGACCTGAACACCGCCATCGACTACTACCTCGGCGGGAAGTACACCAGCCTGGAGGGTTCCGGCGCACCGTTCGCCGGCTCCTGGGGGCTCGACGTACTGCTTCGGGACGTCCGGCAGGTGGTCAAGGCGGCAGCCGACGGTGGGCGACGCGACGTCGTCCTCGGTGGCCACTCGGTCGGCGGCGCCGCCGTCGCCCACTATGCCGCGTGGGACTTCGACGGGACCCCGGGCTACCTCGACCTGTCCGGACTGGTGCAGATCGACGGCGGCGTCCGGGATGCCTTCAAGGGCGCGGGAATGGAGTTCTCGCTGACCGCCCAGGACGCCATCGGCTGGCGGAGCGTCATCGCCGACGGCTCCGTGTTCGAGAACGCGACGAGCTTGGCCGTCCGGGCGGGCGACCGTCCGCAGGACGCCGCCATCCTCTACCATCTGGCCGCCCGCTGCGCCCTCGCCGACCCGCACGGCCCCGCCCTGCTCACCCGCGGGCTCCCGGCGGCCTACGCGACGGACGGTCCGCTGACCAACGCCGGCCTCTTCGGCAAGCTCGTCGACGCCGCCGTCGGCCACCCCGGGTACGCCGTGCACTCGGGACGGCTCGGCCAGGACGGGAACTGGATCGACGACGGCCCGACGCCGCTCGCCCGGGTCGCCGAAGCCCACGCGGAGGGTCCGTCCGGGGCCTTCATCTGGTACACCCTGAACCGCGTGATGCTCGACTACGTAGCCGGCAACGCCTTCACGGACAACGACGTCACCCGGGAACTCGGCCTGCGCCTGCACCACGTTGAGGCCATCGACATCCCGCTGTACGCCTTCGGGAGCAGCCTGACCAACGGTACGGTGGCCGCCGCCGCGGAGCAGCTGGGGGCGAGCACCGCGATCCCCGCGGTCACCACATACACCGACCTGGAGCTGACGCACCAGGACCTGCTGTACGCCGTCCCCGAGCAGAACCGCCTCCTGCGCACCCTGGTCGAGTTCCTGCGGACGCTCCCGCGTCGCTGACCGGCCCACCGAGCTCCGGGCGACCCCTGCGCCCGGTGACACCTTCCGGGCCCGCCCCGGGGCGGGCCCGGAAGGCCCCCTCCTCAGACCGCTCCGTCCACACGCCCCTCACGCCAGGGAGTCGACCCACCATGAGCTCTTCACCGCCGGGCGGCACCACACAGCCCCGGCAACGACTGGTCCTGCTCACGATCTGTCTCGCCGTCCTGATGGTCCCAGTGTCGCTGAGCGGCACCTCGCTGGCCCTCCCGGCGATCAGCCGGTCGCTGGACGCCGACATCGTCCCGCTGCAGTGGGCGGTCAACGCCTACAACGTGACGGCGGCCAGCTTCATGCTGGCGGCCGGGTCACTGGCCGACATCATCGGCCGGCGCAGGATGTTCGTGATCGGCACCACCCTGTTCGCCGCCGGTTCGCTCGCCTGCTCACTAGCCGGCGACATCTACCTGCTCGACGTCGCGCGCGCGGTGGCCGGCATCGGTTCGGCCGCGATCCTCACCGCCGGCACCGCCGTCCTGGCGAGCACCTTCGACGGCCCGGCGCGCAACCAGGCGTTCGCCGTGACCGGTGTGGTCATCGGGGCCGGCCTCGCCCTCGGACCGACCACCTCCGGCTGGCTGATCTCCCTCATGGGCTGGCGCGGCATCTTCCTGACCCAGCTCGCCATCGCGGCCGTGGTGCTGCTGCTCGCCCGGATCATCCCGGAGTCCCGCAACCCGCAAGGCAGCAAGGTCGACTGGATCGGCACGGTGCTGTTCACCTCGGCCCTGTCGGTGCTGACCATCGCGGCCGCCGAGGGATCGCAACTCGGCTGGACCGGGCCGGAGACGATCGCGCTCGCGGTCCTCTTCGTGGTCCTGATGACGGCCTTCGTGCTGGCCGAGCGCCGGCGGGCCCAGCCGATGTTCGACCTCGGCCTCCTCGCCAGGCCGCGCTTCGTGGCCCTGTGCCTGCTGCCGGTGATCTTCTCCTTCGGCTTCGTCGGCCTGGTGGTGCTGGTGCCCTCGTATCTGATCGGCGCCGACGGCCTGTCGAGCGGCGACGCCGGCCTGACCATGCTGCTGCTCACCGGGCCCGTCCTGATCGTCCCGCTGCTGGCCTCCCGGATGCTCCAACGCGGCCTCTCCAGCCGGGTGCTGCTGACAGTCAGCCTGCTGGTCACCACCCTGGGGGTGGCCTGGCTGTCGGTCATCCACCCTGGCATCGGGCCGCTCGCCCTGGCCGGGCCGCTGCTGACCATCGGGGTGGGCCAGGGCCTGTCCTCCGGGCTGATGGACGGCGCCGCCGTCTCCGCCGTGGAACCGGCCCGGGCGGGCATGGCCGCGGGCATGTTCAATACCATGCGGCTGGCGGGCGAGGCGGTGGCGATCGCCGCCATGGGTGGGGTGCTGGTCTCGCTGATCAAGGGCCGGCTCGCGGACGGCATCGATGCCTTCGCGGGGAAGACCCCGAGCAGCGTCGGCAGCCTGGCCGACAGCGTCGCAAGCGGCGACCTCACCGGGCCGGCCGCCCAGGTGCCCGCCGCCGACCGGGGCGCGTTCACGGACCTGCTGGCCAACGGTTACACCGGTGCGATGCACACCATCCTCTGGGTGGTGGTCGGCCTCTGCGCCGTCGCCACGGTCGCGGTGTGGTTCCTGCTCGCCGAACGCCGCGCGGACGAGCCGAACGAGCCGAACGAGCCGGCGAAGGCGCCGGCGAAGGCGCCAGCCGCGGAGCCCGCAGGCCGGTAGCCGCCCCGGCCGGGGAACGCGAGGGGCACCCGCCGGGCCGATGGCCCGACGGGTGCCCCTCGCCGCGGGTCGTGGAGAGTGGATCAGTGCCCCATCCCGTGGCCGCCGCCGACCGGGACGACCGCGCCGGTGACGAAGCTCGCCTCCTCGCTGGCCAGGAAGCGGACCACAGCGGCCACCTCGGCCGCGGTGCCCGGGCGGCGCAGTGCCGTCCTGGCGACCAGCTCGGCGCGGCGTTCCGGTGTGAGGTGGGCGATCATGTCGGTCTCGATCAGCCCGGGTGCCACCACGTTGACCGTGATGTTGCGCCGGCCGAGCTCCCAGCACATCGACCGGGCCAAGCCGATCAGGGCGGACTTGGAGGCGGCGTAGTTGGTCTGGCCGGGCGAGCCCGCCATCCCGACCGTGGAGGACACCAGGAGCACCCTGCCCCACCGTGCCGTGGCCATCCGGACGGCCGCCCTACGGGCCACCCGGAACGCCCCCATCAGGTTGGTCTCGATGACGGCCGCGAAGTCCTCCTCGGACATCCCGAGCATCAGCATGTCCCGGGTCGCGCCGGCGTTGGCCACCAGCACCTCCACCGGTCCCTGCTGGGCTTCCACCTCGGCGAAGGCCCGCTCGACCGACTGCGGGTCGGTGACGTCACACCGTACGCCGAACAGGCCGGCCGGCGGCTCCCCGGACCGGTAGGTGACCGCGACCTTCTCACCGGCCTCCGCGAAGGTACGGGCGACCTCAAGCCCGATTCCGCGGTTGCCACCGGTGACCAGTACGGAACGACTCATCGCTTCCCCTCCTGGGCGGATACCGACAGGTCCGCCGGAGCCTCGCCCCCGGCGTCGGTGAGACCGGCCAGCCGGGCCAGGGCCTCGGCCGTGCCGGTGAAGTGCACGGCGTGCCAGCCCGCTGCCCGGGCGCCCGTGCAGTTGGCGCCCAGGTCGTCGACCAGGAGGCACTCCTCGGGCCTCAACCCGAGGCGCTCGGCGGCCAGTCGGAAGATCCCGGGCTCCGGCTTGCGGTGCCCGACCTGGAAAGAGAGCACGATCTCGTCGAACAGCTCGACCGGGACCATCCGCCGCCAGTGCTCGTCCCAGCCGGGCACCATGTTGGACAGCACGCCAATCCGGTACCCGGCGTCGCGGAGCTCTGCAAGCCGCGCCAGCCACGGTTCGTTGACCTGGCGGTCGGTGAACCACTTGGCGGCGAAGTCGGAGAGGTCGACCACCGCGCCGTGTTCGGTCCGCAGCACCTCCTCCACCTGCCGGGACCACTCCGACTCCGAGACCAGGGGCGTGTCCAGCGGGGCCATCACATCGGTGCCGTACCGCGCCGCCACCTCGTACATGGCCCGCCGGAGCAGCTCCGGCTCCAGTCCCATCGGACGGCAGAACGCCGCCATGGTCACCTCGATCGGCGGGGTCAGCACGCCCCCGAAGTCGGTCCTCGGATACGCCGTGAACTGCGACGCCGCGCACATGGTGCACCCCGACCCGACCAGCATCGCGAACTGCATCCGGCAGGCGCACCGGAACGCGGGGATCGAGCCCGACCAGGTCGACTACATCTGCGCGCACGGCACCGGCACCCCCACCAACGACGCCACCGAGGTACGGGCGGTCCACGAGGTGTTCGGGGACCGGCTGCCACCGATCAGTTCGATCAAGTCGATGATCGGCCACACCATGGGGGCCGCCAGCGGTTTCGGTGCGCTGGTCTGCTGCAAGGCCTTGGAGGGCGACTTCCTCCCCCCGACGGCCAACGTGCGGACCGTCGACCCCGCGCTGGGACCGGGGCTCGACTGCGTCCCCGGGCAGGCCCGGCCCGCCCGGCTCGACGTGGTGCAGAACCACGGCTTCGCCTTCGGCGGGAACAACGCCATCACTGTTCTGGGGAGGTTGACGTAATGCCGAAGACCCTTCCTCGGGGGACGGTCGAGCCCCTCGCGATCACCGGCGCCGGCGTGGTGTCGGCAGCCGGGCTCGGCCTGGCGGCGCTCGGTGACGCGATCGCCGGGAAGCCGCTCGCCGACTCGCCGCCGGCCGACCCGCAGCCGGGCGACTACCCGGCTGGCCCGATGAGGCCCGTGCCGCCGGTGGACTTCGCCGAGCACCTCGGCAGAAAAGGGCTGCGCCACCTGGACCGGACCACCAAACTCGGCCTACTGGCCTGCAAGTTGGCCTTGGACAGCACCGACGACCAGGCCTCGGATCCGGCCACTGGCGTGGTCATGGGCACCAGCACCGGGAGCATCCGCAGCACTGCGGAGTTCTGCCGGGACACCCTGGTCCACGACCGTCCGTACCTGGTGGACGCCGGCTCGTTCCCGAACACGGTCATGAACTGCTGCGCCGGCCAGATCGCTATCCGCTACGGCCTGCACGGCGTGAACGCGACCCTCGCGGGCGGCCAGCTGTCCAGCGTGCTCGCCCTCCGGTACGCGCGCAACGCCCTGGTCGGGCGGCAGTCCCCACGCCTGCTGGTCGGCGGCGTGGAGGAGCTCGGACCGCAATCGGCCTGGGCTTGGCACCTCGCGGGCGGTCTGGCGCCCGAGGCGGGGCTGGGCGAGGGGTGCGCGGTGTTCTCCGTTTCCGGCGCCCCGGAGGCGGCTCCGGACGGCGGAACCGCGGACCCTGCCGGAGACGGTCGACCGGCCGCCCCGCCACTCGCCTGGCTGCTCGCCTGCGAGGTCGCCTATCTGGGAGGCGAAGTCCATCGGGGCCGCCTAGCCGAGGGCCTGGCCGGGGTGATCGCGCGGGCGATGCGGCGGAGCGGCGTTCGCCCCGAGGAGGTCGACCTCGTCTCCATGGGCGCCTGCGGCCACCGCGGACTGCGGCGCATCGAGGAGCGCGCCGTGACCGCGGCGCTGGAGCGGGTGCCCGAACGGGTCCTGCGCGCCGGGGAAGCGATCGGCGAGTGCTACAGCGCGGCCGGCGCCCTGCAACTGGCCGCCCTGCTGGGCGAATGGCAGGAAAGGCCGGACTCGGCCGGCCGGGTCGGGCTCGTCACCGCGGTCGGATCGGACGGGAATGCTGGATGTGTCGTGGTGCGCGCACCGGCTCCGGTCGGCTGATCAGCGAGGCCTCGACAGCCTTGTTCACCGCGTCGATCCGGGAAACCGCGTCGAGCTTGCGGAAGACGTTGCGCAGGTGGAGCTTTACGGTGCCCTCCGCGATCGACAGCCGCGCCGCGATCTGACGGTTGCTCATGGCGCCCGCGACCAGCGCCAGGACCTCCTGCTCGCGGGTCGACAGCAGTTCGGCGTCGCCGACGGCCGGGGCCAGCTGGATGCTGTTCCTTGTCACGGAGAGGATCACCCGGTCGCGGTCCTGCCAGACGCCCCTGATGGCGGCGGCGAGATCGTGCTGGCTGATGGTCTTGTGCAGGTAGCCGCGGATGCCCAGTTCGAGCAGTTCCTGGATGAGTCTCGGGTCCGCGTACATGCTGAGGATGATCACCTGCGTCCGGGGCGAGGCCTCACGCAGCCGGCGCACGGTGAGCAGCGGTTTGCTGCCGGGCATCTCGATGTCCAACAGCGCGATGTCCGGCTTGATCCTGGCGCTCAGTGCGACCGCATCGGACCCGTCCCCTGCCTGCGCGATCACATCGAAGTCGGACTGCGCGGAGAGCACCTCACACAGCACCTCGCGTAACAGCGTGTGATCGTCGGCGACAAGGATGCGGATAGGGCTTTCCATCGTTGAAATCACAGACAATCCTCCCGTAGGGAATGTTTCCAATCCCAAAGCCTGCCTTTCCCACATCATAACCCGCCGATCAACCCTCCAGCCTCTCATTCGACTGGCGCGTCTCAGCCGGTCGAAAACTAGCCATCCGGCACGGAACGGCCCCGTGTAAGAAAGTTCACGAGAACTCTGCGTTTGAAATCCTATGCGCCCTGCATTCATGGAAGATTTCCGAAAGGATTCATGATGTCTGATTCATCCGGCGTTCTCGTCGTCGGCGCCGGCCCGACCGGTCTGACCCTCGCCGTCGAACTGCTCTCCCGAGGTACCTCGGTACGTGTGGTCGACCGCGCCGAACGCCCGCACCCGCACTCCCGCGCGCTCGTACTCTGGCCCCGCGCCCTCGAGGTGCTCGACCGGCTCGGGGCCGGAGCGGCTCTGGCCGGGCAGTCGATGCCCATCCACGGCCAGGTCTACTACTCCGGCGGCAGCCGCAAGGCCAGGGTCGACTTCGAACGGCTGGCCGGGTCCCGTTTCACCTCTCCGGTATCAATCCCACAACTGGAAACCGAAAAGGCTCTGCGGGAACGATTTGCGGAAATGGGCGGGCAAATCGAGTTCGGCGTCGAATTGGCCGACCTGAAAGATACCGGCGAGAAGGTCGAGGCGACGCTGGTATCCGCGGGATCAGACCGGGCCGAAACCGTCCAGACTGATTGGCTGGTGGGCTGCGACGGGGCGCACAGCAAGGTCCGTGAACTCATCGAGGTCAGCTTCGAGGGCGCGCCGTACGAACAGAAGTTCGTACTCGCCGACGGAGCCTGCGCCACCTCGCTGGCCCACGACGAAGCCCACCACTTCATGACCGACACGGGCGTCCTGACCGTCCTGGGCCTACCCGGAGGCGGCTACCGGGTCGTCGCCAGTGTCGCCGCGGACATGAAGATCGACGACCCGGTCGCCTTCGTCCAGACGGCCGCCGCCGAACGCTGCCCGGTGCCGCTCCAGTTGCTCGGGAAGCAGCGGACCGGGGACTTCCGGGTCCAGCGGCGACTGGCCGGCGCCTTCAAGGTCGGCAGGGTCCTGATCCTTGGCGACGCGGCCCACGTCAACAGCCCGGTCGGCGCCCAGGGGCTCAACACTGGTATCGAGGACGCCCACGGGCTCGGCTGGCGGCTCACCCAGGTGCAACGAGGCATTCACTCCGAGGAGGTGCTGGAGGAATGGGCCGCCGAGCGGCGCCACATGGCCGGTATCGTGGTCGCCGACACCGACCGGCAGACCCGGATGTGGATGCTGACCGGCCGGCGAGCCACCGTCCGCGACCTCGCCCTCGCGGCGGCCCAGCGCACCGGGCTTCTCAACCGCTACATGCCCGCCAGGTTCGCCCAGTTGAGCAACTCCTACCCGAGCGACGGGCCCGGCATCGGCTCGCTGCGGGCCGGCATGCGCCTGCCCGACGTCCGCTTCGAAGGCGGGTGGCTGCGGGACCTGCTGTCGCCGGACGACCTGCTGCTGCTGATCCTCCCCGCCGACCGGCGCGACCCCGGCCGGCTCGCGTCGGCCCGGCGACTGGTCTCGCGGGTACGGGACCATGCCGCCTCCAGCCCGGTCGGGATCCGTCAGGTCGTCCTGTCCCGGCGGGCGGGCGCCACCGACCCCGCGGACTCCACCGGCGCGGCGCACTCCGCGCTGGGAGCCCGCGAACCGAGCGTGATCCTGGTCCGTCCGGACGGGATCATCGCGCTGGCCTGCCCGTTCGACGATCCCCGGATCGCCCGCCGGATCCGGGAGCTGGCCCCCGCCCGACGCACGCCACAACTGTCGGCCGACCCCGGTATGACCCTCCTCCACCCCGGCCCCACCCGCCCTCCGGGCCCGCGGGGTGCGACGCACCGGGTCGTGCTGGTACACCACGCCGGCGGGTCTGACGTGGAGTACCGGCGGTGGGCCCGGTACTTCCCGCCCGACTGGGACGTCTTGGCCGTCGGGCTGCCCGGCCGGGGCGGCTCCCGCGGAGCACCGGTCGTGCGCACCATCGCGGAGCTGAGCGACCGGCTCGTCACCGAACTCTCCTCGCTGCCCGACCGGCCACTCGCCCTGTTCGGCCACAGCATGGGCGCGCTGGTCTGCTACGACCTGGCCCGCACCCTGATCGCCCACGGCCTGCCTGCGCCACTGTGGCTCGGCGTCTCCGCACACCCCGGCCCCGCCCACCACGTCGGCGGCCGGGCCGACCCGACCGCCCTGCCCAGCGAGGAACTGCGGGCGCTGGTCAGCGAGTGGGGCGGGCTGGAGCCCCGCCTCCTCGCCGATGACACCCTCTGGTCCTTCGTCGAGCCTCCCCTGCGCCAGGACCTGGATCTGGTGGCCTCCTGGTCGCGGGACCGGCTCGGCGCCCCGCTACCCATCCCCCTGACCGCCTTCTGCGGCTCCGCGGACCGCCTCGCCCGTCCGGCCCAGGCCGCCAGCTGGGCCGAGCACACCGACCACTTCCTCGGCCTCAGAGTGCGGACCGGGGGCCACTTCTACTTCCGCGGCGACGTCCGGACCGTCATCGACCAGATCGTGTTCGAGATCCGCTCAGCCGCCCGGCACAACACAGTTCGCCAGTCCCGCCGACGGCCCAGGAGCCGATCAGTGTGAAGGAACGATCAGCGTGAAGGAACGAACCGCCGCAACCCTCCGCCGCACGGACGAGGACCGCCCCGTCCCCGACGTCCTCAGCATCGACCCCTACGGCGAGCTCGTACGGCTCGGCCTGCTGCCCGGAGCCCGCAACGACACCCGCCCCGCCACACCGGCGGCTCCGCGCGCCGAACGGCTCCCACCCGAGTAGCCGCGCCGCTTCTCCGACGACGCGTCGGCATGCGGACGGTCCGCCAGCGTTCACTTCGCACACAAGCGCCCGTTTTGGCCCATCGGCGCCCATGAGCGCTCATCGCGTGTGGTCCCAAAGCGGTCCCCAGGCCGACCGCCCCACCGCAGCTACCGTCGGCAACCAAGATCTGCCACCCCTTCAGCAAGCGTCGTCGAGCAAGCCCGACAGCCGCTGCGCAGACGGCGCTGGCCGGCTCACGGGATCGGCGCCTGCAGGCGGATCACGGTCGCTTACCACCGGCTGCGGATCGTGATCTTCCGCGCGGTGTGTCGTCTTGTGCGTGTCCTCTCCGGCTGGTTCTGACGTGCCTCGCGCACCGTCCCGTGCGCTCTGCCACCACGCCCGACTGGACGGCGAACCCTGGTCCCGGATCACCCGGTCCGAGAGAAGGGGAGTGGACCGCAGGCTCTACGTCCGCTGGACCCTCGCCGCCGTCAACAACGGGCGGCTCCCTCCCGGCGGTCCCAAGACCGAGGCCAGCCGCACCTGGATCAGTCTCTTCCCCGGAGTCATGACGCCCTCCAGGTGGGGAGGTGAGGTTCACGGGCGCCGTGGTGGTCGGCAGCGCAGCGATGTGGTGTAGCAGTGACCGAACCCTCGGAGTGAACGGACAGGTCGTTTGACTGCGTCTGCTCGTCGACTGGTTGCATCATGTGCACAGAGCCGACACGGCGGCGACCAAGATCCCCGACAGAGTCACGCTCAGTCGGCCCCACTGTCACGGGCGGCAGTGCTCGGCGGGACGGGCTCCGGGGCCGGCACCCGGCGCCGCCTTCTCCAGGCACCCTGCCGATCCCCGGCAGGCAAGGCCCCGCACCCGGCACACTCGAACGAAGACCTTGCCTGTCGCGTACAGCTACGGCCGCCCGGTCAGGACCAGGCCTGGCGGCCCCCGGCGTCAACCGGGCTGATCAACCACCACTCTTGCGGCGGAAGTTGCGCTTGCCGCCCACCGCGCCGTGGGCGCCGTGGATCTTCGAGTCGCCATTCGGGCCGCCGGCCGCGCTATCGGACTTGGCGCCGCGCTTGCGCTCCAGAGCGGCGAGGAACTGGGCCTTGACGTCGTCCTGGGCGGCGGGCGCGGGAGCCTCGGCAGCCTCCGTGGCCTCCGGGCTCTCGGCGCTCTTGGGGTTCTTGGGGTTCTCAGATGACTCCACGTCGCTGCTCATGCAGAACCTCTTCCTTAAGGGATGGTGGCGGTTGATGACTTCACGCACACCATGTCATGCCCAAGCTTCCCATCTGCGGGTGGTACCGATCCTGTACGGACAGAACCTGCACGCCCGCCCCCGTCCTCAGGACCCGGCCGAATCTCTCCGGCAGGGCCCTGACAGGTTACCCGCAAGTAGAAATAGCGGGGGGGTAGTGCGCTGCGGGGGTGGTCGAGTGAGGGCATTCGGTGAGCTTCTACTGGGTTTCGCCAGGCCGCTGCACTGAGCTGGCCGAGGCAGCCAGGTTAGCCGCCAGGTCCATCAGGCATCCGGAGCGGGGCCGCCGGGAGCGGCCGCAGCGTCGCACGGTGGAACTGCTGGTGTCGACGCTGGGGCCGGTCGAGGCCGGTCGGAGCGGGGGCGCCGACCCTCTCTACGCCGACCTCGCCGACCTCGCCGACCTCATGATCGGCACCGGCATCCGCAAAGGCGAGGCACTCGCCCTGCACGACCTGCACGACCTGCACCACCTCGCCGCCAGTTTCGCCCTGGCCGCGGGTGTGCCCCTGCCCGTGATCTCCAAGACCCTGCGCCACCGCACTCTGTCGACGACCGCGAACATCTACGCCGACCACACCGTCCTCGGACACCCCGTCTGCCGCGCCCAGCGGCCCCTGGCGCCCGCGCCCGCGCGGCAACTGCCCGCATACCAGCAGGCGCGAACAGAAGAACCGTCCGCGCCCTAGCCGATGTGGCCCGGCGACCACCGTGCGACCACCAGCTGACGCAAAAACAGAAAGAGCCGGCACTCGGTTTCCCAAGTACCGGCCCTCACAACCGACTTCACAGTCGGGACGACAGGATTTGAACCTGCGACCCCTTGACCCCCACAGCCAAGGGGTTCAACTATCGTCGGCAGCAGAGGCCTCGCGGCCTCGGCTTTTTTGCTGCTCAATCATCCTGGGGAACGCGTGAGTTGGGACTTCTCGACGGAAGCGCCGGCGCAGAGAGCTGACAGTTGCTCAGTGTTTACTTCGTGCAGAAGTGTCCGTTTCGGACCATCGGCGCCCATAGGCGCTCATCAGGTGTGGTCCCAAAGTGGTCCCCAGGCCGACCGCCCCGCCACGGCTACTGCCCGTGATCGAGACCTGTCGGAGGAGAAGCTCATGGGACAGCGTGCGCAGCGTGGCCGGGCGTACCGGCGGTGTGGTTGTTCGGACGGTAACCGGAAGCAGCTGGGTCCGTGGTGCCCGCTGCTGGCCGGGGATTTGAGGCACAGGACGTGGACGTATGCGATGGATCTGGCGAAGGAGGAGGGCCGGCGTCGGGTCCGCCGCCGGGGCGGTTTCGCCAGCCATGCGGAGGCGTTGCGGGAGATGCGGGCGGTGTTGGACGGTGAGCTGCGCGGGGTGTACGAGAACCGCCGAACCAAGGTGGCGAGTTACCCGCGCGAGTGGCTGGTCACGAGGCGGGCGCACCTGTCGCCGAGCACCTACGCCGGCTACGTGGCGTGGGTCGAGCGCGACCTGATCCCGGCGTTCGGCCACATCCGGCTGCTCGACCTTCGTCCCCATCACGTTGACGAGTGGATCGCCGCCCAGCTGGAGGCCGGGCGCGGCCGCGTCCACGCTGCGCAACGCGCTGAACGACGCCGTCTCCTCCTGGCGGCTGCGCTACAACCCGGCCAAGCACTCCGTCTCGCCAAAGCCCCGCGCCGCCGTGCGTACCTGCTGGACTCCGGAAGAGGTCGCGAGCTTCCTGCGGCACAACGCCGAGCAGTACGCCGACCAGCTCACCGACCTGTTCGGGGTCATCCTTGATACTGGCTTGCGCCGCGGCGAGGTCCTCGCCCTGCACTGGTTGGACGTCCACCTCATGGACCGCCCGCTCTTCGTCCGCTGGACGCTCGCCGCCGTCAACAACAACGGCCTGGCCTTCGGCCGGCCCAAGACCGAGGCCAGCCGAGCCTGGATCAGCTTCTCCCCCAGAGAACGGGAATTTCGGGGCCACGCCGCCCGACAGCCTATTATCGCTTCCTGGGCCTGCGGACCTGATCCCCGGCTCACCAGGTACGGAGAGGCGTCACCCGGCCTGCTGCCGATGCGTACCCGAGGAAACACGTGAGCACCGTACAGTCGATCCCCGTCCCGCAGGTCCTTCATGAGGCCGGCCGCCGACGGACCTTCGCTGTGATCAGCCATCCGGACGCGGGCAAGTCCACGCTCACCGAGGCGCTGGCGCTGCACGCTCGGGCGATCACTTCTGCCGGTGCGGTGCACGCCAAGGGTGACCGACGCGGCGTGACCAGCGACTGGATGGAATTGGAACGCGAGCGCGGTATCTCGGTGACCTCGGCCGCATTGCAGTTCGGCTATCGCGGCCACGTGATGAACCTGGTCGACACCCCCGGCCACGCCGATTTCTCCGAGGACACCTACCGGGTGCTGGCCGCCGTCGACTGCGCGATCATGCTGGTCGACGCGGCCAAGGGCCTGGAGGAGCAGACCCGCAAGCTTTTCGCGGTCTGCCGCCATCGCGGCGTCCCCGTGATCACCTTCATCAACAAGTGGGACCGGCGCGGCCAGGATGCACTCACCCTGCTTGAGGACATCGAGACGCACCTCGGGATCACCCCCGTCCCGGTCGTCTGGCCGGTGGGCAGCGCGGGCAACCTGCGCGGCCTGGTCGAAGCGGGGAACACCGAGCAGATGCTGCGCTACACCAAGGTGCCGGCCGGCACGCACGCCGCCCTCGAGGAGCAGCTCACCTCCGAGAAGGCCGCCGAGCAGGAGGGCGAAGCCTGGACGACCGCGCTGGAGGAGCTGGAGCTGGTGCTCTCGTCCGGCCCCGGCTACGACCAGGAGGCCTTCGAGGCCGGCAAGATCAGCCCGGTCTTCTTCGGCGCCGCGCTGACCAACATCGGTGTGAAGCTCCTGCTGGACGCCGTGGTCGACCTCGCTCCGGCTCCCGGGCCCCGCCAGCTGGCCAAGGGCGGCAGCCGCGAGGTCGGCGAGGAGTTCTCCGGCCTGGTGTTCAAGATCCAGGCGAACATGGACCCGGCCCATCGCGACCGGATCGCCTTCGTCCGAGTCTGCTCCGGCGTCTTCGAGCGCGGCATGCACGTCACCCGGGCGGCCAGCGGCCGCTCGTTCGCAACCAAGTACGCGCACACCGTCTTCGGAGCCGAGCGCACCGTGGTCGACACCGCGTACCCCGGCGATGTGGTCGGCCTGATCAACGCGAGCGCGCTGCGGGTCGGCGACACCCTCTTCACCGGCAAGAAGACCGAGTTTCCCCCGCTGCCCGCCTTCGCCCCCGAGTACTTCGCGGTGGCACGGCCCAAGGACATCAGCCGGTCCAAGCAGTTCCGCAAGGGCGTCGCCCAACTCGACGAGGAAGGCGTGATCCAGGTGCTGGTCTCCGACCGGCGTGGCGACCAGGCGCCGGTCATGGCTGCGGTCGGCCCGATGCAGTTCGATGTGATCCTGCACCGGATGGAGCACGAGTTCTCTTCCCCAATCGCCCTCGACCAGCTCTCCTACCGCTTGGCCCGGATCACTGACGCCGACGGCGCCGCTGCCCTGGCCAAAGCCCGCCTGATCAACGGCGAGGTGCTCACCCGCCGCTCGGATGACGTGCTGCTGGCCTTGTTCGCCGACAAGTGGCAGCTGAACGCCTTCCAGCGCGCCCAACCCGACATCCTGCTCCAGCCGCTGATCGCCACGGCGGACTGATCGCCGACCTCTCGGCCCGGCGGCCGCCGTCAACGAGCTGCTGCGCGGCCTGCTCGGGCAGTTGGCCGACTGGCAGCAGTCGCTCGGCGAGCCGGGCCGCGCGCTCACCACGGCAACCGAAGGCCGACCGCTACCCGGCTGGGCCACCGACGCCGGCCGGACCGAGGACGTCGGGTGGCGCCAGGGCCGCCCCGCGTTGCTCGAGGCCGTCGCACGCCACCACCACGCTCACCTGCTCGCCGCCATCGTCGGGCTCGGCGGTGAGCTGGAGCTCCCGGCTACCCGCAACGGGCGCTTCAGGGGCACGGTCGTCCCAGAGGGCTGCGCGGTCAGCGCCGGCCGCCGCCGATGCGGCGGTCGTCGGCCAGTGCGGTGAGCGGACCGTACTCGCAGGCAAGCTCGTTCCACGTCAGAACCTCGCCACAGCGGGCCGGGAACTCCTTCGGGTCGAACTCGGGCATGGTCCAGGTGCCAGTGCTCCGGTCCCGCAGCCACAGGTCCCCGTCACCGTCGACCACAGTCGGCGGGGCCGGTACGGGCTCGGCCTGATCGGTGGGCTCCCAGGTGACCCGGCCCGGGTGGGAAGCGCGGCGCAGCTCTGTGGTGGCCAGCCGCGCGGCCAAGTCACGGGTGGACTCCTCGGCGTCCTTGACCGACGCGAGTCGGAATGCGTCGTCGAGTACGGGCAGGGCTGGATTCTTGCTGCGCTTTGAACTCATACGCTGACTTACCTCCGGTGGGGGGCGTCACATCCGTTATGGCACCCCGTAGAGGAACACGGTATCCGAGGCGGGAGCCAGGCCAGCTACGCCCTTTCAAGAGCACCTCTTCCTCCGACCCTCACCGCGACGGTCTTCAGCCAACGCAGCAGGAGGCGGTTTGGAGTTTCCCTCCGCGGGGGCGACTCCGAGGGGCCAAAACCCTCATCACTGTGCAACATCATCCAGTTGCTACCGGCCTACACCGGCAGACCCTTTCCGTTCAGCCGGGCTGACCACCCCGCCGCGGCTGCTGCCGGTGATCGAGATCTGTCGGACCTTCAGCAAATACCGCCGTGCGATCCCGACAGCCGTTGCGTCGACGGCGCTAGCCGGCTCCCAGGTCCGGCTCCAGCGAGCAGATCATGGTCCCCTACCCACCGACTACGGATCGTGATCTTCCGAGCGGTGTGTCGTCTTGAGCGTGTCTTCGCCGTCTGGTTCTGAGTGCTTCGCGCTTCGCCTCGCACGCTCTGTCGCCACACCCGACACAGCAACCACTCTTGCCCCAGAGGCACCACCCAGTCCAAGAGAAGGGGAAGCTCATGGGACAGCGTGCGCAGCGTGGCCGGGTCTACCGGCGATGTGGTTGTACGGGCGGGCACGGGAAGCAGCTGGGTCCGTCGTGTGTGCGGCTGCTGGAGGAGGCGGGTCACGGGTCGTGGACGTACTGCGTCGACCTGGCCCCGGAGGACGGGAAGCGAAAGACCCGTCGGCGGGGTGGGTTCGCCAGCCGCGCGGAGGCGATCCGGGAGATGAGGGCGGTGCTGGACGGTGAGCTGCGCGGCGTGTACGAGGACCGCCGCGTGACCGTGGCGAGTTTCCTGCGGCAGTGGCTGGCGGTGAAGAAGGAGGAGCTCGCGCCGAACACGTACGCCGGCTACGAGGCGTGTGTGGAGCGGGACCTGATCCCCGCCTTCGGCCACTACCGTCTCCCGGACCTGCGCCCCAAGCACATCGCGCGCTGGATCGCCGCCCAGCGCAAGGCCAAGCGCGGCAAGGTCACCGTCTACCGGATCGTCTCCACCCTTCGCAACGCCCTCAACCACGCGGTGCGCTCCTGGGGGCTGCGCTACAACCCGGCCAAGCACTCCGTCCCGGCCAGGCCCCGCGCCGCCGAGCGCAGCTGTTGGACCCCCGACGAGGCAGCCGCGTTCCTGCACCACAACGCCGAGCACTACGCCGATCAGCTGACTGACCTGTTCGAGGTCATGCTCGGCACCGGCATGCGCCGCGGCGAGATTCTCGCCCTGCACTGGTCCGACGTGCACCTCATGGACCGCAAGCTCTACGTCCGCTCGACCCTCGCCGCCATCGACAACGGGAAGATCCACCTCCGCGAGCCCAAGACCGAGGCCGGCCGCGCCTGGATCAGCCTCTCCCCCAGAGTCATCGCAGCCCTCCACCGCCAGGCCGCAATCCAGATGACCACCCACCCCGACGGCCGGCTCGAAGGCCTCGTCTTCGCCCGCCCCGGCGGCACACCGCTGCGGCCCCAGTGGGTCCTCGACCAGCTCCGCAAACGAACCGCCGAACTCGACCTCCCCAAGATCGGGCTGCACGACCTGCGCCACACCGCCGCCAGCATCATGATCGCCGAGAACATCCACCTCGCCGTCATCTCCAAGACCCTGCGCCACGCCACCCTCGCGACCACGATCAACCTCTACGGCCACCTCTTCAAGGACTCCGCCGACCAGGCCGTCAACGCCCTCGCCCGAGCACTCGACCAAGCCCAGGCAGACCGGCTCCGAGCCGTACCCCGTGGCGACGACGACCTGCCACTCGCCGCATAGCCGGTAGCCGCAGGCGGAGTCCCTCGCCGGTCTGGCGGCCCTGGAACCGGGGGCATCTCTGGCTGGAACGCCGGTCAGAGATGCCCGAGCCTCGCATCGTAAGCTGAACCGCTCCCGGCCTCTGACGTGGCGGAGGCAGCAGGGAGCCGGACCCATGCCCCAGGAGAGAAACCGTGCACGTACCGAACCTCGTCGGTGACTGGCAGGAGTACGACGAGGCCTTCGCTGGCGTCCGGATACGTGTGTACGACTTGAAACGTGTCGACCCCCCGAAGTACCGCCATGACGACGCGAAAGGCCTGACTTACTTCGGGTTTAGCGTTACGGTCGAGAACCGCGCCGAAGAATACTTCACCATCGACCTCGACCGGTGGGGGCTCGATGTACGCATCGGCAAGAACGGCGAAAGCGCGCTCGTCGACGAGTCCAACTCGAAACTCATCCGCGGGTTCAACGTCTACCCGATGCACCGTGCGACGGCCAGCATCCTCGGCGCCGGACTCGCTTCGAAGCTCAAGACGATGGACATCCAGGTGGGACTCCACATCGATGGCGTTCAAGCGCGCCGGTATGTATGGGCAGGTGGCATGGGAGTGCACGAGCAGTCCACGGGACGCGGTCTGCGTCCAAGCACCGCTCGGACCAGCATCGCCTCCGAAGTCACCCGCTTCCTTGAAGGGGAGTCCGAAAGCAGGTAGCACTCACAGGGCCGAAGCCTGTCATTCAATGAGAGGCTTTTCCGCACCTTTAACCTGCGCGTTTCAGCTTGGGCTGGACCGGATCGTGGGCGGAAACGCGAAAGTGCCTTCTGAACTGGGACGATGAGGCTTGTCTAAGGTCTCCGTCGTACCAGCAGGAAGGCACTTTCTGCGTGCACACTACCCGGTCACGCCCCAAGCTTGTCGTCAGCGCTGACGGGCACGGGGTCGTCAGCCACGCCGGATCGCGCCTGCTGGCGGATCTGGCCGATGCCACCACACTGACCAGTGTCTTCACCGACGCTCTTCGACGGCTCAGACCGCGCGGGACCGGACACGCTCCCGGCCGCGTCGCTGTCGACCTGGCGGTGATGCTCGCCGACGGCGGTGAAGCAATCCGGGACCTGGCCCTGCTGCGCGACCAGCACCAGGTGTTCGGCCCGGTCGCCTCCACCCCCACCGCCTGGCGCGTCCTGGCGGGCATCGACACCGCGGCCCTGAGCGCGCTGCGGGCCGCCCGGGCCAGGGCCCGCGAAGTCGCCTGGCTGCAGGCCGCCGAGACCAGGGACGGGATACCGCCGGCCCGCGCCGGAGGGCGCCAACTGCCCGGCCTGGTCCTGGACATCGACGCCACCCTGGTCACCTGCCACTCCGAGAAGGAACAGGCCGCCGCCACCTACAAGCGCGGCTTCGGCCACCACCCGATGCTCTGCTTCCCCGACAACACAGGCGAAGCCCTGGCCGGTCTCCTGCGACCCGGCAACGCCGGCGCCAACACCGCCGCCGACCACATCACGGTCATCGACGCGGCCCTCGCACAGATCCCCGACGCCCACCGCCACGGCACCCCGATCCTCATCCGCACCGACAGCGCGGGCAGCGCCAAGGCCTTCCTGACCCACCTGCGCGGCATGCGACAGCGCGGCATCCAGACCACCTTCTCCGTCGGACACGCCGTCACCGCCGAATTCCGCAAGGCCATCCGGGCCCTGCCCGAGCCGGTCTGGCACCCCGCCCTGGAACAGGACGGCTCCCTTCGCACCGGGGCAGAGGTCGCGGAACTGACCGGCCTGGTCGACCTCGCCGGCCACCCGGACGGCACCCGGGCCATCGTGCGACGCGAGCGGCCCCACCCCGGTGCCCAACTCTCGCTCTTCGACCAGGACGAAGGGATGCGCCACCAGGTCTTCCTCACCGACACGCCCGTCGCCGGCGGCGGCTCCCTGCAACACCTGGAGGTCCGCCACCGCGCCCACGCCAGAGTCGAGGACCACATCCGCTGCGGCAAGACCACCGGCTTCGGGCGCTTCCCCTCCCGCCACTTCGCGATCAACGCGGCCTGGCTGGAGCTGTCCCTGACCGCCATCGACCTGCTCGTCTGGGCCCGGACCCTGCTGCTGGACGGCGAGCTGGCCACCGCCGAACCGAAGAAGCTCCGCTACCGGATCCTGCACGCCGCGGCCCGGATCACCCGCGCCGCACGCCGCATCCGCCTGCGAATCGCCTCAACCTGGCCCTGGCGCAACGAGCTCACCCTCGCTTTCACCCGCCTCGCCGCGCTGCCCCGACCGGTGACCTGACCCGGCGACACCGCCGCTGACCACCCACGACCCGAGGACCAAGGAGCACCCGACCACGCGTCGGGCCCCCGGCATGCCCACCCCACCGCGACACGTCGAGCACCACCGCCTGAGAGATCAACCCGGCTCAGCCAGCCCCGACCGAAACGCGGAGGCTAACACCGGCCCGCTCAAACTGCTGACCGAGTACCAGACCCCGGCCGCGATCCGCCGCGTCGGCGTCGCGCGGCTGACGAAGTGGCTGGCCAACCGCAAGGTCCGTAACGCCAGAGCCTTGGCAGAAGCGGCCGTCGAGGCCGCCCAGCGCCAGCACACCTCCGTCCCCGGGGAGAAGACCATTGCCAGGCTGGTCCACACCCTGGCCGAGGGGGTGATGGCTCTCAACGAGCAGATCGCCGAGATGGACAAGCTCATCGAGGGCCGGTTTCGCGAGCACGAACTCGCCGCAATAGTCGAGAGCGTCCCCGGCATCGGCACCGTCCTCGGCGCCGAGTTCCTGGCCGGCGTCGGCGGCAGCCTTGACAGCTTCGCCTCCCCGGACGCCTTGGCGGCCTTCGCCGGCGTTGCCCCCGCGCCACGCGACTCGGGCAAGGTCAGCGGCAACCTGCACCGGCCGACCGTCTACCACCGCAGGCTCCAACGAGTCTTCTATACCTCGGCGTTGGTAAGCATCCGCTGCGACCCGAACTCGCGAGCGTTCTACGACCGTAAGCGCGCTGAGGGAAAGAAGCACGTCCAGGCAGTGCTAGCCCTGGCCCGCCGACGTGTCAACGTCCTGTGGGCGCTGATCCGCGACAGACGGTGCTACCACGTCACACCCCCGATGACCGAGACGGCTTGACAACGACATTAGGAAGCGGTGGTCTTCGGGCGGCATCCCACAGCTGCTCCGACGACATCGCCGGTTCGCTCGTGACCTGGAAGCCGTAGTCGCCCAGACGCCGGCCCAGCCCCTGCAGCCCCAAGACTGAAAGCAAGCTCGATCCCAGGCGAACTACCGTGAGTGGAGCCACCAGATGACCGCGGTCACCGCGGCGCTGCCAGCCGTGCTCGCAGCACCCCGGACCACAGCGAAGCCCGCTGCCCTGAGCATCTGTCGAGGACCCCTACGGAAACGGCCTGCCATTGAATCTTCCCCTCTGAACTGGTGGCCGTGTGCACAGCACACGTCACGTCTCTGGCGTGTGGTCCATTAGGTCAGCCCGTCCCACGATGCGAGCCTCGGAGAATCGCAGGGTTCTAACTAGACTCACGCCATGGCATGGAAGGAGCCCAGCCAGGCCGAACGGCAACTTCGCGCGCATCTGGCGTCGCGTGGGCTGTCGGTGAGCTGGGCGAAGATCCGCCGGTGGCGGGAGTTTGGCGCCCTACCTTGGGAGAAGCGGCAGGGGCTTGGGCGCGGATCTGGGTCCGTCTCGGCGCTCGTACCAGACACCGTCGTGGTAGCCGAGGCGCTGGCCCTGGCCACCGCCAAGAAGAAGCCCTTGGAGGGTGCTGTGCTCCAGGTCTTCGCCGCGCACCCACGATTCGGTCAGATCCTTGCGGTTCCGCCGATACCGCTGCCCGAGCATGCGATTCGACGTGCTTTGGCCTGGTACATCACCCGGGGTGACTCCCAGCTCCCTGCCGTCATCGGGAGGGCCGTCGAGTCCGTAGATGGCAACACCGAGCAGGCCATGGACGCGGCATTGGAGTCGGCTCATCGCCACTTTCTCAAGCTGTACCGCCAGGCCAATCGCGGGACGCACCGAGACGGCTCGATCGGGCCGTATGCACCGCATAGCGTCGCTGACGCCGATGGTCTTGCAACCTTTGCCGTCGCTATCGTGCTCAGCTTCGAGGAGTTCGGCGCTGACGCGATCATGGAGGCCCTTGGCAAGTCGTTCCCAGAGTTCGTTGACGAGTACGGCGAGAAGGTCTGGACAGAGTTACAGAGGGTCGCCCTGGAGGCAGAGGTCAACGGCAAAAGTCCGTTCTCCCGCCGTCTCCACTGGCCCTCAGCTACGGATCGCGTCCGCACGATGGAACAGGTTGAGTTCTCGACGATCTGCACAGTCCGCAACGTTCTGACTGTTCTCGTGGAGGCCGCTCCGGCGCTGGACTTCGCCCGGCGAACCGGCTTGGAAGATCCGGCCGTACGGCATGTTGAAAAGGTCCGAGCGTCGAACCAACGTACGGACGAGTACTTGACTCGCGCCGCGGCCATCTGTCGCCTTCCCGCGGAACGGTCCTGGAAGGGCTTCACCGGCCTTCTCCTCGACGTGTGCGCTACACCCCGACTGAGCACGTTTCAGGAAGACACCACGTGTCTCGACCCCGCCTTCGACGACATCCTGGGCCTTAGCCAGCGCGTGCGCCAGCTACCGCGGAACGCTGCCGCCAATTCGATAGCGAGGTGCGAGGTACGCCCGACGTCCGGGCACGCCAGCACCCGTCCGAGCATGTCCCAAGAGTCTCCGATCCACAGTTTCAGTCCGCCCGAAGCGAGAACCTGACCGGTTGAGACAATACGACCGCCGCCGAGTCGAGGTCGGCAAGCCTCGTGGCGAGTGTGGCCATGGCCAGGCGTTCCGGGAGGGCCTCGTGGAACTTCAGTCCGCGCATGGCTTTCACGTCGACGTCGGGCAGGCACAGGCGTGAGGCAGCGTCCGCCGCTCCGGCCTTCCACATCTGCGGGGTGAGGTCGGTGCGTAGGCGCAGGTATTCGTCGGAGAAGCGCTGGCGTTCGTCGGTGAGGCCGGCGAGGGTGGCGGTGAGGGTGGCGTTGGCGCGGTAGCCGGCCCAGGTCCACCAGCGGATGTCGTCGCCGGCTCGGGTGATGACGGTGCCGCCGGGGTGGACGGTGTCGACGTTCTCCTCGCGGACGTGGGCGAGCTGCTGGGTGGCGCGGCGGGTGAGTTTGACCGGCGGGTCGGTTCCGAGCAGGACCTCGCGGGCGGACTGGTTGAGTGCGTAGGAGGTGCCGCTGTAGCCGGTGCCGAACCAGCGGGCGCGGCCGGCGAGGTCTGAGGGTTCGACGTAGCAGCGGTGTCTGGTCCAGTCGATCCAGGTGACTTTCCAGCTTCGCCCGCCGAGCAGGAGGACCCGGGGGCCGTCGATCTTCTCGGTGAGGAGCATGGGGTCGGTGCGGCCGATCTCCTGGCGGCCTGCGAGGACGGTGAATTCGGGTGGTGCGGTGAAGACGGCGGTGATGCCCATGAAGTGGCGGCGGCCGAACTTCTCCTCGGCGGCCGGGCCGATGAACAGCAGCTCGCCGTCCTGGTCGAGGAAGCCGTCGTTCACCAGGTGCCGCAGGATCGGTTCGGCGCTGCGGTCGAACGGGGGCAGGCTGTTCCAGCCCTGGTTCCAGAGTCCTTGGGCGATCTTGTGCTCTTGCAGGCTGAGGGCCAGGAGTTGCTGGGCGACGATGTGCCGGGGCTCGGGCGGGGCGGTGACCGGTTCGATGTAACCGCGGCCCCACAGGACTAGGAGTGCCGAGGCGCTCAGGAGTGCCTCGTGGCTGCGGGCGAGGAAGAGGCAGTTGCGGTTGGAGCCTGCGCGGCGTCCGGTGCGGCCGATGCGTTGGAGGAAGGAGGCGACGGTGCTGGGGGCGTCGATCTGGATGACGCGGTCCAAGTCGCCGACGTCGATGCCGAGTTCGAGGGTGCTGGTGGAGACGATGACGCAGTCGCGGGCCTCGGCGAAGGCGGCTTCGGCGCGGCGCCGTTCGTCGAGGGAGAGGGAGGCGTGGGAGAGGAAGGTGGTGACGCCTGCGGCGCGGAGTGCGGCGCCGAGTTCTTCGACGAGCTGCCGGGAGTCGCAGAAGACCAGCCGCTTCTCGCCTCGGTGGAGGGCGGCGATGACCTTGGCCGCGTTGGCGGTTGATCCAACGTAGTCGAGTTCGATGTCTCCCGGTGGTGTCACCGTCGTGGCGTCGGCGACGGCCCGTGGGGCGAGGTCGACGCCGGGGGCGACGACCTGGGCGGGTCGCAGGCCGCGGCCCGAGCCTTGCAGCCAGTGGAGGAGGTCGCCCGGGTTGCCGACCGTGGCGGACAGGCCGACGCGCTGGATGGGCCGTCCGGCCAGGTGCTGGAGACGTTCGAGCACGGCGAGCAGGTGCCAGCCGCGGTCGTCTCCGGCGAAGGCGTGGACCTCGTCGACGACGATGGTCCGCAGATCAGCGAAGAGGCGGTGCTGGTCGACCTTGGTGCTCACCAGCATGGCCTCGATCGACTCGGGCGTGGTGAGCAGGATGTCCGGCGGGTCGGTGAGAATGCGCCGGCGTGCTGTCTGAGGGATGTCGCCGTGCCAAAGTGCCGCACGCCGTCCGAGCCACCCGGCGTACGTTTCGAGTCGGGGCAGGAGGTTGTTCAGCAGGGCCTTGAGCGGGCACACGTACAGCACCGACAGGCCCGTCCATCGCTGCTGTTCCATGGCGGACAGCAGCGGGAACGACGCGGCTTCGGTCTTGCCACCGGCGGTGGGGGCGAGCAGGACCGCGTCCGAGCCGTCGAGCAACGGGACGATGGCCTCCTGCTGGAGGGGACGGAGTTCGCGCCAGCCGAGGGAGTTGACGATGTGGTGGACGAGAGCGGGCTGGAGCCGGGACAGCGCGGCCGTCCCGGCCCCTGAGCCGGAAGATGCGTCGGCATCGCTCATAGGTCGAGCTCGATGTCGCCCGCGGAAGCGGCGCTGCGTTCGGCTTCGCTCAGCTCGGCCGAGGAGAGGGTGAGGGCGTAGTGCCGGCGCGGGTCGAAGTCGTCGAACTCGTCGACCCGGTCGAGGACATCGGCGACGAGTTTGCGCAGGAAGACGCGCGGGGCGATGCCGACCTGGCCGCCGAGCCCGCCGGTGACGGCGGTGGCGAGTTCGGCGATGTAGGCGTTGTCGACGAGTTCGGCGACCCGGTCCGGGTTGCGGGCAGCTCCGGCGTAGAGGTCTCTGACGCTGCGGCCGAGTTCACCGAGCCGCTCCAGGTCGAAGCCGGCGAGGCGCAGCTGGACCGCGCGGGGTGAGTCGAAGCGCGGGTCGGTCGTGAAGTCGGTGGCCAGGCGCTGTGCCAGCGGGGGGAGCCGTTGCACGCCCTGCTGCCCGTCGTAGAACGCGGGCGTACCGGTGATCACCAGGAACAGGCCGGGGAAGCGGCCGGCGTCGATCTCGTCCAGTAGCTGTCGCAGGGCGTTGAGGCCCTTCTCCCGGACGTCGCCTCGTACGCGCTGGAGGGTCTCGATCTCGTCGAGGACGAGCAGCAGACCGGGGTGTCCGCAGTCGCGCAGGACGGTGAGCAGGCCCTGGAGGAAGCCGAGGGCGGCGAAGTGGTCGAGGTCTCCGCGAACGCCGGCGGTCCGGCGGGCGCCGGCCGCGACGGACTTCTGGCCTCCGAGCCAGGCGATGAGCGCCTCGGCTGTTGCGGCGTCGCCTGCGGCCTTGGCGTGGCGGTAGCCGCGCAGGGCCGCTGCGAAGGCGGGGGTGGTGCGGGCGACGTCGGCGAGGCGGGACTCCATGAGCGCGTCGACGGCCTTGCCGAGGGCTTCGGTGTCGTCCTCCGGTACGTCTCCGGCGTCGAGGACTTCCTCTTCGAGCGTGTAGAACCAGGAGTCGACGATGGCGCGCAGGGCGCTCGGGGCGTGGCTCGCGGTGGACAGGCGTTCGGTCAGGCGCCGGTAGACCGTCTCCAGCCGGTGCAGCGGGGTCTCGGTCTCGGAGATCTGGATCTCGGCTGTGGCCAGGCCCATGCGTTTGGCGCGCTCGGCGAGCCAGCGGGCGAAGAAGGTCTTACCGGAGCCGTAGTCGCCGCGGACGGCGTGGAAGGCTGCGCCGCCTCGGGTGACGACGGTCAGGTCGTCGTCGAGGGCGCGCTCGAAACGATCGAGGCCGACGGCGAAGAGATCAAGCCCGAACTGGGGCACCGTGCCGCGGCGCAGGGCATCGACCACGTCGCGGCGGCGGGCCGCGCTCACGGAAGCCGCGTGTCCCCCGGAGGGGGGCTGAACCGTGTTCATCAGCTGTCCACCTGGAACTGTTCACGGGCGAGCGGCACGTTGAGCCGAAGCCTGCTTCCGTTGTCGCTGAACTCCAGCACGGGGTAGCCCTCTACGTTCAGGAGTCGTTGCAGTGTGGCGGCGAAGCCGTCGGCGTTGCGCCCTGCCTTGCCCGCTGCCGCCGCCACCGCGGTCAGGGACAGGACGCCGTCCGCTACCACCAGGGCGTCGACGACGGCAGCCATGACCTCGGGCTCGGGCGGCTTGCGGACAAACCTCCGCTGGAAACGGAAGGTCTCGGACGCCACCAGCTTTGTCCCGAAGGAGGGGCCGTGTGCCGGGGTGCTCGTCTCGGCGGCTTCGCGCGTCTCCTCCGCAGGTTCCTGACCGTCCGTGGACTTGGCCGAGGTCGACGACGTGTTGGTCTGCTCGGCGGCACGTGCCGCATCGCGGGTGGGGTTGCCTGCGTTCCACCAGGACGGGGTGACGTCTTCTGGTGCGAGGAGGTGCCAGTCCTTGGGCGGGTCGGTGTCCACGGGCAGCAGCGTCAGGACCGGAACGGTCATCTCGGCGAGGGAGGCGCCGCCGTGGTAGCCCGCCTTGCGGGGCGTGTACCGGATGTCCTCGCGCCAGGGCGCGACGATACGGCCATCGCCTTCGAGCACGCGCGGTCCGGTGAGCAGGACTTCGCCGGATCCCGGTTCGCCGAGGCGCCAGCGCGCGGCACTGACGCTCCCGGCCGCGGCTGGGGCGTCGAGTCCTTCGCTTCGTTCGAGGACGTGGCCGTGGTCGGCGACGATGACGACGGGTCGGCTGTAGAGGCGGGCAGCGGCGAGGAGTTCGTCCAGGTAGGTCACGTCGGCGAGGCGCCACCGTGTGCGGTCGCCCTGGGCGGCGTGATCGAGTGAGTCGTCGACCGTGTTCAGCACGACTCCGACGACCGCCTCGCCGGCCAGCTCGCGCTGCAGCGTGTCGGAGAGCCGCTGGCCGGCCGCACCTCCTATGTCCGCCTTGTGGAACAAGGCGGCCGAACGGCGCTGCCGGGACCAGAACTCCTCGAAGCCGGGCTTCTCCACCGATTGGCCGCCCTGGGTGAGGCTGCCGGTGAGGAGCGAGGCCCGGCTGATGCGGGTGAGTGAGGGGATCGCGGCGACTGCGGCCGTGCGGCGGCCCCGGGCTGGGCCGGTCTCCAGCCAGCCGCGGCGGGCGAGTTCTTCGCCGAAGCCGACCGCGACTTCGCTGCTCATGCCGTCGACCAGCAGGATCAGCGGTGCCCGCCCCGACTTTCCGGCGAGCTTGACGGCGATGGTGTCGAGCACGTTCTCGACCAGGAGCGCCCCGCCCGGCGTTTGGCTGGTCGCGGTGCGTGTCCAGTCACGCAGGTACCGGGCGAAGATCTCGTCGATGACGGCACGCCGCCCACGAGCTGCGTGGTAGACGCTGTGGTAAGCGGCACTGACCGGTTCCTGGGCATCGGCGTCGCCGGCCCACAAAACGGTGAGGGCGGCATCCACCCAGCCCCAGTCGGCGAGGTGTTGCTCGACGGCGTCCGCTACGGAGGTGACGGTCGGCTGCGGGCCGGCCAGCCAACGGGCCAGGCGCACCGCGGCTTCGGCGGTGCGGACACGCGGGCGCTGCAGGCCCGCGAGGTGGTGGCGGCGCAGTTCCTCAAGGGCTGCCTCGGCCGCGGCGAGGTCGCGTGTGCGGGGGCCGGAGGGGTCGAGGACAGCCGCGAGTGCGTTGAGGCGAGTCTGGAACCCGGAGGGCAGGTACGCGTTGCCCGCGAGGGCTTCGGTCAGGCCGGCTTCCTGGGCCTGCCGGTCCGCCTGCTCGAGGACTTCCCGGGCCCGGTTGTGGGCCGCGTGCTGCTCCGGTCCTGCCTGCTCGGCCTGCAGCAGCCACCGGATCAGGGTTCCCTCGACCACGAGGGCGAAGGGACGCAGGTCGGCGGGCTTGGGCCGAATGGTGCCGAACAGCCCGCCGAGCGCGAGGCCGGTCTCGGCCGATGGAGCAGGACCGGCCACCACGGAGCCGACGACCCCGAGGGCCATGGCTTCCTGGCCTCGGCCGGCGGCGCACAGGTCCAGCAGCAATGACGCCGCGTTGCCGGCGACCTTGGTCAGCCAGTCCCGGATCCCCTGCTGCTCGTCCTTGGCCAGTGCCGCGTAGGCAGCGGGCCCGAAGGGGCTGCGGGACCAGGCCAGCAGCGTGTCGGCGTCCAGCGGGGTGTCGCGACGGCCATCTCCGCGGGTACCGGCCGCGTCGGGCGATGCTTGGCTGATCGACAGCCTCGCCTCGACGAGTGCACGCATCGCCGCATCCAGCGTGAGCACGGAGCCCAGCCGCGGCCAGCCACCGTGGGGCTCCGCTTCGAGGAGGGCGTTCACCAGCCAGGATTCCGCGCGGATGCGCGGGTCGAGACCGGTGGCGCCGAATCGCAGCCGGACGATCTCCGCCCGGTCGACACTGAGGACCTGGCGGCGCAGGGCGTGGCCCAGCACGTCCCAGCCGAGCTGCTCATCCTCGACCGTGGTGGTGACCACCAGCACCGAACCCGGGCCCATGGCATCTTCCTGGTGGCGATGCCAGGCGTCGGAGATACCGAGGACGGAGTGCTGCTCCACGACCTCGATCCGGCGCTTGTCCTCAGCCAGGGAGGCAGTGAACTCGGCAGCCGCGCCGGTCTCGTACCGGCCGTGGACCAGGACGAGCCGGCGGTCCGGCTCGTTGGGAAGCTCCAGACGCAGAAGTGCCTCGATGACCCGGCGGTTGACCAAGGGCGGCTGGGCCGACATCACTGCGCCGCCCCTTCGCTCACGCTACCGCCCGCTCCGGGCTCGTCCGCGGGCTTCCACCCGATCTCGATCTCGGTATCAGGGTTGGTGGCGGCGAACTCCCGGATCTCGCCCAGCAGATCCGCCAACGCTCGTTCGAACGCGGTCTCCCCGGCGCGGGCTGCCACCCTGCGCGTGGAGCGGCGCGGCACGGCTGCCTCAGGACCAGCCGCAGCGGTGGTTCCGGCGGGAGCGGCAGGCGTGCTCGGCTCGGTGGGGGTGGTGGGCAGGGGCGGCTGGCCGTGGAAGGTCAGGCTGACCTGGCCGGCCTCGGTCGGCGGCTCCTCCGGCGTGGGCGAAGACCCCGGCGGTGCGGCAGGGGGTGCCACCGGTGTGGCAACAGCGGCCAGCCGGGCCGCGTCCCTGATCAGCGCCAGGGACTGCGGCTGGATCTTGTCCAGGACGGGTGCGAGCTGGCGAGCGAACTCGTCCTCGTGAGCGGCACGTTCCACCTCAGCGATCAGTCGCTGCGCGCGGTCGCCGATCCCGTCTGTCCGTCCCGTGTACTCGCGCACGCTCTCCAGCAGATCCCACTGCGTACGGTCGAGCGCCTCGAGGACGGTCTTCGCCGAGCCGACAGCGGCACCCAGCTCCTGATCGGTGATGTCGTACGCGACTGCGGCGAGTTCCTTGACCAGCGGGGTGTCATCCTGGTGCCGCGTCAGCCGCTGAACAAGGTCCGCGGCATGCCGAGCCGCCAGCAGACGGGGCGCACGCGAATCGCCAAGGCCCAACGCGGTAGCGTGCTGCGGCTTTCCGAGGGAGCTGCGCACCCCTTCGACGGCCGGCTCCACTGCCTCGGCCTTCGCACGCACCGCTGCCGCAAGCTTCGCGACGTTGCGGGCGAACAGCACCGGCGGCACCCCGGAGACGCCGAACAGCGCCGCCGCACGGTCCCGCGCAGTGGCGAACTCAGCCTCGCTGGGCTTCTCCTGGGCCCGCAGAACGTGGCCGGCCCCGATTGACGGGAGGGCTGGTGCCGACGGTTCGGCCTTACCGTTGTAGACCCAGGAACGGTCGGCCAGCAGCGCGTAGGTGGCGATCAGCAGACTGCTGACCTGCTTGTCCAGCCCGGTCCACCCGAGCTTGGCGATCCACTGGCGGATGTCCTCCACCTTGTACTCGCCGGTGACCTGCTGCTGGGCGGCGTACTGGTCGATCCGCCGGCGCCACTCGGTGCTCAGGGTCAGCGGACCGTCGTGGACCTCCCCGAGCTCCAGCGGGTGCACGATCTTCTTGACGACGGCCATCTGCCCGCGGTCGAGTTCCACGCGCCCGGAGCCGTCCTCCATGGCCTTGGTGATCCAGCCGAGCACGGTCTTCAGCTCGGCCGGGGTGATCGCCTTGCGGTTGCCGGACGGGTCGAAGTTAGGGTGCTTCGGGTACAGCTCCTGGAAGACACCGTCGGCGATCCGAAGCATGTTGCCCTTGAAGCCGGCGGCGGCCTCCAGCCGGGGCCGGTGGCCAGGCAGCATCGACAGCAGGTGGCCGTCCTCCCCCACCGGTGCACCGGCGTTGGCCTCGTCCAGGCGGCTAATGCCGTACAGCTGGCCCAGCGTGACGGTGAGCTGGGAGCTGAGGTTGTCCCGCTGCGCCTGGAGCTGGTGGCGCATGCGGATGCGGTCCTCGGCGGAGTAGTTGACCGCGAGGTCGTCGAGGCGCTCCCGCTCCAGCACATAGTTGATCTTCAGGAGCCGCCCGAGCTGGCCGGCACGCTGACGCGAGAGGTGCGCCGGCAGCCACACCACGGTGGGCTGGTGGTGCCGTTCGTCCCGCAGCAGCTGACGGACCCGCGCGGCGTCGTTGCTCGGGTACTGGCCGGCGATGTCGAACGGGTAGTCGATGACGAAGCGCACCCGCCCGTCCACCGAGGGGATGAAGTGGTCGTCCGGGATCTCCTGGGCGTCACGGACGTTGCCGAAGACGAACTCGGCAGTGCGCTTGGTGCCGCGCCACACGATCTCGTGCTCGCAGACGAAGCCCTCTGTGTCCTTGATGTCCAGCGCGTTCCAGAGGGTCTCCTTGATCCAGACGCGCCGTGCGCTCACCCGGTCGACCTCGCCGACGGCGTCCAGCAGCGGCTCGACGTCGAGGTCGGACAGGTGCAGGGCGAACACCGGGTCGTTGCCGCCGTCCGAGCGCAGCTCCCCTCCGAACTCGCCCTGCAGCTCCTCCAGGCGTGCCAAGGCCACCTTGTCGTCGGTGATCGTCCGGGTGCGCTTGACGGAACCGTGGTTGAGGTCCGCGAGACGGCGCGCGGTCAACCGGGCCAGAGCCGGGACCTCGGGGGTCAGGTAGGCCAGCAGGAGTGTCTTGACGAGCCGGTCGGTGGCCCGGAAGTCGGCGCTCCCCTCGCCCTGGTAGCGCTCCACCATCCAGGGGCGGACCTTCTCGTAGAACCGGTTGGCCTGCCCACCCTCCTTGCGGAGCTTCTCGGTGAACGCATCTCCCATGCCTCCGGAGAGGACGTCCCACAGGTCACCCAGCGGGATGATCTGGCCGACCTTCATGTCCTCGCGGCGCCGCCACAGCAGGTCCTGGAGCAGCTTCAGACCGGTTCGCTCCCGCTGGAGCGCGCCTGACAGCGCGACCAGGACGTTCAGCAGGGCCGGCGTCAGCGGGTACACGTCGCGGAAGTCCGACCAGTCCGCCTGGGTGGCGCCCTGGGAGTCGAGCAGCGCGTCCTTGACCCGTGCGTTCGCCTGCTCGAAGTCGGCGAACGCCGAATCCAGGGCGTCCCGTGCCTCCGGGGAGCGGGGCTTGAGCACGCGCTCCTTGATGATCGCCGGGAGGTTCCGGTCCTCCAGGTTGATCACGTCGAAGCGCTGGGCGAGGTAACCGACCTGGGACTCCAGGTTCTTCACCTCGGCGCCGGTGACGTCCTCACCGACGAGCTGGGAGAGGTTCCTCTGCCGCGAGACGAAGGAGACGATCGGCACCGGCCGGTCCGCCACCCCCGACTCGATGATCTTGACGAGTTTGCCGACCTCGGTCTTCACGAAGTCCTGGTCGCTCATCCTGGCCTGGAGCCAGAGGACCAGCTCGTCCAGGAACAGCACGATGCCGTCGTAGCCGAGCGACTTGGCGTGCCGGCTGATGACGGACAGGCCGTCCTCGAGCGGGATGAAGGCGTTCGCGTCACCGCTGGCGCCGCGAGCGTAGGATTTCATCGGTCCGCTGAGCAGCGCGGAGACGAGCGCCTCGCGCAGCGGGTCGCCGGGCGGAGCCGCGAACGCGCGGTCCAGGTCTGCGCTGGTCCAGCCGGTGGAGGGGGCCGCGGCTTCCTCCAGCGGGACCAGGTCGTCCTCGTCCGCGGCATTGGGGTGGCCCGTGCCGCCGCTGACAGCGCGGTCCCCGAGCTTGCGGATGAACAGGTCGTCGCCCTCGATGCTGCGGTTGTAGCGGGCGTCGTCCAGCATCGCGTCGGCCCGGTATACCGGCGGCGTCGGCGCGTTCGGGTCTATGCGGCGGATCGTACGGACGTAGCCGCCGAGCAGCGCGGAGTCCAGGTCGGCGGCGCCGACGAGGTGGTACGGCACCATGAGGAATCGGCGGTCGCGAAGCCAGTCGTCGTGCTCGGCGATGACCTCCTGCAGACGCGGCTTGGAACGGGCGGCCGGCTCGTTGTTGAGCACTGCGTGGAGCACAGCCATGAAGTGGCTCTTACCCGAGCCGAACGAGCCGTGCAGGTACGCGGCGTTGGACGAACCGTCGCGAACCGAGCTGCGGACGAGGGTGAGCGCCTTGCCGAAGGCTTCCTTCAGCTGATCGGTGACGACGTACTCGTCGACCAACCGCTGGGTCTCCTCGAACCCGCCGGACAGCTCGACCTTGAACTTGCCGGCGAGGACCGCGTCGGGGATGTCCAGGACGTCCCGGAGGAAGAGGTCAGTGCTGGACATCGCGGGTCGCGATCCCTTCGTCGTGGAGATTCATGTCGCTGCGATCGTGCAATGACTGCACGTTACTTGGCCGCGGCCCTGCCGCGCTTGGGCGCAGACGGACGCCAGGAAAGCAGCGCATCCGTCGTGATGCCGTGCTCGCGCTGCTGGGCCTCCAGCCACGCCTGGCAGTCGGTCGCAGGATTGCCATCCCACTCGGCATCGAACTCGCCGTACCACTGCTTCAACCAGGGCAGCAGCTCCAACATCCCCGCGAGGAGCGGAATCAGCTGCTCACCCTGCCAGTTGTCCCGCTCCACCCGGTCGGCCACCAGGTTGATGATGGCTTGAGCCTGATCGCGGTGATCCCAACCGGCCCAGCCGAGAACCAACTTGGGGTCAGCCTCCGGCCCGGCATCCGGGTAAGCGATGAACCGCTCCTTCGGCACATCGAGCTTGCCCCGGTTTGACCAATACGACTGCTTCCGGAAGTCCGCGCCGGAATACTTCGGCGGCACGGCGATGTCAAGCCGCTCACCGGTCCGGTCCTCCTCGCGTTGCTGCTCCCACGCCTTCTCCCACTGCTCATGCTTTCGCAGGCCGGAGTCCTTGTATCGCAGAGCTGCAAGGTAGGGAACGTGCTCATCAGCAAGGATGTCGCGCAAGACGTCAGCCAGCCGGAGATCCGGCTTGCCGAGGTGGTCTGCAGCGTAGAGCTCGGCAACGGCCTGGACGTCGGCGTCGTTGGTGAAGAGGTCCGCGAGCTGCGCCGGCGTAAGGGTGCGGGGCTGGCGCATGCCGTCACGGGTGTGGAACCACAGGTCCTCGCGTTCGCAACGGTCAAGGAGCCAGAGCTGGAGAGCCTCGGCTTCCTTCTTCTCCCAGGTGGGTGACGACCAGCGGCGCTTAAACTCCGGCCGCTCGATCAACGCGATGTCACGCCGCTTCTCGATGATATCGATTCGGCGCTGCACCATCTCTCGATACCACTGGGGCCAGTGAGTCGGCACCTCAGTAACCGGGGTGGAACGGTGCCGTTTGAACCAGGCGGTCGCTGCGCCAGCCGCCATCCTACGAGCAAGCACAATCTCAAAAGCACGTTCGCCCAGCGAAACTTCGGGTAGCTCGGATCGATCTGCGGCTGTAAGAGCAGCCAGCTCTGTCTCGGTGAACAGACCATAGGCTCCGTAGACCAGCCAGTCCAACTCTTCCTGCAGATAAATCATCCGCTTACGCGCGGACGCGTGGGCCTCCCGGGCAAGATCCAGCTTCTCTCGGGTCAGCACGTCTGACGCGGCAGTAATGGTTGTTGGCTCGTAACCCAAGAGATCCTTGGCAATTTCATCAAGCGCACGACCGTGATGAACCGGGAGGGTATTCGGAACCGGGAAGCTCAGCAGCCTTGTCGCAGTGAACTCATAATCCTTCATCCACGCTTCAGGACTCCACCTATTGCCACCCCCACTCGTATTGTCCGCGCCGCTCTTTGCCTGACTTACCTGCTTCAGCCAGAAGCACGCAGCAGATGAGTTAAGTACACCAAGCAGCGCTTGGTGCGTCTCCTCTGAAGCTCCTTCCGGGAGCTTAATAACGGGCGCAGTACGGTTAAATACCTTTCCGCCCCGATCCAACACAAAGTGGTTATGGGTTGATACGAACGCAAAAGCAATCGACAGTGGGGTTCGCAGCTTGCTCGCGGTCAGTCGGCCATACTCCGACCACTTCAATCCCCCCTCAATCTTTGTCTGGCGACCAAAGAGAAGGCTGTTTGAAATTGTAGTTCGGCCTGCCCACAGGCGCCGACCGAGAGACGAGCTAGGCTCAACGTCGACCGGCTCAAAATCCGCAGAGTATGGGAACAGTGCGGTATGAAAAGGGCCTTCAACCCACTCCCGGAGCAGGTCGCCGGTAACCATCGGACGCAGCCATTCACCCCCAATGCCAGCACGCACAGCACTGCCATGTGGTGAAAGGTAAAGGTCATCCTCCAACGTGAAGCACGTGATGCCAATTGAATCAGCAACATCACCGAGCTTATTCGCGCCACCAGATTGGATGGCCTCGAATACCGCGCCTGCGCCTCCTCCACTCAACGACCATGGATGCGCTGCATACGCGTCGCGGTCCATGTCTGCAGCACTGACGTACTCCGACTCACTTCCCGGCTTCCTCACCTGGTCGGTGATCGCATGCCAGACCAAACCCTCTGCAGCCACCTCCGGCTGCCCAGGCTCACCCTTTACCCCAAGAACTGCACGCACCGGGTCCGACCAGCCGCGTTCGGTGTTACGGCCGACAAGAATCACCGTTGGTGTGCCGTGGCCAGGGATGAAAGCACCCGAGGTGTCAATGACGTGCGTCAGCTTCACCGTCCGGAAGAAGTCCTCGATGAGCTTCTTTCCGAACTCCCGCTTCATGAAGGAGTTTGCCGTGATCTGCCCGGTAAAGCCCTGCTGCTCGCGCGTCGCCAACTCGAAGATCCGCTGCGCGAACGGGACCGACAGCGCGTACTTCCCCGAGCAAGCCGAGTATGCTTGCCGGTAGTTGTCGTTCTCCTGCTTGTCCTTGACCGTGATGTACGGCGGATTCCCGACCACCACGTGATACGAGTGCCGCCCCAGCAGGTCGCAGCTTCGGACGAACTCGTTCACGTCCTCCGTCGAGTACGCGAACGCCCCCTCCGGCTCCTCCTCGCCCCCATCTTCGACCACCCCCATGGCAGAGAACAGGTCGTCCTCCGACTTGCCCTTCTGCTTGCGCCTGCCGACGCCTCGCCCGTGCAGCAGCGAGTCGCCGACCGCGATGTTGATCGGGAACTTCGGCGCTTGCTCCAGCCGCTCAACCCCGGCCTCCTTCAGCGCCGCAACCAGCAGCCGGAAGCGGGCAATGCTCACCGCGAACGGGTTCTTGTCGCACCCGTGCACCGCCGACAGCGCAGCACGAACGTTCGCCCAGTCGTCGACGCTCGGCCCAGCGTCTTCCCGGTACTTCACGAGCAGCCGGTGGAAGATGCCCAGCAGGAAGTGCCCGCTGCCGCATGCCGGGTCGATCGTCCGCAGTCCCCGCCGCTCGACGACGCGCGACTCGCTCTCGCGGATGGTCAGCTCGGGCCAGAGCCCGAACTCCTCCACCGCCGGCTCCAGCGTGAGGTCGAGGATGAACTCCTCCACGAACTCGGGCGTCTGCAGCAGCGCGTACGTCTTCCGCGCATGCTCACTGAGGTTCTGGTACAGGTCGCCGAGGAACCTGGTGTCCCAGTCCTCGCTCTCGAAGAGGTGGACTGCTTCCCCGTCCTCGCTGCGGCGCCGCCAGAACGCCAGCAGGGTCCGCGCCGCCTCATAGCTCGGTGTGAGCCCCCACAGCGGGTTGTGGTTGCGGTCGAAGAGCCCGCCTGCCGTCTCGTTTGCGGCTGCGAGGTGATCGAATGCGGCGACGAGCCAGTCGCGGTCGTTCTGCTCGGGGTTCTCCCGGAAGTACGCCTCGTGGCGCTCCTCGGCGATTGCCAGCCGTTCGCCGGGGCCAGCGATCCAGGGCCATTCGATCAGCCCGTTGTCCTCACAGAAGCGGACGAAGACCGTGCCGAGCACCCAGGCGACGGCAGACTGGGTGATCCGCTCCTCGCGCCAGCTCTCGTACGTCGCGGCCGTGCGCTCTGCCGCCCACGCACGCTGGTACTCGTCTTCCAGCGTCGCCGCGAACTCGGGTACGTCCTGGCTGCGCTCTCGCAGGTCGTCCTCCAGAGCCGCCGCCTGCTTGCGCAGGTCCTTCAGCAGCTCGTTCTGGTCCACTCCCCGACCCGCCACAGCGCCCGTCCCTTGTCCGTCCATCCGTCGGTCCAGGCGGACCGTGCGGTTCCCCATTTTGCCAGTTCGGCGCATCCGAATAATCGGCTGTTCCGAAGACCGAGCCAGCCGCAGAGGCGCATACCCTCAGGCGGCGGCACTCCGCGCTCGGAGCTCGTCTAGGAAGTCCTTGATCAGCACGGCCCGCTCTGCCTCGCCGAGCACCTCGACGATCATTCCGTCCAGTTGCGGGGTCTCGTGCGGCGCCTCCTGCGGGCAGAGCAGCCACAGCCCGTGCGGGGCGTCGGCCTCCCGGCGGGCCGCGTTCTGCAGGGTGACCAGCAGTTCCCGCCCGCCGGCGTCCTGGTATCGGGCAACCAGACCCGCATCGTGGAGGAAGAGCACGTCCGTCGACCCAGCTGTCTCGACTCGCTCACGCAGGTGCTCACCCACTCGGGACCATGCGCCCTTGACGTACGACGCAAGCCCTCGCGGCAGTTCGCCGGACTCGGTGAACTTGGTGTCGATGGTCAGGACGCGTTCCCACTCGGTGCCGTACTGGGTCGCGAGGGCACGGAACTCCCGAAGGAACAGCCCGCCCAGCGAGACCGGCTCCACGCCATATGCCTGAGCAATGAGGTCTGCTGCTCCGGGAAGGTGCTTGCCTCGAAGAGTCAGGGCGAGGAAGCCGCCGCGGCGCAGGGCGTCCTCCAGCTTGGCCCCGAGGAGTACCTTCGGGTCTCGTCCGGCCGCCGCCGATGCTGCGGCCACGCCTGCCGCGCTCGGGAACAGTGTGGTCGCGGTCGCCGAGGCGGTCATCGAGCGAACGCCCTCCGGAACCGGGGCGCGGAAACGCTTGGTCTCCCGGTCGTATTCGAGGACGAATCCGGCATGCTGAAGCGCCTGCTTCATCGCTTCGGCCAGAGCCTCTTCCAGCTCGACCGCAGTCGGCTCACCCAGATCCAGATCAGGAAAGCGCAGCCGCACCTTGGCGAGGAGTTCCTCCGCAGTCGCGCCCCGGTCGCGCCGGACGCCAGCGGCGGCCTGCGAGATTCGGATTGCCTGCGCGAGGCCAAGGCCCCTCGGGTAGAGCTCCAGGCGCGGGGAGTACAGGGCGTCCTGAGCGGCGGCCGACGCAAGCGCCACCATGCGACCGTCCGATGGCGGAGTCATGCCCGATGGCACCGGCACGGATCGCAGGTCGCGGATCACGACGGCGCGGTCCGGCAGTGGTTCGGTCTGCGCGAGCCGGTCCGCCTGCTGTCCGAGCGACCGAGCATAGTCGGCAAGCTCAGGCGCGCTGGGATCATTGGTCCCCGCCAGGGACTCGCACGCGATGAAGACCCGGCCACTGCGCCTAAGCACGGCAAGCCGCGGCTGTCCGTCATCGTCCTTGTCTCGCGGCCAGGCTTCCGCCTCGACAGCCGCGCGGACCACGGCGAGCGCGAGCGCCTCCGCACGCTGCGGGTCCTCTTCCCGCACGCCCTTGCGGATCCGCAGGTCGGTCGCCGCTTCCTGCGCGGTGACAACGCGCCCTGCCCCGGTGACGAAGGCGACGATCTCCTCCCGCAGCGTCGCCAGCACAGGATCTGCCGCCCAGGACTGGATCGCAGCCACATGGCTCCGCGAGACTGTCGCCTGCGAGACGTCCAACGCCTTGGCGATATCCGTCTGCGAGCACCAGACCGGCAGTGTGGAGAGCGCCCCGTCGACGCCGGGCAGGCCGAGCGTGAGCCGGATGATGTCGCGCTTGCGCGAGCCCTTGCTGGCCGGGCCAGGGTCGAGGTGAGCGGCGAGCTCGTCGATGCCGGCACGGGCTGCAATGTCCGCCGGCAGCTCTGCCAGGTCCACCTGCGGGGCCACGGCCGCGGTCCCTGAGCCTCCTGCCGGCTTCGGGGCGGGCGCTGCGGCCTTTCGGAGCTTCGCCGTCCACTGCTTGTGCCGACGGTTGAGTTCCTTGCGGATCACCGCACCGGCGCCCCGGGCCCGGGCGATCTGATGCAGCGGTACGTTGAGGAGTTCGCCGACGGTGGTCGCATCGAACGAGTTGGCCACCGACTGCGCGCGCGGCGAGAGGCCGGCGTCCTTGAGCAGGGTGTCCGTTTCGGCCTGCGCGGCGACTCGGTCACGGGCGGCTTCCAGATCCTCCGTCTCGTCGTCCTCGTCGTCCGGAGCCACCGCATCGGCCTTGGAGAACACGGCCTGCCAGGCTTCGTGCATCTGCCGCAGGGTGTCGAAGCGGCGGTCGGCGTCCCGGTGGAGTGCCCGCCGGAAGAACGCCTTCAGCCCTTCCTTCAGCGCGGGCTCGAAGACGTCCTCCGCGATCACCGGGTACTCGTCGTCGGTGGTGCGGGGATCGGTCATCTCGTCGCCCCAGCGGGGGCGCTCGCCGGACGCCATCTCGTGAAGGGTGACGGCTGCGGCGTAGTACTCGGCGTGGCTGTCGAAGACCGGCCGGCGCGGTGTGTCGAGGAACGGGTCGAGGTAGCCGCGCGTGCCGGCCTTCACGTCCCGTTCCGGTGCCTCCGCAAGGGAGAAGTCGAAGAGCACCAGCTGCCAGGATCGGTCGGCCCGCTGGAGCACACCGAAGTTGTCCGGCTTGAGGTCGCGGTGCCACACTCCCTTGCCGGCCAGCTGGTCGAGGGCGGTGAAGAGGTCGCTGCTGAAGCGCTCCAGCTCGTGGTAGGTCAGGCGCCCGTCCCCACGCAGTCGGGCACCGAGTGAGCGCTCGCCGGCGTACTCGAGGTCCAGCACCGTCCGGTTGTGGATCTTTCGCGGACCGTCGAGCAGCCGCACAACGGCGCCACCGCCGACCTTGGCCAGCACGTCGGCCTCGGATTCCAGGCGGTCGTCGCGGGTCTCGTCCAGGGCGACCTTGAGCACGCGCCGATCGACCCGGATCGCGCCCCCGAGATCTTCCGCCTCACGCCGCACGAGCAGGGCCCTGGCGGTGGCGCCGGTGCCGAGGACCTTCTCGACGGTCCACTCGGGATCGACGCTCTGCCCTGCCATCGCCGCGAGCGGGTCGACGCCGACCGGTGCCGACGCTTCCGTGGCGGCTGCGTGCTCGATTCGGTCGAGGTCGTCCAGGAACCGGTCCACCGAGTCGAGCCGTTCGGCCACGTCTGCCCGGGTTGCCTGGAACACCAGACCGTCGAGCTCTTCCGACACGGCGTCCGACACGGCGGACGGACGCAGTCCGCCGTCGTTCGTCAACCGCTCGATCATGGCGCTGCGCCGCTCGGCCGGCGGCTCGCCGGCCAGGATCAGGTGTGCGAGGGCACCGAGGCCGAAAATGTCCAGGTCGACCGGGTCGGCGAACTCCATCTCGAACTCCGGCGCCAGGTAGACCTGTGCGGCGTTCTCGACGTGGTCGCCGCCGGCGCTGGGGGTGCCGAGGGAGGTGTGCGAGGTGCTGTCGAAGTCGCGGGCGGCGACCTGCCAGTCGATGATGCGCACGACCGGGTTGGACCCGTCTGACTTGCTGGAGACGTACACCGATCGGGCCGCAAGCGCGCGGTGATAGAGCGAGCGCTGGTGGGCGTAGCGCAGCGCGTCGGCGATCTGGCGTACCAGCTCCAGCCGGGTCTCGTGGGTCAACGAAGCGCCGTAGGTGGCCAGGTAGGCGTCCAGGCGCAGGTCGGCGGCGCGGTGGTTGAAGAGGATCGCCGGGCCACCCTGGTGGTCGCGGAACTCCCGGGCCTGGGCGATGCCGCGGTGGCTGATGCCCTGGAGGACCTGGTACTCGCGCCGGGCTGCTCGTTCGACCGAGTTTCGGGTTTCCGCGGTTGCCTGGAGGCTCACCAGGTAGACGCGGACGCGGCCTTCCTCGCGGATGGGCTGCTCTCGAATTGCAAGGCGGTCCTCCCAGGTGGGGCCACCATCTAGGGGACGCCCTGCGAGGTTCCAGCCGTCGCCGAAGTTCAGGTGGGCGGTGGATGCCTTGACGCCGATCCTCTTCATGAGATCGGGCAGGGCCCGCGCCAGCTCCAATCGCTCGCGCCGGGCGGCCTCGGAGTCTCGCTGCGGCGGCAGGCCGAGGAAGTCCTGCCAGATGCGGGGCAGGCCGCTGGCGCCGTCGTCACGGCCGTAGACGTTGGTCTGCTGGCCGGCGTCGAGTTCGGATCGCAGGCTCGGGGCGGACAGGAACACCGCCGGGGAGATGAACGGGATGCGCACGCCGGTGTGGAACTTCCCGGCGGCCCAGGAGAGCTTGCTCCGCAGTTCCTTGGACTTGAGGTCGGTCAGGTGTAGCGGGTTGTCGATCGTGCGGAGTCGGTCGGGGCCGTGGAAGTTCCAGGTGCTCCCGTTGTTGACGAGTCGCCCAGGGTGCGCTTTGAGCTCCACGAGGAAGAGGCCGCGCGGCACGAGGATGAACAGGTCGCACTCGTTGACGCGCCCCGAGGAGGCCGTGAACGAGAAGGTTGCCCAAGACCGGAAGGGCTCCGCCTGCGGCATCAACGCCTTGACGTGGTCGAGCGCTTCCTGCTCGTGTGGAAACGGGGAGGGCCGTTCCTGAAACCAGCGCTGCACGCGCGGCGGTGCAGGCATCGGCCGACGCGCCCCCGAGTTGCCGTCCTTGCCCACTGCCGACACCCCTGCACCCTCCCTGTTCCTTACCTTCGGCCGCAGACGAACTACGGCCTTCCTCCACGGCCTTGACCCTATCGGTCGGGGCCGACAGGTGAAGGCGTGTAGTCCTTCCCGTGATCAACCAATCCCTCGGTTCTCGCTGCGCCGTGCCGCGGATCCTTCCAGGGCGGCACTCCGGAACCGGTCGATCACTGTCAGTTACAGTCTGCACTGCTTCGGTGATCAAGCAAAGGGGGAATGATGATCTTCGCGGCTCGCTCTCGGCATCGGCGCTGGGCTGGTGCTGTCGCCCTGGCGGTGACGTTGGCTGGCCCGCTGTCGGGCTGTAGCGGTTCAACTCCCCTGTCTGCGGACGGGGTTCCTCCAGCGGCCCGGCATCTCCAGGCATACGACCCGCCGACGTCATTCGACTTTGGCGACGGCAACGGCAACGGCAACGGCACGGGGGACGCACTCGACGAGGGCGTCCAGCCCTCGACATCAAGCCCCACACGGCAACGGCCGGCAATCTCGCTGAAGGACACGACCGCCTTCGTGACCACCGAGGACGGCATGAAAGCCGTCGACGCCGTCACCAGGAACACACTCTGGAGTGCGAGCAGCACCATCCCCGCTACGAAGAGCGGCTTCGGGTCCGAGAGGGCCGCGCCACTGCCCACCCGCTTCCACGGCATTGACGCCGTGCTCGTGGCGTTCTCCCGTTTCATCCCGGGCACGGGGACCGGCAGGGGCCGAAACGTGATCGAGGTACTGGCCGCCGACTCCACGACGGGCAAGACCGTCTGGACCGCTCAGGTCGACCTCGTGGAAACTCCTCTGGACAAGGAGGCTCTGAGCCGCGAAGAATCGCTGCGCGCAGACGGCATCAGGGCGGCCCAGGTGGTGGCCGTGGACGACCAGAGCGTGGTCGTGTCCGACGACGAGACGACCTATGTGGTCGACGCGGGATCCGGGCAGCTTCGATGGACCAGGGCGGATTTCCACGCGATGCAGCTTGTCGACGGCATCGTGGCCGGTGCCGAGGCTCCGACGTACGGCGAGCGTCAGCTCGCGGGCTACAGCGCATCAGACGGCAGTCCCCGGTGGTCGGCGGTCCACACGGAAAGCCACGCCGTCGCCTCCTTCGCCGGCCCCGGCCTGCTCGCGATGTCGGCTTCCGATGGGTTCGTCATCGTTGACGCCCGTACCGGAGCGGTCCGCGCCCACCCGGGGCCAGGGGCGTATGTGCACCACTGGCACTGTGACTTCGACGGAACGTCCGTCATCCTCTGCAACGACCAGCTGTTCAGCCAGACGCACTCGATCGCGGCCTTGGACGCGACGTCGATGCAATGGCTCTGGTCGATCACAGAGACGCCGGGAGGACGACTCGTGCCGACGGTCACCGCCGTGTGGCATGGAGCGGCGTACGGCCGGACAACAAACGGCAATGTCATCCTCGACGCCCGCACCGGTGCCGACCGGGCAACCCCGAAGCTGGCTCCCTTCCTCGTCAACGCCTACGTCGGCATCGAGGACCGAGGCCACAGCATGAGCCTGATGCGCTCCACGGGGTAGCGGTACGCAGTCCCAGCAGGCCGCCGACTCCATACAAGCGGACCGCACCCGCCACTACAAAACGGAAAGCCTTCGAGTGAGCCGATCACGGCTGGCCCACTCGAAGGCTTTCGTCAGTTACAACCGCTCCGGCGTACCGATGCCGAGGAGATCCATGCCCTGGCGGAGGGTCTGGCCGGTGAGCTGGCACAGCAGCAGTCGGGTCTCCATGACCTCGGGGCTGGGGGCCTTGAGGACGGGGCAGTGCTCGTAGAACGTGGTGTACGCGGCTGCGAGGCTGTGCAGGTAGGCGCAGAGGCGGTGGGGTTCGAAGGTTTCGGCGACGAGGTCGATGGTGGCGCCGAACTCGTCGAGGAGGAGTCCGAGGGCGCGTTCGGCCGGCTCCAGGGCGAGGTCCTGGTGGGCAGTCGAGGTGACGCCGTCGGGGGCCTTGCGCAGGATGGACTGGATGCGGGCGTAGGCGTACTGGAGGTAGGTGCCGGTGTCGCCGTTGAGGGAGACCATGCGGTCGGCGTCGAAGATGTAGTCGCGGGTGCGGGAGGTCGACAGGTCGGCGTACTTGACCGCGCCGATGCCGACCTGCTTGGCCCGGTCTTCGAGTTCCTCGGTGGCAAGCTGGGGGCTCTTCTCGGCGACGACGGTACGGGCCCGGTCGACGGCTTCGTCGAGGAGGTCCATGAGGCGGACGGTCTCGCCGGAGCGGGTCTTGAAGGGCTTGCCGTCCTTGCCGAGGACGGTGCCGAAGCCGAGGTGCAGGGCGCGGACGTTGTCGGGGAGCCAGCCTGCGCGGCGGGCGGTCTCGAAGACCATCTGGAAGTGCAGGGCCTGGCGGCTGTCGACGATGTAGAGGAGCTGGTTCGCACCGAGCATGCTGACGCGGTCGCGGATGGCGGCGAGGTCGGTGGTGGCGTAGCCGTAGCCACCATCGCTCTTCTGGACGATGAGCGGGGTCGGTTCGCCGTTGGGGCCCTTGATGTCATCGAAGAAGACGCACAAGGCTCCGTCCGAGCGCACCGCGACGCCGGAGGCTTCGAGGTCGGCGCACACGTCGGAAAGCATCGGGTTGTAGTAGCTCTCGCCGACCGCGTCGGCATCTTCGAGGAGGACACCGAGGCGGGCGTAGACGGCTTCGAAGTAGACCTTCGACTCGTCGACCATGCCCTGCCAGGAGGCGACGGTCTCGGCGTGGCCGGCCTGCAGCTCGACGACGCGCCGGCGGGCCCGGTCGGCGAAGTCGGCATCGCTGTCGAACTTGGCGCGCGACGCCTTGTACAGGCGGTTCAGCCGGGACATCGACGGCCCGGAGTCGTCCGACTCGGTGCCTTCGTCGAGCTCTGTGGGGTGCTCGATGAGGTACTGGATGAGCATGCCGAACTGGGTGCCCCAGTCCCCGAGGTGGTTGCGCCGGATGACCTTCTCGCCGGTGAACTCGAGGGCACGTACGAGCGCGTCCCCGATGATCGTGGAGCGCAGGTGGCCGACGTGCATCTCCTTGGCGATGTTCGGCTGGCTGTAGTCGATCACCGCGACGCCAGCCTCGGCGTTGCTGCCCACGCCGAGGCGGGCGTCGGCTGCGCGGGCGGCCAGGCGCTCGAGGATGGCGGCGTCGGTGACGGTGACGTTGATGAAGCCGGGCCCGGAGACCTCCAGGTTCGCGATCACCTGGTCAGAGCCGAGGTTCTCGAGCACGCGCGCGGCCACCTCGCGGGGGTTGGCCCGCAGCGGCTTGGCCAGGCTCATGATGCCGTTGGCCTGGAAGTCGGCGCGGTCACTTCGTCGCAGCTGGGGGTCGCTGTCCGCGGCGTCGGGGAACGCAGTGGAGATCGCCTGTGCGAAGCGCTCGCGCAGCGCGTCGGCGATGGAGAGGACCGTAGGCATAGATCGAAGGACCACTTCTGTGAGAGGGCGGATCCGCGGACGGGCGGCGGGAGTCGCACAGCGCCGCTCCGTCGAGCGGTCGGCGCCATCTGCCGAGTATCCCATGCCCCGCACAGCCCACGGCCCGATTATGGTCGCCGCGGAGCGAAGCCTGCACGTTCAAGACCCTTGGCCGTAGATCATCCTGAGTGATCATCAGCATCTCCCGCAGGCGCCTCCGCCTACGGGAGGCACGCGTTCCGCATCCCCCCTTGAGTCGAATCCGCAAATTCGATCGAACACAGCGTGATGGAGCGGCTACGGTGGCAAGCCTGCTGTGCGGCGCTCGGGAGGGGAGTGGGGTGAGCAGGCTGTCTGGGGGTGCGGGTGGTTCGCCGGGCGTCGCTGCGGCGATCCGGGCGGTGTTCGCCGGGGACGGTGGGGAGCATGCGCTCGATGATCCGCAGTTCGGTGACGTCACTGGTGCAGTGCGGCGGCTGCGCTACGAAGGGCGGGAGCTTGTGGCGAAGCTCCGGTCCCGGGCGGCGGCGCACGCGGAGCGCACCCTCGCTGCGGAAGCGGCGCGTCGTCTGGGTGCGCTCGCGGTGGACGGGTTCGGGCGCATCGAGGTGTGCGTTCCCGACCTGGTTCCGTTGGACGACCGTACAGCAGCTCTGGTGTCGCCCTACCTCGGCATCCCGGTCTCCGCCTCAACGGACGGCCTGGACGGCTTGTCGGCGGAGGAGATCGAGGATCTCCTCCTGGCGGTGCTGGGGCGCGGTGTGGAGGCGTCCGGGTGCATTCCGCGGAACATGTTCCGGCAGAGCGGCCGGACGGTCCTGATCGACTGGGAGGACGCGCTGCTCGTCCCGGCGGGCACCGCCGCCCCCGGTGCGCTGACCGTGATGAAGTGGGACATCGCGTGGTCCGACCTGGCCGGACACGATCTGGGGCTCAGAAGGCGCCTCACGGCGGGGAGCGACGACGAGCCCCCGCTGGACGGTTTCGAGTCCATACTCGCCGCCTGGCTGCCGGCCGGACTGGCCGCGCGGGAGGTGCGTCGCCGCGGCATCGAGTTGACGCTCGCGAGCGAACTACCCGCCGCGGGGCCGAAGTCCGCGAGTGCCGCCCGCCTGGGTCATCTCGCCGAGGACGTCCTGCCACCCGGTCTCGGCGTCTTCCACACAGTGCTGACCTCACGGCTGCGAGCAGACCAGGGCGAGGACGCCTATGCGGACCTCCTTCACCGCCTGGATGCCCTCACCGAAAACACCCTTGCCAGCGACGGCCGTGGCCTGGAGCGGTTACGCCGGCCGTGGGTTATCGCCCTGTTCTCCACGGCCGAACACCAGTTGGCCGCCGACCTCCAAACGCTCGAGCAACTGGTCGTACGCCTGGAGGAGCTGCAGGGCATCGACGGGTGGGATGCGGCGTGCGAGCGCGCCGAGATCGCCGAGGACGTCACCGCCCGCATTGCCCGGACCGCTCAAGCTCGCCTGGGACTTGACGGGTTGGAGCTCATCCTGCGCGGCTCGTGCGCACAGGGAGTCCTCGGACGCGGCAGCGACATCGACTTCGAGCTCAGCTCACCCGACCACCCTCACGGGCATCGGGCACTTGAGGATCTCGTGATCGAGGCGCTCGCCTGCCTCGGTCTTGTCGCCGAGGGCTCCGCTGCCCGGCCGACCGAGCGGGATGTCGTCAGCGCGGACGGGATGTTGAGCCGCGATCTCCACGAATGGTTCGAGCTGCGCCGGCCCGGCACGGACCATCACAGCCCCGGCTGGGTCGCCACCACCATCGCCGCCCCGTCCGCCACCATCATCACCTGCCCGAGCGAGTACGAGCGGCAAGGCCGCGAACTCACCGCCAAGTACCTGTGGTTCGAGTCCCGGGCGCTGCTGGCCCGGCTCGTGTTCACCCACGCCGCCGGTATGCCGCCTCCGGTGAAGCTGGTCCCCCAGCTGTCGTTCCTGCACGAGCTCGTTCCGGGTGACGAGGCCGCTGAGGTGGAAGCCCTGGTGCGCCTGGCGTTCGCTCTGCGGGAGGCGGCCGATCCCGCACTTCCGGCCACCGGCCTGGACGCGGAGCTGGAGCAGTTGGCCGACCGGCTGGACGCGCTGCGTCGCCGCCTCGGTCTTCCTGGCCCTCGAAACCTGTAATCCCGTTCCGCCCCGATCCGCGCCATCTCAACCCGAGAGGTCAACCGTGATCAGCGACGCGATTCCACTGTCCACCAGCAATGCCTCCCACGTCTCCTTCGCGGACGGCTACACCTTCCATGTCCGCGGGGGCCAGATCACCGCCCCGAACGGGCCGTGTCCGTGCGGCGGCCTGGAGCCGGTCCATCAGATCACCTCCTACCGGGAGGCGTACCCGCAGGCCCAGCTGTCGCTGACCGACGTCTGCAACATGGGCTGCACGTACTGCTCGTTCCGGGACCGGGTGCACGCCGACGGCAAGCCCGTCACCATCCCGCTGGAGACCGTGGTGCAGGGTCTTCGCACCCACCGCGAGCGGCTGGTCGAGGAGAACGCCCGGTACAGCCGGATCGACTTCGGCCTGGCCGGCGAGACCATGCTCGTGCGCCACATGCACGACACGGTCCAGGACTTGGTCGTCGAGAACCTCGCCCACTCGCCCGTCGCCGTGGTCTGGGCGGGGCCCATGGTCACCAACGCGACGCTGTCGATGACGACCGAGCTTGCCGAGCAGCTCGGCCCGCCCCAGGACATCAGCCTGGACGGGCCCAGGGACGTCCACGACCGGGTGCGCTTCTACACCGGTGGCCGCGGCGGCACGTACGACCACGTGCGTTCCGTGCTCGACCAGGTGCTGGCCCGCCACCCCGACATGGGGGTCTCGGCGGTCCTGACCGCGTACTGCACCGACTTCGTGGCGATCTTCCGCCACCTCTTCGAGGACGTCGGGGCCCGCAACATCTACATGAAGCCGGTCAACGCCACCCACGACAAGGATTACGCGCTCAACGCCGAGACCCTGCCGGCCTTCCGCCAGGGCTACGCCGACCTCGTCGAGCACATCCTCGCCCAGCCCCCGGAGGGCATCCTCGCCCGGCTACTGGCGCTGAACTCCGAGGACTTCTTCATGCGGTTCTTCTACCGGGTGAAGGACCGCGCGGCTCAGGTCTACCGGTGCGGGGCCGGCAAGAGCGGCACCTACCTGGACACCAACGGCAACCTGTACCCGTGCGCGCACTTCATCGGCAAGTCCGGCTGGCACATCGGCCACGCCTCCACGGGCGTCGAGGACTCCGAGCGCCGCAAGTACCTCGACCTGGTCGTCGACCAGCGGGACGAGTGCTCCTCCTGCCCGTCTCGGTACGTGTGTGGCGGCGGGTGCTACTACCAGGCGGTCCTCGTGAACGGCGATATCACCAAGCCTGACGGTGTGAAGTGTGACCTGATCCGGTTCCTGACCGACCTGTCGATCCGCCTCGTCGTCGCCCTGCGCGAGCAGCACCCGGAGGTGCTGGACGCCCTGCCCTCGCCGTACGGACTCACCACCGAGGCGCTCGCTTCATCCCCCGAAGCCGCCTACTGGCCGGCAGCCCGCCTCGCTTCCACGGCAGACGATCAGCCGATGTCCATCCCGCTCGCCGGACCGGGCAGGGTGCGAGGCGGACTGGCCAACCCTGTGGGACTCGCCGTCACGCTCACCCGAGGTGCCGAAGGACTCGCGGTGCGGCTGGAGTTGGGCAACATACCGGATGCCGTCCAGGCGGTCCGCGTCCGCCTGCAGCCGTTGGGCGAGGGCGTGTTCACCCTGCATGATCTCGCCGCCGGGCAGTGGCCCGGCGAGCGGTACCTGCGGTGCACCCGCGACGGCGCCCGGTGGCTCACACCTCCCACCGCCCGGTTCCGCCGTGTTCCGCATCCCGATCCCGTCTGGGAGGACGCCCACGACGTACGCCTCTCCTGGAAGGCCGATCACCTGGAGCTCCTGCTGCCGCTTCCCGAACCGGCCGGTTCCGGCGAGGGGCTTGGTGTGAACGTGTTCGCGGACTTCACGGACGGCGGGTGGACGGCCTTGACGCTGCACGAGCCGTTCGCGGCCCTGGCCCCCGACGCGAAGGGTCAGCTTCGCCTGTCCGGACCGGAGGCACCCGGGCGACCGACCGCAGATGGAGTCAACGGCCGTATGCCCGTTGAGCTCACGCCGCTCGGTCGCTGGGCCGGGCTCCAGGGCAACACCTGCTGACGGGAGGCGAGATGCGTATTCTTCTGGTCACCCACCGGTTCGCGGGAGAGGAGGCCGGCGGGACGGAGATCCTGGCCGACGATCTCGCCCGGGCCCTGATGGCGCGAGGCTTGGACGTCGCGTGGCTGGCGGCCGGCGACCCGCCGTCGCCGCAGCGACGCACCGCGGCCGAGTACATCAGCGTGCCCGCGGTCTTCGCACGCGACTACCCGGCCGGTTGGCACGTCCAGGACGCCCAGCAGGCAGCGCGCATCGAGCAGTTGCTCGCCTCACGACCTGCCGTCGATCTCGTCCACGTGCTGCACTTCAGTCGCATTGGCCTGGCGTTCCTCGACACCGCGCCGCTGCGGAACGTGCCGGTCATCGCGACGCTGACCGACTACACCGCCGTCTGTCCCGACCACCAGCTCCTCGTGCGCTCCACCGGTGGCCAGTGCACCAGTACCGCGCCCTCGACCGGCTGCTTGGGATGCCTGGGTGCACCAACTGCGGCGGCTGGGGACGTGGAGTCGTGGCGGGCCCGCAATGTCGTGTGGCTGAACAGGCGGGTGCGGGCGCTGTGGACGCAGACGCCGCACCAGGCTGTGGAGCTCGCGCAGGCCGGCGTCACGGTGGACAAGATGGTCCGGGACCGAGCCTGCTACGGGCTGCCCGCCAGCTGGCAGTCGCTGGCCGAAAGTGGAGGCGGCGAGTACCTGCTGTTCCTGGGCCGGTGCTCACCCGAGAAGGGCCTCCACATCCTGCTCGACGCCCTCGCGGACAGCCCGACCCCGCTGCCGCTCCTGGTCGCGACCGTGCCGGATGACGCCGCTTACGAGGAGCGGATGCGCCTGGTCACCGCAGCGGATCGGCGGGTGCGCTGGCTTCCGCCGCTCTCCCGCTCCGACGTAGGGCCGGTGATAGCCGGCGCCCGGGCGCTGTTGGTGCCCTCGCAGTGGTGGGAGAACCATCCGATCGTGGCGCACGAGGCCCGGGCCCTGGGCGTGCCGGTGTGGTCCTCGGCGGTGCCGTCCATGCGCCACCTCGCGGACGACGAGGGCGTCCACCTCGTCGAGCAGTACGCCGCCCCGGCTTCGTGGAGACAGGCGATCGATGCCGCGGCCGGATATCAGGAGCCGCGGGTGCCGTCGTTCGGCCGTCGGACGTCGGCGTTCGAGGCGTTCGTCGACGAGATGGTCTCCGTCTACAGGAAGGAGGTGACCAGGTGATGCCCGAGCAGGTGCGGCCGATCGAGGTGCCGGAGCGCTTTCGGAAGTTCCTCGTCACGGACGACTTCGACCGCTACGGGCTCGAACCGGGCCGGCCGACGCCAACTCCCCAGTACCTGCAGGTGGAACTCACCGACCTGTGCAACCTCGCCTGCGCCGGGTGCGTGCGGGCGGTACACGACAGTAGCGGCGGGCATCTGCCGCTGGACGCCTTCGTCACGCTGCTCGAGCAGCTGCCCGATCTCGGGCACGTCTCCTTCGTCGGCGCCGGTGAGGCGCTGATCGCCCGCGACTTCGCCTCCTTCGTCCAGGCGTGCACCGACCGGTCCGTGTTCACTTCGACGAACACCAACGGCCTGCTCGTGCGCCGTCGTCTCCAGCCGGTCCTCGATGCCGGACTGGGCCTGCTCGCCATCAGCGTCGACGGCGCCGACGATGCCACGCTCGGGCGGATGCGCTCCGGCCTGCGCCGATCCCAGCTGTCCACCGCGCTGCGGGAAGCTGCGGAGATGACGCGACAGCGCGACACCGCACTGTCGGCCGCGGTGACGCTCTCCACCGCGAACCTCGACCGGTTCCCGGCGATCGTCGACTTCGTCGCGGACCACGGCGTCACGCGGATCAGTGTGGAGAGCCTGCACCACTGGGGCGAGGACAAGGCCCTCAACGCCGAGTCCCTGTTCGCCGCTGCGCCCTCGCAGGTCGTGCGGCACCTGGAGGCCGGCCTCGCCCGCGCCGACGAGCTGGGGCTGCAGCTGTCGATCTTCGACTACTCCCGGCTGGCCTCCCCGTCTGCCGCGAAGGCCGTGTGCCCGTGGCCATGGGACGCCAGCTACATCACCAAGGACGGCGACGTCACGCCGTGCTGCATCCACATGGAGTCCGCACCCGGAAACGTGCTCGGCAACATCCACCAGGCGCCGATGGCCGAGATCTGGACATCGAAGCCGTACTGGGCTCTGCGGGACTCCTTCCTCTCCCAGGGCCCTGCCTGGTCCTCGTGCGAAGACTGCGTGTACCGAATGGAGTTCGGACGTGTCTGACACCCATCCGCCCGCCCTCCTGGGCAACCGGCCGCCCGAGGACAGCCGGCGGCTGCTGCACCGGGCGGTCGACCTCGGCCTCGACTTCACCTCCGGAGCCTTGCGCGACGACCTCGTCCTGCGGCATGCGACGGTCAGCGAGCTCATCGACCGCTTCGCCGACCCACTCCCCGCGGCCGGCGAGAACGACGAGCAGCTGCTGGAGGCGCTGACCGAGATCGCCAGGTGGTCGATCTCCCAGGCAGACCCGCGCTATCTCGCGTTCCCCGACACCGGCGACAGCATCGCCGCGCTCGCGGCCGACATCGTCGCGTCCTTCCTCAACCAGAACCTGATCGCCTTCGACCGCAGCGCTCCCGCCGCCAGCGTGATCGAGGCCCAGCTGATCACCTGGCTGCGGGAACTCATCGGCTACCCGGTCACGCCTCTGGCCGACTACCAGGGACTCGCCTCGCTCGGCGGCATGTGGACCTCCGGCGGCAACATGAGCAACCACATCGCCATCGCCGCCGCCCTCGCCCACACCTACCCCGAGATCCGCACGACCGGCCTGCGGGCGCTGCCCGAGCAGCCGGTGATCCTGCTGGCCGGCGGAGTCGAGCACTTCTCCTACCTCGCCGCCGCCCAGGCCCTCGGCCTCGGCGCCGACGGACTGCTGTGGGCGGACGCCACCCCGGACTTCACCAGCGACCCTGCCTCCGTCGCTCGACTGCTGGCCTCGCCGCCGCCAGGAAAGCGGATCTTCATGGTCGTCGGCGTCGCCGGTAACTGCCGCACCACCGGCATTGACGACCTGCAGGCCCTCGCCGACCTCAGCGAGCAGCACGGTGTGTGGTTCCACGTGGACGCCTGCCACGGAGGCAGCCTGCTCTTCTCCGAGAAGCTCAGGGTCCGGCTCGCCGGCATCGAGCACGCCGACTCGGTCGCTCTCGACCCGCACAAAGGCCTGTTCGTCAGCTACCCCTCCAGCTACGTTCTCTTCCGCAACCCCGCCGCGCTCGGCCGATTCGCCCGCTACCCGGACCGCGCCCACGATCCCGGCTGCCTCGACCTCGGACTGATCACCCCGTTCTACGGCTCCCGCGGCTTCGAATCCCTCAAGCTCTGGGCGCTGATCAAGCATCAAGGCGTCTACGGCATCGGCCGACTCGTCGAAGACCGCCAGGCGACCTTCCAGAAGATGGTCGACCTTCTCGAGCGCACCGGATGCTTCCGGATGCTCGGTACCTCCGACTTCTACCGGTGCGCCTTCGTCTTCCTCCCCGCCCCGGTCGCCGAAGCCCTCGACCAGGGCACCCTGACGGCCGCGCACCACGCCGCGGTGCGCGACCTCATCTCCCGCTACACCGCCGCCTTCGCCGACCGCCTGTACCGCGCGGGCACGGTCGTCTTCGACCTGTTCTCGTTGCAGGATCTCGCCGACCGGATCGGCCTCGGGAGCAGCGCCAAGTACCAGGTCATGGGTATGTGCGTGGGCCACCCACATATCCCCGCTGAGGTCGAGCACGGCATCGAGCGGGCCATCACCGAAACTGCCCACGGGCTCACGGATCGCATGCTGGAAGACCTCCGCGCCCTGCTCACGTCCACGAACCTGGCCGACAGCACCGCTGGGCCTGACGTGACCGGGCCGGCGGGCTGGTGACCGCCGTGACCTATCCACCCGCGTTCACGATCGCCTACCTCGTCCACAACGACGTCGAACTCCTGCGCCGCACCATCCCCACCACCCTGGACGCCCTGACCCGCGGCACCCGCCACCCGTACGACCTGGTCCTCGTCATGGACGGCGCAGAAAGCGCGCCAGCCGACGAGATCGTCGAACTCGCCTATAGCACCTGGGGGTTCGACGAGGTACGACTGCGCTGGCGCACTCGCCACCGGGCCTCCGGTGACCAGGCGAACAACATCCACACCCACTTCGTCAGCGACAAGAGCCGCTTCCTGATCACCATCGAAGGCGACGTCGTCGCCTTCCGCGACCCGGACGCCACCGATGTCCTCGCCGAGATCGCCGAAACGTTCGACCAGTGCCCCCAGCTCGCTCTCGCCCAGCGCATCGACGACCACGGCTGCTGGCAGTGGAAGCTCGAGGAGGTCGGCCCGCCGCTGAGCGACCGAGCCCGCTCCGTGAACCGCGTCTCCTCACACTTCCTGATCTACGACACCCAGCGGGCCCGCCCCATCATGGCCGCGGCCGGCGGCATCCCCGGCGACCGGTTCCACGACGACGGACAGCACTGGATGAACTACGAGGACTGGCTCTCCCGCACCTTCGCCCAGCCCTCCGGACCCGGCATCGGTTACCTGCACCGCCTCCCGCTCCGGGTCTTCCACTGCGACGAGAAGATCGCCCCCGGTTCCGCCCACTACCGCCGTGACATCGCCACCCGCCTGCGTGTCTTCGCCGAACGCGAGCACGCTGTGAAGGAGGAACTCGGTGCCTGACCACCGTCTCGTCCCCTCGCCCGTGTTCCTCCTCTCCCCGATCCGCTCCGGGTCGACCCTGCTGCGCTGCCTGCTCGGCTCCCACCCCGACGTCCACGCCCCGCACGAACTCCACCTCGCCGGCTACACCGTGGCCGTCGACGACGAGTTCACCGGCCTGTCCATGCGCACCCTCGGCCTCGACCACACCGACCTTGAGCACCTGCTCTGGGACCGCCTGCTCCACCGCCAACTCACCGAGGCCGGCAAGACCGTGCTCGTCGAGAAGTCCCCAGGCAACGTCTTCATCTGGCAACGCCTCGCCGCCTGCTGGCCCCAGGCCCGCTACATCGTCCTGCGCCGCCACCCCGTTGCCATCGCCGACTCCATCCGCCGCGCCGGCGACACCAACGACCTCGCCAAAGCCGCCGTCACCGTCGACAAGTTCGCCACCGCCCTCGACGAAGCCGCCGCCAACCTGCCCGGCGCCGTCCACGTCACCTACGAGCAGCTCACCACCGACCCGGAAGCCACCTGCAAGGCCCTGTGCGAGCACATCGGCATCTCCTGGGATCCGAGCATGCTCGACTACGGCCGCCACGACCACGGCCCCTTCGTCTACGGCATCGGCGACTGGTCATCACAGATCGCCTCCGGCCGCATCCAGGCCGCCACCCCACCGCCCGCTGGCCCAGACGTCCCGCCGCTCCTCAACTCCTGGTGCCAGAAGTGGGGCTACGCCCCGTGAACCAGCCGCGATCATCAACCGTCTTCTGGCTCGCCGGACTGCCCGCCTCCGGCAAGACCACCCTCGCCCGCCACCTCCTCGACTACCTCCGCTCCGAGCACGGCGCGGACTGCGGGCTCTACGACGCGGACGTCGAACGCGCCATCGGCGTCCTGCGAGATCTCGGCTGGTCACCCTCCGACCGCATCGCCACGATCCACGCCCTCGCGCACGCCGCCAACCGGCACCAGGTCGGCATCGTCACCCTGGTGACCTCCACCGAGGCGGAGCGCCGGCTCGCCGCAGACCTCCTCGGAGAACACCTCCACCTCATCCACGTCCACGCACCCGAACCGGTGCGCCACGCCCGCGACGCCCTCCGCACCGTCCACGCCTACCGGACCAATCCGGCACCGGACGCGCCGGAACTGTCCTGGTCCGACCCCGAACAGCCCGCGCTGGCGCTGGACACCACAGCCTCGCTCAGCACCACTTTGGACACCCTGTGCACGTTCGCCGCCATCACGCTCGCGAACGCCGCTTCCCCATAGGCGTTGGTCAGGCAGCAGTCGGGAGATGCGGCATCGATCCGGCTCGTACGGGTGCCACCGGCTGGCCGTCGTGCGAGGCGGCCCCATGCCCGCTGCGACCGCTCCTGGCCTTCTCCGCCACCGCGATGAACGCCAGCTCGGAGAAGAAGAAACCGCCCAGCTGGTCCGCCTCGCACACCGAGGTGTACCAAGCCTCGACCTCTTCAGGGGCGACCGCGCCACGACCGTGCCTGGCGGCGGACAGCAGAGCCTTCCGAATCTGGTCAACCCGATCCTTCGCATGCCCCGTGAACTCGGTCGACCACGCCAGCAACGGCTCGACGCCGACGAGCTCCAGCGGGCTGCGGGCGAGGAGCAATCCGAGCTTGCGGCCAATCCTGCCGTCCGCGTGATCCATCCAGCTCTGCGCATCGTCCGCGAACGCGTGGCACACCCGCCGGTCGAGATCGGCGTCCGCGCCCGCGATGACCATCGAGTCGAAGTCGACGTGCGCGAGGACCGCACGCCTGCCAGGCCGAAGGACTCGTGCCACCTCGGCCAGCATCTCCTGCGGGTTCGGCAGGCACTCGATGGTGTTGTACGACAGGACGACGTCCACGCTCGCGTCGGAGCACGGGAGAGGATCACGCAGATCAGCGACGATCGTCGCCGTCGACCCCTTGTGGCCTGCCAGAGCCTCGTGGAGCTGGCGCAGCGACTCCGCCGAACGGTCGATCCCTACGAGGGAAGCCTGCGGCGCTATCCGGCTGACAGCCCGCAGCGTCGGTCCCGTACCGCAACCGAGATCAACAACAACCTGGTCGGGATCTTGCGGGCCAGCAAGCTCCGCAAGGCGCACATGGATCGGCTCGGCACTGTCGGACACGGCACTGCCCTCCTTCCCGTCCGCGCCAGAGCCCGAGATAGCGGCACCAATAGTTCGGGTTTGCACCATATGACAGAGTCCGGGATGTCTCATCCCGAGAAGGGAACCCACCATCCGCGGACCGCCCCTTCGAGCCGCCCGTCCACGCCGGCCCCAGACTGGGGCCGGAACGAGCATTCCAGCGGCCCCGGGGCCGCGTCCGGCGCGCGCCTCAAGCGCTTCACCGCCCCCCCCGGAGCCATCCGGTGCAGCCGCCTGGCAGCTCCCAGTCCGGCGCCCCGGCGCGGCCGAGGCCGCCGCAGCGCATTCCCGTCCGACCGGCTGCTCGATAGACGCGAAAAACTCCCCAAGGATCCGGCACGCCGAATGACTGCTGCGCACCAGAAGTCCGACGCTCCGCGCGCAGGATCTCGGGAGGTCACCGAACTACAGCGCTCATTGTTCGACGCTCATAAAATCGCGCCGTCGCACCGCAAGAAGAAGCCGCCGAATTCGCCAACCCGCCCCTTTGTCCGCTTTCCAAGGGGATCGCCGCAGCTCACGGGCACAGGTGGTCGCAAAGTTCGCTTCCTCCGCGCCATGATCCGCTCCCTGCCGCGCCAGGGCGCCACGGCGTGATGCTTGCGGCAGTCCGATCACACAAGGAGTCGATTCCCGTGAGCCTGCCCGATCCCCAGCGCGGACGCGTCTACCGGCGCTGCGGCTGCCGCGACGCCGCCGGACGCCAGTACGGCGCCCGCTGCCCAATGCTGAACACCCAGTCCGAACACGGCCGTTGGGCCTACGCCGTCGACCTGCCCAGCACCTCCGGCAAGCGCGAGACCCGCCGCCGCAGCGGCTTCTCCGACGAGAACGCGGCTCTGACCGCCTTGCAGCGATTTCTGGCGGCAGAGCGCACCGGCATCGCACTGGACGAGACCCTGACCGTCGCCGAGTACCTGACCGAGTGGCTGCTCTCCAAGCAGGACGTCCTCAAGGCCACCACCTACGCCGGCTACCACCGCCACGTCCACCACGACCTCATACCCGCCTTCGGCCCCCTGCCCCTGAACGCCCTACGCGACCGACACGTCACCACCTGGTCCCGCAAACAGCTGGCCGCCGACCGCGGACGCCCCACCGTCCACCGCTGCTGCACCATCCTCTCCAGCGCCATGAACGCCGCCGTCAGCGCCGACCTGCTGGCCCGCAACCCCGCCCGCAACGCCGCGCTCAAGCGTCCCGCCGCACCCGAGCGCCGATGCTGGACACCGCAGCAGGCATCCGCCTTCCTCCACCACAACGCCGAGACCTACAACGACGTCTACGCCGACATCTTCGAGGTCATCCTCGGCACCGGAATGCGCCGCGGCGAGGTCCTCGGTCTGCACTGGCCCGAAGTCCACTTTCGCCAGCGCGTCCTGTTCGTACGCTGGACCCTCGCATCGATCAACAACGCCCGCCTGCACCTGCAAGCACCCAAGACCCGCGCCAGCCGCAACTGGGTCAGCCTCTCCCCCCGCGTCACGGCCGCACTGCGCCGCCAGGCCACCCGCCATCGCGGCATGCATCCCGACCAGCCCCGCCTGAACGGCATGGTCTTCACCCGCCCGGACGGCAAGCCCGTCAGCCCCGAACGGCTCCTGCACACCCTGCGCCAACGCTCAGCCGAGATCGGCCTGCCCAAGATCGGCCTTCACGACCTGCGCCACACCGCCGCCACCATCATGATCAGCTCCCAGGTGCCGCTCGCCGTCGTCTCCAAGACCCTGCGGCACTCCACCCTGGCCACCACCGTCAACATCTACGGCCACCTGCTCCCCCAGGCCGCCCGAGAAGCCGTCGCTGCTCTCGCCGACGCGCTCGACTGGGCAGACCTTCCACGCGAGATCAACTGACACTGCGCCAGTAGTCGCGATCACCCTGGACTCACCCCGGCCACAAACCGCCAGGTCAGAGAAACGGACGCGACCACCCTGCGACCACACGACCCCCAGAAACGACTGAGAGCGGGTGCTTGGCTTCCCAAGTACCCGCTCTCACAACCGACTTCACAGTCGGGACGACAGGATTTGAACCTGCGACCCCTTGACCCCCAGTCAAGTGCGCTACCAAGCTGCGCCACGTCCCGTGGTCTCGGTGCCTGCAGCGGGGCCTGGGGGGCTTTGCTGTGGGCTTCTCGACCTTGTCTCCGGTTGTCCCGGCGACGTGGAAAACAATACAGCACGTCGGGGGGTGCTCGCTGCCAGGTTTGGGGGGCGGGGCGGGTCAGGGGGTGGGGTGGCGGGCGTCGTAGGTGAGGAAGGCGGGGCGGCGGGCGGCGAGGAGGACGACGGCGGCGACGCAGGCGAGGCCGCCGGTGATCACGGAGGTGGCGGGGTTGGTGAGGGCGGCGACGGCGCCGGACTCGAAGTCGCCGAGGCGGGGGCCGCCGGCGACGACGACGATGAAGATGCCCTGGAGGCGTCCGCGCATCTCGTCGGGGGCGGCGACCTGCATCATCGTGTTGCGGAAGATCATGCTGACGGTGTCGGCGCAGCCGGCGACCGCGAGCAGGAGGAGGCCGAGCCAGAGGTTGTGGAGGGCGCCGAAGGCGGCGATGGCGAGGCCCCAGGCGGCGACGGCGACGAGGACGGCGACGCCCTGGCGGTGGATGCGGCCGACCCAGCCGGAGAAGAGGGCTCCGGTGAGGGCGCCGACGGCGGGGGCGGCGACCAGGAGGCCGACGGTGCGGGCGTCGCCGCCGTAGAAGGTGACCGCGATGGCGGGGAAGAGGGCGCGCGGCATGCCGAAGATCATCGCGGCCAGGTCGGCGAGGAAGCTGGTGCGCAGGTTGGGCTGCTCGCGCAGGAAGCGGAGGCCGTCGAGGACGGAGGCGCGGCCCTTGCGGTCGCCGAGCGGGCGCATGGCGGGCAGGCGCCACATCGCGTAGAGGGTGCCGGCGAAGGCGACGGTGTCGACCAGGTAGGCGGCTTGGGTGCCGTAGGCGCCGATGAGGACGCCGCCGAGCATGGGTCCGACGGTGAGGCCGAGGTTCATGCTGACGGTGTTCAGCGCGTTCGCCGCGGGGAGCTGGTGGCTGGGGACCAGCCGGGGGATCATCGCGGAGCGGGCGGGTGAGCTGAGGGCGAAGAAGCCGGCCTGGGCGGCGACGGCGGCGTAGAGGACGGCGACCTGGCCGAGGCCGGCCAGTGCCTGCACGGCGAGGACGGCGGAGACGGCGGCGAGCCCGGCCGAACCGATCAGGCCGAGCTTGCGCCGGTCGACGGTGTCGGCGATCGCGCCGCCGTACAGGCCGAAGGCGACGATCGGGAAGAAGGAGAAGAGGCCGACCAGGCCGGTCGCGAAGGCGGAGCCGGTCTCGTCGTAGACCTGGACGGAGACGGCGACGGCCGTCATCTGCTGGCCTATGGAGGAGACCGCCTGCCCGAACCAGACCCGGCGGTAGTCGGGGTGGTCGCGCAGTGGGCTGAGGTCGGCGAAGGCCCGCCGGTACCAGGGGAGGGTCTCGGTTCCGGCCGACGGAGCGGAGACGTCGGAGGGCGGCTCCTCCGCCGGAACAGGGGCAGGCGCCGAGGCAGGGGCAGCCGTCGGGGCGGGATCGGACGCCGGGGCGGGATTGGCAGGATGATTGGTCGACACAACCCTCCATGGTCCGCCCCGGCCTCCCCGCTCCCCGCACCGGGGCCGGGCAGCGGCCCGTCCTACCTGGTCAGGACCTGCTTCTCCCCTGCCTCCACCGCGAAGTCGAGCCGGTTGCCCGGCGGCGGGAACGGGCAGATGAAGTGGTCGGCGAAGGCGCACGGCGGCAGGTAGGCCCGGTTGAGGTCGAGGACGGTGCGGCCGTCCGCGTCCGGGGCGGGGAGGGTGATGAAGCGGAAGCGGTAGGTGCCGATGCCGCTGGTCGCGTCCGCGATGACGCCGGTGAGGCGGTCGCCGGAGCGGCTGACGGTCAGTGCGCGGTGCTCGCCGGCGACGGTGAAGGTGATCTGCCCGGTGACGGCGAGCGGGCGCTCCTTGCCGTCCGCGTTGGGGACGAGCACGGACTGGGCGCCGTCCTCCTCGAACGGGGTGAAGACGGCGGGGACGGCCCACTCCGGCGAGTACGGGTAGGCGGAGATGCCCGCGAAGGCCGTCCGGCGCGGCGCAGCCGGGTCGAAGACCCGCAGGGCGAGCTCGCCCTCACGCTCGATCGGGACGAGCAGGACGTCGCCGAGGGTGGCGGTGTCGGCGGCCGGATCGGTGTCGGGACGGAGCAGCGCCTCGCCGTCGACCGGCCCGTCGGCGCCGCCGACGGTGATGCCGTCCGCGGCCGCCGCCCGGACCCGGACGCCCTCGGCGTCGGCCCACCAGCGCCCGGGCAGGCCGACGACCTCGACGGGTCCGGGCTCCAACCAGTGCGTGCCGGTGAGTGCGAGCTGGCCGTGTGGCGCGCTCACCGACGCCGCCCGGCCGTCACTCCAGTGCTTCCAGTCCTCCGCGGCCGTCGCCGTCATCGGTACACCCTCCCACTGCGGTCCTCGGGCGGCCCGCTGTTCGGGCCGTCCACCTCGGTCACCCACCACAACGCCGCGCACCCGGACGGATCATTCCCGCCCGCCGGAACCGCCACAGGGCGGCCACAGGGCGGCAACACGGCGTCACGACGGCAACACCACGGACACGACGCCCACCCCCGTCAGCTGCCGGCGCCCAGCGGCCGGAACAGCCCCTCCTGCACCACCGACACCACCAGCCGCCCGCTCCGGTCGAAGATCTGCCCGCGCGCGAGGCCGCGCCCGCCGTGGGCGATCGGGGACTCCTGCTGGTACAGCAGCCAGTCGTCCGTACGGAACGGGCGGTGGAACCACATCGCGTGGTCGAGCGAGGCCATGTCGAAGTGCCGGGTGCCCCAGAGCGGCTCGACGGGGGCGCGGACGGCGTCGAGCAGCGTCATGTCGCTGGCGTAGGTGAGGGCACAGACGTGGATCAGCGGGTCGTCCGGCAGCGGGCCGTCCGTCCGCAGCCAGACGCCGCTGCGCGCCTCGACCCCGGCCAGCTCCTCCTTCGTCCAGCGCAGCCGGTCGACGTAGCGGATGTCGAAGGGCTGGCGGCGGCTGATGAACGGGGGGAGTTCGCCGAGCCGGGAACCGACCTCCTCCAGCGCGCTGGGCAGGTCCTCGGGCGCGGGGACGTCCGGTATGGGGTGCTGGTGCTCGATGCCGCCCTCTTCGGGGCGGTGGAAGTCGGCGGTGAGGGCGAAGATCGACCGGCCGCCCTGGATGGCGAGCACCCGGCGCGTGGTGAAGGAGCGGCCGTCGCGGATCCGGTCGACCTGGTAGACGATCGGCACGCCGGGCACCCCGGGGCGCAGGAAGTAGGCGTGCAGCGAGTGGACCGGGCGGTCGCCGTCCACCGTGCGCCCGGCCGCGACCAGCGCCTGCCCGGCGACCTGGCCGCCGAACGTCCGCTGCAGCGCCTCCTCGGGGCTGCGCCCGCGGAAGATGTTCAGTTCGATCTGCTCCAGGTCGAGCAGGTCGACAAGGTCGTCGACGGGGGTACCCATGCGTGCGCTTCCTCTCCAGGCCCACGGCCCCGGCGGAGGTCTTCCGCCCGGCTCCGGCGCCCGTCCTGATCGAATTCTCCAACCCACTGGAATTCTCCGGCGACCGGGGTCATTCCCGCTCACCGGGCCGAAGGAGCCGATTCACTCGAACGAGTAAGCGAGCAGGAGGGGAAGAGCGGAAGAGCGGTCACCAGGCGGACGGACGAACGCCCACCCGGACTCAGGTCTCCCCCGTCTCCCCCGCCGCCAGCCCCGACTGCCGCACGGTGATGTTGAGCCGACCGACCAGACCCAGCGCCGGATCCGCCGTGCCGGGCAGCGTGCGCACCACGCCGTGGTACGCGAACCGGGCCGGGCCGCCGAACACCAGCAGGTCACCGCTGCGCAGTTCCAGATCGGTCCACGGGCGGGTCCGGGTCTCGGTGTTCCCGAGCCGGAACACACAGGCGTCGCCGAGCGAGAGTGAGACCACGGGCGCGTCGGTCCGCTCGTCGCGGTCCTGGTGGAGGCCCATCTTCGCGCCGTGCGGGTAGTGGTTGACGATCGCGATGTCGGGTTCGTACGACGCGGCGCCGGCGATCTGCCGGGCGTCCCTCCCGTAGGCGTCGGCGACGGCCCGGCGGGCGAGGCGGTCGAGTTCGGGCGGGAACGGCTTGACGGGCGTGCCGTCCTCCGCGTCCCTCCGATAACCGTACGGATACCAGTGCCATCCGAGGCTGACCATCCGTACGGACATCATCCCGCCGGTGGGCATCCGCACCGCGTGCAGGCCGGCCGGTGGGCGGGCCCACTCCCGGCAGGCGGCCACCAGACGCAGTTGGGCATCGGCGTCCAGCCAGCCGGGGAGGAGGACGGCACCGGGGGCGGGCTCGGCGCGCCCGCGCGCGGCAGCGGACCCCGACCGGCCGCCCGGGACGGCACCGGGCAGGTCACCGAACAGTTCGCCCTGGATCACCTCACCATCCTCCCGCACCGCCACGGCCGAAGCCCGGCCGGCCTCAGAAACCCGGCCGGCCTCGGGAGCCCGGGCCACTTCCGGAGCCCGGATCGCCACCGGGGGCCGAACCGCTACCGGGGGTCGGGCTGCCGCCGGAGGTCGGACCGCCACCGGGAGTCGGCGATCCGCCGATCAGCCCCAGCTCCCGCGCGCAGTCCGGCCACGCCTCCCAGCCCTGCCGTCGGAGGATCTCCTCGCCGACGGTCGTCTGCTCCCGGCGGCTCGCGTGGTCCGGCCGGTCGGCGAAGCGCAAGCCGCCGGCGACCTCCCAGGTGGGCAGCCAGATCTGCAGGCCGCCGTAGTAGCCGTTGCCGGTGTCGGCCTGCCAGTCGCCGCCGCTCTCGCACTCGGCGAGGCCGTCCCACACGACGTCCGCGACCCGGACCGTCGCACCGGCCCGCTCCCAGGGGATCGCCGCCACCCCCGCCAGCAGCACCACGGCGATGCCCAGTCGAAGCACGACCCGACACATACGCTCGTCACAGGGAGGTGGCACAGCAGCCGACCCTAGGCTGGTCGCCTCACGGCCCTCCCCAACGACACTCCGAACGCGCCGAACACGCCAGAAACGCCGGGAACACCGGAAGCACCGGAAACGCCAACGGCCGCTCCCCCGCGCAGCGGAGAAGCGGCCGTGGTGTCAACACACCGCCGGGGCCGGGAGGCCCGCTGAACCGACCTCAGGCCGGGGACGTCGGACAGCCGACATCAGGCGACAGACCCCGGAGAGCCGGTGTCAAACGCTCAGACACTCAGTTGCCCAGAGGCCCAGGTGCTCAGGTGCTCAGGTGCTCAGGGTCTGGCCCGGGAGGATCAGGTCGGGGTTGCCACCGATGACCTTGGCGTTGTTCTTGTACAGGTCGTGCCAGTCCAGGCCCTGCGCGGCGGCGATCGAGCTCAGGGTGTCACCGGACTTGACGGTGTAGCTGTCGCCCTTGGCCGGCTTGGCGTCGTTCGAGCTGGTCCGGCCCTTGGCGCCCTCGGCGGCGTCGTTCTTCGGCGCGGCCTTCGGCGCGACGTCAGCCTTCGGCGCAGCGGCGGCCTTCGGGGCAGCGGCCTTCGGCGCGACATCGGCCTTCGGCGCAGCGGCGGCCTTCGGAGCCTGGGTCTGCGCCGGCTTGGCGGCCGGGGCAGCCGGCTTGGCGGCGGTCGAACCGGCAGTCGAGCTGGCGGTCGAACCGGCCGAGGTGTCGACGGCGGCCGGGGTGCCGCCCTTGGTCAGGCCGGCCTTGACGGAGCACACGGGCCAGGCGCCCGGGCCCTGCGAGGCGAGGACCTTCTCGGCGACGGCGATCTGCTGCGCCTTGGTGGCCTGGTTGGCCTGCGAGGCGTAGGCGGTGCCGCCGAAGGCGGCCCAGGTGCTGGAGGTGAACTGCAGTCCGCCGTAGAAACCGTTGCCGGTGTTGATGGCCCAGTTGCCGCCGCTCTCGCACTGGGCGACGGAGTCCCAGGTGGAGACGGAGGCGGCGGAGGCCGAGGTGGCCGTGACGAGGCCGGCCACCGGCAGGGCCGCGACAGCGGCGCCCGCCACGACAGCCATCCGGACGCGGTTGCGCTTGGTGGCCGTGGAGGTGGTGGCAGCGGCGGTCTCGTGACGGAAGGTCATGGGGTTCCTCTCGAAAGCCCCGGGCGGGCATGCGGAACCAGGCCCTGGAGAGGGCCGCGTTCACTTGCCGCGTCCGTCGGGCGACCGTGCACGTGTCGGACGTGCCGCTTGCCGCCCCGGCCACCCAGCCGCTCACCGGCGACCTTTTCGAGCGATCGCGTCGGCGGGCACCTGCCGCATCCGGCGGGGAGCCGGAGGGGCGGTGCGTCGGGGGTGAACCCGGGTGGCGCTCGTTGCGCCGCCAATGAAGCTACGAGCCGGTCGGCGGGGAAACCAAAACTCCACCGGTCTGCCCAGCTCAGCCAAGGGTTACCGGCGGTAGTACCCGCACAATCTTGCCCGAAATGCCCGTTTTAGCCGTCGATTCGTAGATCAAACATCACGGTGGCGTGACTCACCTCACTGTTTCATTCCGGCAGGCCTGCCACCGACATCGACACATTGCGACCACGAGAACACGCGGCGCGGTCGGATCAGAGGCAATTCCCGTCAGCCTCGTGGACCACCCGTGACGCCTGACACAAGGGCCCGTTGGTCATGGCGACCTCCCCGTATCCGCCCCCGACCGCCAACCGCACCCACCAGAGGAGAACCTGTGCCGCGCATGCTCGACGTCAGCGACGAGGTCCGGTCCGAGATCGGCGACGACGAGGCGGACCGCCTCCTCGGCGGCGACCGCGCACCCGACAGCTACGAATGCACCTCCTGCCGCACCTCCGGCGACACCCACGCGGAGCCCACCAGCACCGTCCTGTTCGTCGGCGAGGAGACCGCCGTACTCGCCTTCGCCCACGCCCGCTGCATCCCGTCCCAGGTGGTGCCGGTGGCCGAGGAGCAGTTGGTCGGCGCCGTCCGCAGCATCAGCCAGGCCCAGACCGGCGCCCCGGCCGCGCCCGCGCACCCGCTGGTGCCCATTCCCGCGCCGACCCCGGCGACCGCCCCCACCGCCCAGCCCAGCGCGCCGGGCCAGGCCGCCATCCTCGGCATCACCTGCGGACTGGTGCTGCACGGCAAGGTCGGGCACGCCTCGCTGGTCGTCGAGCCGACCGGCCCGGTCGGGCGCCCCGGCAGCACCTCGGGCGAGGACGAGTTCCTCGACCTGCTCCAGGACGCCGGCTTCCAGGCCATCACCGACCTCGACGAGACCCCGGACCAACTGGGCGGCTGGTCGGTCCTGGTGGCGATGGGCAAGCTGCACGCGATCCTGCAGCCCGCTGCCGCCGGCGGCAGCACCGGCTGGTGGCAGGCGCACCAGCCGCTCCAGGTCACCGACGCCTGGCGGATGGCCGCGAGTCAGCTCTCCGAGGTCACCATGTACGCCGTCCCGGCCGGGATGGTGGGCCGTCAGCCGCGCGAGGACCTGCTCCGCCAGGCGCTGGAGCGGGCGGTGGCACTGGGCCAGGTGGTCGCCGCCTCCCTCCCCCTCGCCGGCACCTGAGCCCCTCAGCCCCCAGCCCCAACCGCGCCCGACCCGTCGGCACCCGGGCTCCACGCCCGGGCTCCGCGCCCCGGCTCCGCACCCTCCGGAGCACCCGCCGGAAGGCGGCCTCTCCCTCAGCACAAGCCGCCTTCCGGCCGGTCCCCGGCACCCCGCATCCCCATGACCCCTCACTCGTTGGCCCCTGTGTGTACAGCTACGACGTCTCCGCGTCCCCCGGCCGGTCCACCACCGCCCCCCGCTCGATCCCCGGCATGCGCCCGTCGTACGACGCGGAGCACCCGCACTCGACGACGCCGATCTACGACGAGCTGTACTCCGAGTACCGGCGGCTGTTCCGCGCGCTCCCGGGCGACCGCTCGGGCGAGGAGGACCTGAAGTTCACCGGCTTCGCGGTCCGCGACGGCTACCCGGTGCTCGGCGAACCGCGCCCGTACCCGCCCCAGCACCAGGCCTTCCACAGCTACGGGGGGCAGCCGCCCGGCCTGCCGCAGTTCATGCCGAACCAGCAGCACGGCCACTCCGCAGGGCACGCCACCGGCCACTCCGGCCATGGCGCCACCAGCCACACTGGCCACACCGGCCAAACCCACCACAGCACCACCGGCCACACCCACCACAGCGCGATGGGCCACACCGGCCACAGCGCCCCTCAGCCTCAGCCGCACCCCCACTCCGAGCCCGCCGCCCCGACCAGCGACGGCTTCGGCCAGGCCGCCCCGGCGGCCACCGCCCCTCAGCACACCCCGCCCCCGCCGCCCCAGTTCACCAACGGCCAGGGCTGGGTGGCCGCCGGCTACCTCGGCCCGATCCCGCACTCGATGCCCGCGCCGCCCCCGGCCCCCGCCCCGGCGATGGGCACCGCCACCGGCGTCGCCACCGCCGCGCCCACCGGCGGACGCCACCGCCAGATGCTCTCCCTCCCCCCGGGCCGCAACGGCGACCACCACTGAACCGCCCGCCTGCGCACCACTCACACGACCCGCACGACCCCGCACGGCCCCGTACACACGACGAGGGCCCCGCCACCACCGTGACGGGGCCCTCGCCCACACCTGCTGCCGGCACCCACCGACTACTGCCGGTGGGTCACGACGTCCTACTTCCGCTTGCGCTTCTCCCGGACCCGCACCGAGATCGAGATCGGCGTCCCGACGAAGCCGAACTCCTCACGCAGCCGGCGCTCGATGAAGCGCCGGTAGCCGGCCTCCAGGAAACCCGAGGCGAACAGCACGAACCGCGGCGGACGGATGCCCGCCTGGGTGCCGAACAGGACGCGCGGCTGCTTGCCACCGCGGATCGGGTGCGGGTGGGCGGCCACCAGCTCGCCGAGGAAGGCGTTCAGCCGCGCGGTCGGGATACGGGTCTCCCAGCCCTCCAGCGCGGTCTCGATCGCCGGGACGAGCCTCTCCATGTGCCGGCCGGTCTTGGCCGAGACGTTGACCCGGGGGGCCCACTGCACCTGGACGAGGTCGCGCTCGATCTCGCGCTCCAGGTAGAAGCGGCGCTCCTCGTCCATCTGGTCCCACTTGTTGTAGGCGATGACGACGGCGCGCCCGGCCTCGACGGCCATCGAGATGATCCGGGTGTCCTGCTCGGCGAGGGTCTCGCTGGCGTCGACCAGGACGACCGCGACCTCGGCCTTCTCCAGCGCGGCGGAGGTGCGCAGCGAGGCGTAGAAGTCGGAGCCGGCGGTCAGGTGGACCCGGCGGCGGATGCCGGCGGTGTCGACGAACTTCCAGGTCTTGCCAGCGAGTTCGATCATCTCGTCGACCGGGTCGCGGGTGGTGCCGGCCAGCTCGTTGACGACCACCCGCTCCTCGCCGGCGACCTTGTTCAGCAGGCTGGACTTGCCGACGTTCGGGCGGCCGATCAGCGCGATGCGACGCGGGCCGCCGGGGGCGGCGTCGCCGAAGGTCTGCGGCGGGGCCTCGGGCAGCGCGTCCATGACGGCGTCGAGCAGGTCGCCCGAGCCGCGGCCGTGCAGCGCGGAGACGGGGTGCGGCTCGCCCAGGCCCAGCGACCACAGGTAGGCGGCCTCGGCCTCGGTGGACGGGCCGTCGACCTTGTTGGCGCACAGCACGGTCGGCTTGCCGGCCCGGCGGATGAGCTTGATCAGGGCTTCGTCGGTGTCGGTGGCGCCGACGGTGGCGTCGACCACGAACAGCACCGCGTCGGCCTGCTCGATGCCGAGCTCGGCCTGCGCGGCCACCATCGCGTCGAGGCCGAGGACGTCGATCTCCCAGCCGCCGGTGTCGACGACCTTGAAGCGGCGGCCGTTCCAGCTGGCCTCGTAGGTGACCCGGTCGCGGGTGACGCCCGGCTTGTCCTCGACGACGGCCTCACGGCGGCCGATGATGCGGTTCACCAGGGTCGACTTGCCGACGTTCGGGCGGCCGACGACGGCCAGCACCGGCAGCGGTACGTGCTCGGCGCCGTCGAAGCCGTCCACGCCGTCGACGTCGAAGCCTTCCTCGGCGGCGATGGCCATGAACTCGGCGTAGTCGGCGGCGTCCAGTTCACCGTGGCCGGTGTCGGAGTGCTCTGCGGTCATGTTCGTCTGTTCCGTTTCCCGGCGCGGCCCTTCCCAGGGGCGCGCCGTGCGTACCTGCCCCGCTCGGGGCAGCGCGATGGTTGTCTCCGCGGCACCTCGGCGGCACCGCAGCTCATTCGGCCGTTCCGGCCATTCCGGTTGTTCAGACCATTCCGGTCGTCCAGGCCATTGTGGCCGTCGGGCCGACCCGATCATTCCGGCCGATCCGGTCCTCAGACCGGCCCGGCCGTCCAGACCTGTCCGTTCGTTCGGACCTGTCCGTCCATTCAGACCGACGACATCCCGGCCCGCTCCTCCACCAGCGCGGCGATCCGGTCGATCACCTGCTCCAGGGTGAGCTCGCTGGTGTCCACCAGGACGGCGTCCGCGGCCTGGGCCAGCGGGGCCGTCTTCCGGGAGGAGTCGGCGGCGTCCCGGCGGGCGAGGTCGGCGGCCATCGCGGTGATGGTCGCCTCGTCGACGCCCTTGGCGCGCAGCTCGGCCGCCCGGCGCTCGGCCCGGGCCTGCTCGGAGGCGGTCAGGAACACCTTGACGGTGGCGTTCGGGAACACCACCGTCCCCATGTCCCGGCCCTCGGCGACGATGCCGCGCTCGGCGACCTCGGCGCAGCCGCGCTGCAGCTCCACCAGCCGGGACCGCACCGCCGGCACCGCGGAAACGGCGCTGACCTGCGCCGTCACCTCGGGGCCGCGGATCGGTCCGGAGACGTCCTGGCCGTCCACCGTGATGGTGGGACCGTCCGCGTCCGTGCCCGACACGATCACCGGCTTGCCGCACGCGACGGCCACCGCCTCCGGGTCGGCCACGTCGACGTCGTTGGCCAGCATCCACCAGGTCATCGCCCGGTACATGGCGCCGGTGTCCAGGAAGCTCAGGCCCAGCCGGGCCGCCACCGCCCGCGAGACGGTCGACTTGCCCGAACCGGAGGGTCCGTCGATCGCGACGACGACCGGGGCGTGCGCTCGGTCGGCAGTGTCCACGGGGCCGAACCTCTCTCTGGGCGTGAAAGCCGGGGCCTGGGGAGGCAGACGGCAGGGGATTGTCTCCCTCAAGGTTAATGGACCGCCGCCCTACCCACTCCGCCACCCGATCAGCCCAGTACCAGCCCCCTGCCAGCCCCCCTCGGCCCCGGTATCAGCGCCGGTGTCAGCGCCGGTGTCAGCGCCGGTGTCAGCCCTGGTCGGGGCCCAGGACCTGCAGGACGGCGTTGCCCAGCCGGGGCCGCAGGTACTCCCCGTCCCACTCGATGCCGAGGATGCCGGCGGTGAAGGCCATCGGGATCTCGCGGCCGAGGAGGTCCCAGACGAACGGCACCTTGGAGACGTGCGAGGGGAAGTCGTTCACCGCAAAGGAGTCCCGGTGGTACGGGTTGGCGTCCGCCTCCCGCCAGCCGAAGGACTGGCGCAGCCGTGGCCCGTCGGGGGTCTGGGTGTGCGCGAGGAAGGCGGTGAGCCAGCCGGTCACCCGTGGGCCGCCGGACATCGACCGCCACTTGAAGAGCGAGCGCCAGAACTCGTCGTCGACCGCCCCGCCCGCCGCGGTCGCCGCGATCTCGTCGAGCACCGGGCGCAGTTCGGCGAACCACGGCGCCAGCCAGTCGAAGCGCTCCGCCAGCCCGGCGACCCGCGCCACCAGCAGCGCCCAGTCCTCGGCCGTGCCCTCCAGCCGGATCCGCGGGATGCCGCAGCGGGTCTCCCAGCGGAAGGCGTAGTAGGGGCTGACCACGTCCATCAGCGCCACCAGCGCGCAGGAGGCGTCGTCGGCCGTGGTCGTCGAGAACGCCGGCTGGAACAGCTCCACCAGCTCGGCCCCGACCGCCGCCGCCAGCGGCTCCCGCACCAGCCGGATCGACCGCGACCAGTCCGGCCCGGGCGCCGCCAGGGTGTCGTCGCGGACCACGATCGCTTCCCGGCGCCCCTCGGCGCCGCCGAACAGCGCCCGGTACCTCGGCGCGTACATCCGCGCGTGCACGGCCACCTCGTGCACCACCGCGTACCAGAGCACGTCCGGCGACAGGCTGAGCGGCAGGTGCTCCGCGAAGGCGGCGTGGACCGCCCGCACCAGCAGGCTGCAGGTCGGCTCCGGCTCGGCGGGCTCCGGGTCCGGCGGCGTCGGCCGGGGCAGTTCGACCAGCGCTTCGACGCTGCGGTGGTGGATCCGGAAGTCCCCACCCACCACCGCCCGCAGGAACCGCTCGTTCCCCAGGTCCACCGGCCGGCCGTAGGACCCGTGCCGGGTCTCGCCCAGCGGCAACTCGATGATCACCCCTGCTCCCCCCTCAACCGAACCCCTCACCCGAAGCCCTCAACCGAACCGCTCGGCCGAACCCCTCACCCGAAGTCCCGGAAGCCGACCGGCCCCCGCAGCCCGATCAGTCCCGGACGCTCCACCCGCTCGCCCGCAGCGCCACCGTGAGCGGCTTGACCGCCCCTGGCGCCACCGACAGCTGGACGAAGCCCACCTGCTGGCCGGTCGAGTGCTCGATGATGACGTCCTCGATGTTGACCCCGGCCGCGCCGACCTCGCCGAACAGCCGGCCCAGCTCGCCGGGCTGGTCACCGAGCACCACGGCCACCGTCTCGTACCGGGTGGGCGGCGCGCCGTGCTTGCCGGGGATGCGGGCCTGGCCGGTGTTGCCGCGCCGCATGACCGCCTCGATCCCGGCCGCGCCCGCCCGGCGCTCGCCCTCCTCGGGGGCGTCCAGGGCGCGCAGCGCGGTGACGGTCTCCCCGAGGTCGGAGGCGACCTCCTCCAGGATGTCGGCGACCGCGCCGGCGTTGGCGGAGAGGATGTCGACCCACATGCCGGGGTTGGAGGCGGCGATCCTGGTGACGTCCCGAACGCCCTGCCCGGAGAGCCTTATGGCGGTCTCGTCGGCGTGCTCCAGCCGGGCGGCGACCAGCGAGGACACCAGCTGCGGGGCGTGCGAGACCAGGGCGACGGCCCGGTCGTGCGCGGCCGCGTCCATCACGATCGGCATCGCACCGCAGAGCGCGACCAGTTCCAGGGCGGCGTTGAGGGTTTCCGTGTCGGTGTCGTCGGTGGGGGTGAGCACCCAGGGGCGGCCCTCGAACAGGTCGGCGCGGGCGGCCAGCGGGCCGGAGCGCTCGCGGCCGGCCATCGGGTGGCTGCCGATGTAGTGGACGGTGTCGCAGCCGAGCGCGGCGACCTCGATGCGCGGGCCGGCCTTGACGCTGGCGACGTCGGTGTACCAGCGGGCCAGGTTGCGGCGCTGGCAGTCGGCGAGCACCTTGCCGACGAGGGCGGGCGGCACGGCGATGATCGCCAGGTCGACCGGGCCGTCGGCCGGCTCGGTGATGCCGGCGCCGAGGGAGGCGGCGGTCCGGGCGGCGTCCGGGTCGGCGTCCTCCAGATGGACGGTCAGCCCGCGGCCGGCCAGGGCGAGCGCGGCGGAGGTGCCGATCAGTCCGGTACCGACGACGACGGCAGTGCGCATGGCGGGTCGCGCTCCTTCTCGAATTCTCGGGCTTCGCGTTCTGGGCTTCGCGTTCTGAGCTTCGTGTGCTGGGTCTCCCGGGTTGCCCGGCCTCGCGGGACTTCGCGGTTCTCGGTCCGGTCGGCGCCCCGGCACGGGCCGGGAGCACCCGCGCCCCATCCTCTCGCATCCGCCCCACCCACGCCCCCACCGCCCACCCGTTGGGCAACCACGGCGGCCCCGCCCCCGTCCCACACCATGCGGACGCACGCCGGGCACGGCGGGCACCACAGGCACCACGAACGCGCCAGACCCGCCAGACCCGCCGACGGGCACACACGCCGCACCCCGCGAAATCCGGCGACGCCCGCACCGAAGCGGGGCAGACTGGCCGCCCGGGCACGGCGCGGGCGACACGCGGAACACGGCACGCGAACGAAGGGGTTGCGCATGGACGATCAGCACAGCGGCGACGATCAGCAGAACGGCGAGGCCCGACACGTCAGCGAGGCCGGGCCCCCGAAGCCCCCCGCCGTCCCCGCCCACCCGTCGGTCCTGGACTCCGTCGTGGTCTACGCCGAGGGCGCGGTGTGCCGCCGCCGGGCCAGCGTCCCGCTCCCGGCCGACGGCCGGCTGCGGCTGACCGGCCTGCCCTCCTCCCTGGACGGCCGCTCGCTGCGCGCCCGGGTGCTCGACGGCCCGAGCGGGACGGCGGTCACCGAGGCCCGGCTGGAGCTGCTCGCCGAGTTCCACGAGCCGGCCGAACTCCCACGGCTCCGCCGCGAGTTGGACGAGGCCATGGAGCGCCAGGGCGCACTCAACGAGCGCCGCCGACTGGTCCTGACCGCGATCGCCGAGACCTCCGCCCTGCGCGCCGTACCGCCGCAGCGACGGCGCGAGGAGCCGCTGCGGCGGACGCCCGCCGACGCCTGGCTGGAGCTGGCCGACTTCGTCGACGAGCGCCTGACCCGGCTCCAGCAGCGCGCCGAGGAGCTCACCCGGGAGGTTGAACTCGCTGACCACGAGCGCGAGTTGGCCGCCGACCGACTGGACCGCGCGTCCACCGCCGGCCCCGCCCACCCGGTCGGGACCGCCGCCACCGTCCTGCTCACCCTCACCACCGCACCGGCCTCGGCACTCACCGCACAGCCCGCCCCGGAACCCGCCCCGGAACCCGAGGAGCCCCCCGCCCGGCTCGACATCGAGCTGGAGTACGGCGTCCCCGCCGCCCGCTGGGTGCCCGCCTACCGCCTCTCCTACCGCCACGGCGCCGACACCGGCCGGCTCGTCCTGCGCGCCTCCGTCGCCCAGCAGACCGGCGAGGACTGGACCGGCGTCCGGCTCGCCCTCTCCACCGCCGACCTCGACCGCCGCACCGACCTGCCCCGGCTCCGCTCGCTGCGGATCGGCCGCAGCCAGCCCGCCCCGCCGCCGTCCGGCTGGCGCGAGCCCCCGGCCGGCCTGGCCGACCTCTTCACCGGCTACGACGACGCCGGCGCCGGAGCCCGCCCGACCCCGCGCCACAAGGCCCCGCTCGCCGCCTCGGCCCCCGGCCCGTACGGATCCGCCGCCCGGCTCAACCGCCTCGGCGGCGCCCGGCCCGCCGGTCCCCGGCCTGCCGACGCCGGCCTCGTGGCCGACGCCGCCCGGCTGGCCGCCCCCGCCGGGCGCGGCGGCACCCTGGACATCGACGAACCCGTCCCAGCACCCCCGCCCGCCCCGGGCGGCTTCGCCGGATACGGTGGTGCGCCCGCCGCCGCCCCGATGCCCCAAGCCCCCCTGCCGCAAGCCTCGATGTACCAAGCCTCGATGCCCCAGGCCTCCGCGCCGCCGCCCGCCCCCGTGGCACCGGGCGGCGCACCCCCGCCGGACCTGTACCCGCTCGCCCGCCGCTCCCGCCGAAGCGGCGGCGGCACCGAGGCCCCCGGCACCGGCTTCGCCCCGGACGCCTCCCTGCTCGACTACCCCGGCCTCGTCCTGGCCGGCCCCGACGCACCCGCCACCCACCGCGGCACCCTGCGCCCCCAGGCCGAGCAAGCCGACCAGGCCGACCACTACGGGCCGGCGGCGATGATCCCGGGCGGCACCGGCGGCGAGCGGGTACGCCACCTGGCGCTCCCCCGGCACGCCGTCCCGCCCCGCGAGTCGGCGGGCTCCTTCGACCACCGCTTCGACTCCACCGCCCCCGCCGACATCCCGTCCGACGGCACCTGGCACACCGTCACGATCGACGAGATCCCGGTGTCCGTCCGCCCGGAGTACGTCACCGTCCCCGCCGTCGAGGAGAAGGTGTACGCCACCCTGGTGCTCGCCAACCGGACCGACCGCGCCGTGCTGGCCGGCCCGGTCGAGGTCACCGTCGACGACGAGTTCCTGCTCACCGCCGCCCTGCCCACCCTCGCCCCGGGCGGGCTGCGGAGCCTGGGCATCGGGGTCACCGAGAGCATCGAGGTGGCGCGCCGCACCGAGCTGCACGAGTCCACCGCGGGCATGCTGAGCAGCAGCACCGTGCTCGACCACCGGGTGCACGTCCAGCTGGCGAACCGGCTCGGCCGCACCGTCACCGTGGAGGTCCGCGAGCGCGTGCCGGTCACCTCCGACGCCGAGATCCGGATCGAGGAGCGGGCCGACTGGCAGGCCCCGGCGGTCTCCACGCCGGACTGCCCGCCCAGCACCCGGCTCTGGCGGGTCGAGCTGCCGCCCGGCGGCCGCACCGAGCTGGACGGCGGCTACCAGATCAAGATCCCGGCCGGAAAGGCCATCGTCGGTGGAAACCGGAGGAACTGAACGATGACCGGAACGACCATCCCCCTCCCCGTCACCGCCGTCACCTGCCTGGAGGACCGCGGCCAGGTCGAACGCACCGCCACCGTCGACCTCGCCGCGGGCGTCCAGCGGCTGCGCCTGGGCCCGCTCACCGCGCTCGCCGTCGACCGCACCCTGCGCGCCGAGACCACCGCCCCCGGCACCCGCGTGCTGGACGCCCGGATCGTCCGCGACTGGATCCCGCGCGCCCCGCTGCCGCCCGGCCCGGAGGACTCCCGGCTGCGCCACCGGCTGCACGAGCTGGAGACCGCGAGCCGCCTCGCCGACCAGGCCCGCGCCCGCCTGGAGGCCCGGCTGGCGCTGCTCGCCCAGCTCTCCGCCGACCTGCTGCGCGAGATCGGCGAGGGCGCCGGGATCGGCGAGCTCGAACGCACCCGCTGGGCCCGCGAACTGGACCGGGTGGACGCCGAACGCGAGCGCCACGGCGAGGAGCTGCGGACCACCCACTCCCGGCTGCGCCGCCTGGACCAGGAGCGCTCGCAGGCCCTGATCGCCCTCGACCAGGCCGAGGAGGAACCGGCCGAACTGGTCGCCCACCTGGAGCTCACCGTCGAGGCGGCGCAGCCCGGCCCGAGCGGGCTGGCCGTCACCCACCTGGTGCCGTGCGCCCTCTGGCGCCCCTCGTACCGGGCCACCCTGGACGGCGGGAGCCTGCGGCTGGAGTCGGAGGCGGTGGTCTGGCAGCGCACCGGCGAGGACTGGACCGGCGTCCGGCTCACCTTCTCCACCGCCCGCTCGGCCCTCGCCACCGACCCGCCCGCCGTCGCCGAGGACGTCCTGATGCTGCGCGAGCGCACCGCGGAGGAGCGCCGCACGGTCGAGGTGGAGCTGCGCGAGGAGGCGATCAGCGCGCTCGGCCCGGCCGCCGGGGTGCCGGGGGTGGACGACGGCGGGGAGGTCCGGGTGCTGCCCGCGCCCGCCCCGGCCACCGTGCCCTCCGACGGCCAGGCGCACCGGGTGCCGCTCGGCGCCTTCACCGGGCAGGCGAGCAGCGAGTACGCGTGCGCGCCGGAGCTGTCCCCGCTGGTGACCCAGGTGGTCCGGTTCCGCAACGCGGCCGGGCACCCGCTGCTGGCGGGTCCGGTCGAACTGGTCCGCGGCAGCGGCTTCACCGGTCGGGGCGAGCTGGGCTTCACCGCCGCCGGGGCCGACGCCGAGCTGGCGTTCGGCAGTTCGGACGGCTACCGGGTGGTCCGCGAGGCCGAGGAGCGCCAGGCCACCGCCGGGCTCACCGGCCGCCAGACGACCACCCGGACGGTGCGGCTGCACCTCTCCCGCTTCTCCGGCCCGGAGGAGCGGGACGAGCAGGTCGTCGCGGTCCGCGAGCGGGTGCCGGTCTCCGAGGTGTCGGCGGTGGAGGTGCGGCTGCGCAAGGAGGAGTGCTCCCCGTCGCCGGACGCCTTCGACGCCGAGGGCATCCTCCGCTGGGACGTCCCGCTCGGGCCCGGCGCCCGTCGGACGGTCACGCTCGTCTACGAGGTCTCCGCCACCGCCAAGGTCGCCGGGCTCTGAGGAGCCTGGCCTCCTCCGCCGCCGCCTGAACACCGGTCCGCTCGTGACGACCGCTCAGGACCAAACCGGGTAGAACAGGAACATGATCCTCCACCTCGCACCCCTGGACGACTGGCTGTCCGACCCCGGTCGGCCGTACACCACCGCGTCGCTGCTCACCGACGGGTTCATCCACTGCTCGGCGGACGAACAGACGGCGCTCGCGGTGGCCAACGCCTTCTTCGCCGACACTCCCGACCCGCTGATGGCGCTGCTGATCGAGGAGTCACAGGTGGAACCGATGGTCAAGTGGGAGGCCCCGCACGGCGCACCGCCGCCCGGGGCGACCCCCGGCCTGCTGTTCCCGCACGTCTACGGACGGCTCAACCGCTCCGCCGTCAAGGGCCTGCTGAAGGTCGAACGCGGCCCGGACGGCCGCTGGGCCACCCTCACCCCCTGGAGCTGACGCCCAACCCCCGACGGCCCACCCCCGACGGCCGACCCCGACGGCCCACCCGGCCCGGTGCACAACCAGCCCCGGTCACAACCAGCCGGTCAGCCAGCTCACAACCAGCCCCGCTCCCGGGCCGCCATACCGGCCTGGAAGCGGGTGGTGGCGCCCAGCGAGCGCATCAGGCTCTGCAACCGGCGCTGCGTGGTGCGGGCGCTCCAGCCCAGCGACCGGGCGATCGACTCGTCGGTGAGGCCGGCCGCCAGCAGGCCCAGCAGCTTGCGGTGGTCGGCCTCCGGCTCCAGCGTCGCGTCCCCGGTGCCGATCGCGGCCTGCAACTGGACGGCGCGCTCCCACTCCGCCTCGAACAGCGTGTCCAGCGCCTGGAGCAGCGCGGAGGGGTGGATGACGTACGCGGCGTCGAGGACGCTGTCGCCCACGCTGATCGGGATGATCGCCATCCGGTCGTCCGAAATGATCATCTTCATCGGCAGCGACGGCCGGACCCGGGCCTCCTCGCCGTCCGCGACCCCGGCCAGGATGTTCCGCTCCAGCCGGCCCGGCCAGGCCACCGCGTCCCGGTCGTAGACGGTCCGCAGCCGCAGGCCCTCCCGCAACCGCCGCCGCTGCAACGGGATCGGGGTCACCGGATCCTGGATGTACGGCGGGCGGTCGAAGCCGCGGACCTGGTACTGGCTGGTCTCGGTGATGTGCTCCAGCCGCTGCGCGATCGCCTCGCCACCGGTCAGCACCTCCACCGAGTGCGCCGGATCGGTGTACCGGGAGGCCTCCCGGAAGGCGTCCATCAGGCGGTGCATCTCGGCCCGGGCGTGCCGCAGTTCGGACTCGCGGTGGCCGATCAGGGTGCCGATCGCGACGTCGGGGGCGACCGGCAGGTAGCGCTGCCGGTCCACCGGCGCCCGGGTCGCCATGCCCTGCTGCGCCAGGCGGTCCAGGGCGCGCACGCTCTGCTGGAGCGTCAGGCCGCAGCCCTCGGCCAGTTCCTCCGCGGTGGACTGCGGATTGGCCACCAGCGCCGCGTAGACCTGTCCGTCCGGCTCGGCCAGTCCCAGTGCGCTGAGTGGTGCATCCGACACGACGCCGTCTCCCCCGTTCGCCCCCCACCGGCGCCGGCCTTGGCGCAGTCCCGCCACTGGGCGGGTGGTGGTCCGGTGGCAATCCTCTGCCACAGATCATGGCACTGACAAGGCCGTGACCAGGGGTTGCGGCCCGCCTCGCACCCCGCCCACCCCCACCGGACGACCGAGGGCCTCCCCGCCTTTCGACGGGGAGGCCCTCGACAGAAGCCCGAATATACCGACCGGTCTACAGACTCCGGCGGGAATATACCGACCGGTCTATATAGCCCGAACGGAATATACCGACCGGTCTACAGAAATATACCGACCGGTCTACAGACCGACCTCGCGCATCAGCTGACCGACCTCGGGGTTGGTCAGACGGCGCAGCCAGCCCGACTTCTGGTCGCCCAGCGCGATCGGGCCGAAGTGCGTGCGCACCAGCTTCTCGACCGGGAAGCCGGCCTCGGACAGCATCCGGCGGACGATGTGCTTGCGACCCTCGTGCAGGGTCACCTCGACCAGGTAGTTCTTGCCGACGTTGGAGATCACCTTGAAGCTGTCGGCGCGCGCGAAGCCGTCCTCCAGCTCGATGCCCTGCGCCAGCTGCTTGCCCAGGTCGCGCGGGATCGGGCCCTGGATGGCGGCCAGGTAGGTCTTGGTCACGCCGTACCGGGGGTGGGTGAGACGGTGGGCCAGCTCGCCGTGGTTGGTGAGCAGGATGATGCCCTCGGTCTCGGTGTCCAGACGGCCGACGTGGAACAGCCGGGTCTCCCGGTTGGTCACGTAGTCGCCGAGGCACTGGCGCCCGTCCGGGTCCTCCATGGTGGAGACCACGCCGGCCGGCTTGTTGAGCGCGAAGAACAGGTACGACTGGGTGGCGACGGTCAGGCCGTCCACCTTGATCTCGTCGTTCTGCGGGTCGACCCGCTTGCCCTGCTCCGTGACGAGCTTGCCGTTGACCTGGACCCGGCCCTGCTCGATCAGCTCCTCGCAGGCGCGGCGGCTGCCGATGCCCGCCCGGGCCAGCACCTTCTGCAGGCGCTCGCCCTCGGGCTCGCCGAAGGTCTTGGGCAGCTTGACGGCCGGCTTGTCGTGCCGGGCGAGGACGGCGTCCTCGATCTTGGCCTGCAGCTCGCGCGAGCGCTGCGGCTGGCGGCGCGGGTCGCCCGGGGCGCCCTGGCCCTCACGGCGCGGGCGCGGGGCCGGGCTGGGACGACGCCCGGAGAAGCCGCCGCGGGCGGGGGTGGCGTTGGGGCCGCCGCCGTACTCGGGGCGGTCGTAGCGCCGCTCCTCGGGCCGCAGCGGGCGGTCCGGGTACCGGTTGTCGTCGCGCCGGTCGTCCCGGCGGCTGTCCCGCCCGTACGAGCCGGAGCCCGAGCCGGAGCCACCGCGCGAACCGGCACCGCTGCCGCCGCCGTACGAGCCTCCGCGCGAACCCGAGCCGGACCCACCGCCGTACGAACCCCCACGCGAACCCGAGCCCGAGCCCGAGCCGCCACGCGAACCGGCACCGCTGCCACCGCCGTACGAGCCGCCGCGCGAGCCCGAGCCGGACCCACCGCCGTACGAACCCCCGCGCGAGCCGGAGCCCGAGCCGGAGCCCGAGCCGGAGCCCGAGCCGCTGCGGCCGCTGCCGCTGCCGCCGTAGGAGCCGCCGCCCCGGCCCCCGCCCTGTCCGCTGCGACCGCTGCCGCCGCCGCTGCCGTTCCTGCCGTTGCCACTGCTACGCATCAAAGTGTCCGTACGTCGTTACCGTCTGGGATGTGCGGTCGTTTCGGCCGACCTCACCGCCCCCTACCGATCAGGCGCAGCCCGACCGGCCTCGCCACTGCCGTCCACGGCCTTCACGGCAGCGGCGGCGACCGCCTCCGCGATCATCGTGCCCTCCAGGGACTCCGCTTCCACGTCGTCGACCTCGGGCAGGAAGGGAGCAAGCTCCGGCAGCTCGTCCAGGCCGCGGAGCCCCATCCGTTCCAGGAAGTAGTTCGTCGTCCGATACAGGATCGCACCTGTTTCGGGCTCGGATCCGGCCTCTTCCACCAGTCCTCGCTGTACCAGGGTACGCATCACGCCGTCACAGTTCACACCGCGGACGGCGGAAACCCTCGATCTGGACACCGGCTGCCGGTAGGAGACGACCGCCAGGGTCTCCAGTGCGGCCTGCGTGAGCCGGGCCTGCTGGCCGTCCAGCAGGAAGCGGTCGACGGCCGGAGCGCAGGTGTCCCGGCTGTAGAACCGCCACCCGCCGGCGACCAGCCGCAGGTCGAATCCGCGGCCCTGGGCGGTGTATTCGGCGGCCAGTTCGCGCAGCGTCGCGGCCACCTGCGCCCGGGGCCGCTCCAGCACGCCGGCCAGCCGCTCCTCCCCGGCCGGCTCGTCGACGACCATCAGGATCGCCTCCAGCTCGGCCTTCAGTCCGGCCCCGGCCACCTCCTCGCCCTCGGCCGAATCAGCACCCTCGGCCCGATCAGCATCCTCGGCCGGATCGGCGACGCCGACCAGATCAGCGACGCCGGAAGTCGACGGGGCCGACTTCTGGTGTACGACCCGGGCCTCGCCCTCCGACGAGACACCCACGGACGCCGCCACCGGCTTCACCGGCCCTGCCACCGGCTCCGGCAGCAGCTCGAAGGCCGGCTCCAGCCACTCCCCGGCCCGCGGCCGCCCCGGCAGCCCGAGCGGGCGCCGCACCGGCCGCCCGCCGCCCCCACCGCCCCCACCGCCCCCACTCGGGCTCCCGCTCCCACCGCTCATCGACTCTCCTCCCGCTCCCGCGCGCCCACCGGCCGGTCGAACTCGTCCGTCACCTCGACCGCGCCCCGGTCCGCCTCCGCCACCCAGCGCACCAGCAGTTCGCCCAGCGCCTCCGGCTGCTCGAAGGCCAGCACCCGTTCCCGGTACAGCTCCAGCAGCGCCAGGAAACGGGCGACGACCACCAGCTCGTCCGGCGCGTCCGCGACCAGCCGCTGGAACGACGCCTCGCCGAGCTCGGTGAGCAGCCCGACCACCAGCCCGGCCTGCTCACGCACACTGACCGGCGGGCTGTGGATGTGGTCGACGTACACGACGGGCTTCGGCTTGGGTTCCATGGCCCTGGCCGCCAGCTCCGCGAGCCGCTCCGGGCCGATGGTGATGACCACCTCGGGCAGCAGCCCGGCATGCCGGGGCTCCAGCCCGACGGTGCGCGGGCGTCGGGCCAGCTCGGCGGCCCAGCGCTCGCCGAAGAGAGCCGCCGCCCGCTTGTACGCCCGGTACTGCAGCAACCGGGCGAACAGCAGGTCGCGGGCCTCCAGCAGCGCCAGGTCCTCCTCGTCCTCGACCTCGGCGGCGGGCAGCAGCCGGGCGGCCTTGAGGTCGAGCAGGGTCGCGGCGACGACCAGGAACTCGGTCGCCGCGTCCAGGTCCCAGTCCGGGCCCATCGCCCGGATGTGTGCCATGAACTCGTCGGTGACGGTGGCCAGCGCCACTTCGGTGACGTCGAGCTTGTGCTTCGCGATCAGGCTGAGCAGCAGGTCGAAGGGGCCTTCGAAGTTGTCCAGCCGCACCCGGAAACCGCCCCGCGGCTGTTCCTCGGTCGCGTTCACGGCGGTGGTGGGTGGTTCGGCGGTGCTCGGCATGACGGTCCATCTTCACCCGGCCCGACCGCCCGCCCCGCCCCCGGGGCCGTCGACACGCCGTCGACACCGCAGGACGCCGACACGCCACACCAGGGATGCCGCGCCGGGGATGCCACACCGGGACCGCCGCACCGGAGGCACCGCACCGGCAGCACCAGAGGCACTGCCGACGCCCAGGAAGGGGCCTAGCGGCCGCGCAACCGCCGGACCAGGATGGAGGCCTCACCGCGCTGCTCCAGGTCCGCCAGGACGACCGCGATGGCCTCCCGGACGATCCGCCCGCGGTCCACGGCCAGGCCGTGCTCACCGCGCAGCACCAGCCGGGCGTGCTCCAGGTCCATGAGCTCCTCGGCGGACACGTACACGGTGATCTTCTCGTCGTGCCGCTCGCGCCCGCTGGGGCGGCGCGGCGCGCGGCCGCGCGGCCGGGCGCGCCCGGTGCCGCCGGCCTGCTCCTCGGCGGCACCGGGGTGCTGGCGACCGGCCGGCACGGCGCCCTGGGGCCCGGCTGACGAGGCGGAGCGCTGGGCGGGCGGCTGGGCGCCCGCCGGTGCGCCGGCGGCCGACTGCTGGTCCTGGGACGGCTGCCGCCCGGCCTCGCCGGTGCGCTGGGCGTCCTCGGCGCCTTCGGCGCCGTCCGTGCCGTGGACGGTCCGCGCGGTCTCCGCTCTGGCTGCCTCGGCGGCCGGACGCGGCGCGAGGGAGGGCGACAGCGCCATCCCGCCGGTGGTCCGGAACAGCTCGTCGGCCCCCGGGAGACTCACTCGGCGGGGCGGCACCGGTCGAGCACCTCCCTGGCGAGCTGGCGGTAGGCGGCGGCACCGACCGAGTTGGTCGCGTACGTGGTGATGGGCTCGCCGGCGACGGTGGTCTCCGGGAAGCGCACGGTCCGCCCGATGACGGTGTGGAAGACGTGCTCGCCGAACGCCTCGACGACGCGCGCCAGCACCTCGCGGCTGTGCACGGTGCGCGAGTCGTACATGGTCGCGAGGATTCCGTCCAGGCGCAGCTCGGGGTTGAGCCGCTCGCACACCTTCTCGATGGTCTCGGTCAGCAGTGCGACGCCGCGCAGCGCGAAGAACTCGCACTCCAGCGGGACGATGACGCTGTGAGCGGCGGTCAGCGCATTGACCGTCAGCAGGCCCAGCGAGGGCTGGCAGTCGATGATGACGAAGTCGTAGTCGGGCAGCAGCGGCTTCAGCGCGCGGGCCAGCGCGGACTCCCGGGCCACCTCGCTGACCAGCTGCACCTCGGCGGCGGAGAGGTCGATGTTGGACGGCAGCAGGTCCATGCCCGGCACGGCCGTCTTGAGCAGCACTTCATCGGCCGTCAGGCCCCGCTCCATGAGCAGGTTGTAGACGGTGACGTCGAGCTCCATCGGGTTGACGCCGAGGCCGACCGAGAGCGCGCCCTGCGGGTCGAAGTCGACGAGCAGCACCCGGCGGCCGTACTCGGCCAGCGCGGCGCCCAGGTTGATGGTCGACGTGGTCTTGCCGACGCCGCCCTTCTGGTTGCACATGGCGATGATCTGCGCGGGGCCGTGCTCGGCGACCGGGGCGGGGATCGGGAAGTACGGCAGCGGGCGGCCGGTCGGGCCGACCCGCTCGCGGCGCTGGCGCGCGGCGTCGGGGGCCAGCGTGGCGGCGTACTCCGGGTCCGGCTCGTACTCGGCGTCCGGGTCGTCGTAGGCACCGTAGGCGAACTCGCCGTAGGCCAGGCCGTAGGCCGCCAAGTCGGCGTCGTGATCGGTCACCGTGGTCACCTGCGCTGTGTTCTGGCGTGCTTCGAAGGTACGGAGTGCGACCGAGCCGACCTCGGCCGAGCCCACGGAGGGCTGCCGGGCCCCGGGCTCCTCACTCGGCTGGCCGGCGGTGCGCTCCGCCAGTCCTGGCTGACCACCCCCGGGAGCAAATGTCGACTCATTCACAAGTCGTCTTACCTCCTTGGGCATCCAGGACTCTATGTCGATTCGTCAGCGTGGCAGCATGCCGACGGTTTGCGACTCTAGGCCGTTCAAGGCGTTCGCAGCAACACAATCCACGGTAGTGGGCCGGATGTGTCGACTATCGGGCGGGCCGATGTCAAGGGATGAGTAGGCCGTTGACCCTAACGTTTCTGCGGTGGGGTGACACGACCGACAGAAATTGACGACAGAGCGACCCGCCCGCTCAACCACCCGTTCACGGGCACGGCGAAGCCCCCGGCCCGAGGGGATCGGGTCGGGGGCGAACGACCGCCGGGCGGCCTACCGGATCACTGGATCGCCAGATCAGCGGATCGCTGGATCACCAGATCACTGGATCACCGGATCAGGCGAGCACGCTCTCCAGCGAGACCGACTCCAGGCCGAAGGCCTCGGCCACGGCCGGGAAGGTGATCTGGCCCTCGTGCACGTTCAGGCCCTTGGCGAGCGCCGGGTCACGGCGCAGCGCCTCCTTCCAACCGCGGTTGGCCAGCTCGACGACGTACGGCATCGTCGCGTTGGTCAGCGCGTAGGTGGAGGTGTTCGGGACGGCGCCCGGCATGTTGGCCACGCAGTAGAAGACCGAGTTGTGGACCTGGAAGGTCGGCTCGGCGTGCGTGGTGGCGTGCGAGTCCTCGAAGCAGCCGCCCTGGTCGATGGCGATGTCGACGAGCACGGAGCCCGGCTTCATGCGGGAGACCAGCTCGTTGGTGACGAGCTTCGGGGCCTTGGCGCCCGGGATCAGCACCGCGCCGATGACCAGGTCGGCCTCGATGACGGCCTTCTCCAGCTCGAAGGTGTTGGAGACGATGGCCTTGATCTTCGTGCCGAAGATGCGGTCGGCCTCGCGCAGCTTGTTGATGTCGCGGTCGAGCAGGGTCACGTCGTAGCCCATGCCGATGGCGATGGTGGCCGCGTGCCAGCCGGAGACGCCACCGCCGATGACGACGGCCTTGGCCGGGTGGGTGCCGGGCACGCCGCCGGGCAGCACGCCGCGGCCGCCGGCCGGGCGCATCAGGTGGTACGAGCCGACCTGCGGGGCGAGACGGCCCGCGACCTCGGACATCGGGGCGAGCAGCGGCAGCGCGCCGTTGCCGAGCTGCACGGTCTCGTACGCGATGGCGGTGGTGCCCGAGGCGATCAGCGCGTCGGTACCGGCACGGTCGGCCGCCAGGTGCAGGTACGTGAAGAGGGTCTGGCCCTTGCGCAGCCGGTGGTACTCGGAGGCGATGGGCTCCTTGACCTTCAGCAGCAGGTCGGCCGTGGCCCACACCTCGTCGGCGGTGGGGAGGATGGTGGCGCCGGCGGCCACGTACTCCTCGTTGGGGATCGAGGAGCCGACACCGGCGTTGTCCTCGATGTAGACCGAGTGTCCGTTGCGGACCAGCTCATGCACGCCGGCGGGCGTGATGGCCACGCGGTACTCGTGGTTCTTGACCTCGCGGGGGATGCCGACCTTCACGGCTAAACACGTCCTCTTGCCATGGGGGTCCCTACCGGAGAAGACCGGCGGGCGACGCGCACGTGGGGAAGCCTCCGGGGCAGCCCGGGGCGGGGATCGCTGCGCGACTGAGTTCGAGTGTAATGAAGCCCAGTCGGCGTGTCAGCCTTCCAAAGTGAATAAATCTGCCGAACACATTGGCAGGTTCGTAGGCTTCCCTTGCGATCTTCCCACCAAAGGTGTGTTAACCGGGTATCTTCGACAATACCTCCGAAATACCCCTCACCACCCGGCGTCGACGCGTTCCCGCAGGTCCGCGAGGGCGGCCCCGACGGCCTCCCGGCCGCGCTCGTCGCCGAGCCTGCGCAGCACCGCCAGCGCGGCCCGGTACTCGCGGTCCGCCTCGTCGAAACGGCGCTGTGCGGTGTGCGCCTCGGCCACCCGGGCGAGCAGCCGGGCCTCGGCGGCGGGCTCCCCCATCGACTGCCGCAGGCCGAGCGCCCGCCCGTACCAGTCGGCGGCGCGCACCGCGTCGCCGAGCGCGCGGTGGCAGCCGGCGGCGCCCTCCAGGGCCCGGGCGCAGAGCGGTTCGTCCCCGGCCGTGCGGGCGTGCTCCAGGGCGGCCCGGTAGTGCGCGACGGCCTGCTCCCAGCGGCCCGCGGCGGCCTGCAGGTCGCCCAGGTTGAGCAGCGCGGCCGAGGCCCGGCGGGGTCGGCCGTGCCGCTCGGCGACGGTCAGCACCAGTTCGTGCAGCCGGTAGAGGTCGGCGGGGGCGGCGCCGGTGAGCGGCAGGGTCCGCAGCAGCGCGGTGACCAGCCGGCCCGCCGAGCCGTCCAGGTCGCCCTGGCCGATCGCGTCGGCCACCGCCCCGAGCAGCAGGTCCCGCTCGCCGAGCAGCCACTCCCGGGCGTGCGCCGCCGAGCCCAGCCGCAGGGCGGCGGGCAGCGGGTCCGGCCCGGGGCCACCCGCCGGGTCCAGCAGGGCGCGGGCCGACTCGGTGAGCCGGACCAGCCGCTCCAGCAGCCGGGCCCGGGCGAGCTCGGTCTCGGCGGGCCGGTCCTCCTGCTCGCGCAGCCGGACCAGCCTCGGGTAGAGACGGCCGGGCACCCGGTAGCGCGGGCTGCCGTCGGCGGCCGGCGCCTCCTGGCCGAGCAGCTCCCGTTCGGCCAGTGCGGCGAGCGTCACAGCCGCCTCCGGTGCCGGGCAGCCGACCAGGGCGGAGGCGGTGCGCGGGTCGGCGGTCTGCGCCGGGGCCAGGGTGAGAGTGCGCAGCATCCGCGCCTGGGCGGCCGGGAGGGTGCCGTACAGCAGGGTGAACGCGCCGATCAGCGGGTCGCTGTCGGGGACGGGCACCGGCTCGGCCGGCTCCGGGCCGGGCTTCACCCAGGCCGCTTGCTCCCCGGCCGTCTCGGCGGCGGCGGGCTCCGGCGCCGGGCCCTCGGCCGGCTTCTCCCCCGACGGCGAGGGCGTCGCGGCCTTCCCGGCCTTCCCGGGCGTGGACGCCTGGGCAGCCTTCAGCCCTTGTACGGGCTTCGCAGCCTTCCCCGACGCCGTGCCCTGTACGGGCTTCGCGGCCTTCCCCGACGCCGCCCCCGGTACCGGCTTCGCCGCCTTCCCGGGCGTCGACGCCTGGGCGGTCTTCGGCCCCTGGACGGGCTTCTCCGCCTTCTCCCCCTCCCCCTTCGGCGCCGCCGAGCGCGCCGACTCCTCGCCCACCACCCGGGTGAGCTCGCGCGCCGCCTCGGTGACGGCCGCCTTCGGGTCGCCGCGCAGCCACCCGGCCATCAGCCGCAGGGCGGCCGGCCGGGCCGCGCAGGCCTCGGCCAGGTCGGCGCCGCCGACCGGGTCGCAGGAGATCCGGGTGCCGCCGACCAGGTCGGCGAGCAGTTCGCCGGAGGCCTGCCGGTCGAGCCCGCCGAGGATCACCGGGTCGATGTCCTCGATGCCGGTGAGCGGCCCGGCGGTGGTGGCGAGCACCAGGCAGCCGGGTTCGTCGGCGAGCAGCGGCCACAGCTGCCCGGCGTCCCGGACGTCGTCCAGCACCAGCAGCACCCGGCGGCCCACGAGCGCCTCGCGCAGCGCGACGCAGGCGGGCTCGTCCCGCCCGTCCCCGGTGGCGCCGGGCAGCGGCACGGGGGCCTCGGGGTCGAGTTGCTCCAGCAGCAGCCGGGCGGCCCGGGCGGGCGTCACCCGGCCGCCGTCGGGGGCGGACAGGCGCGCGAAGAGCACGCCGTCGGGGTGGTCCGCGGCGGCGGTGCGGGCGAAGCGGACCGCCAGCGTGGTGCGGCCGGAGCCGGGGCGGCCGGCCAGCACCAGCACCGGGCTGCGGCCGGTGGCCGGGCGCGCGGCGGCCGCCCGCAGCGCGGCCAGCTCGGTGCGCCGCCCGACGAACAGTGCGGGCCCGGCCGGCAGCCGGTCGAGGCCCGGAACGGCCCCGACGGGCGCGTCGGGGCCGGGGTCCATCGTCGCCGTCTTCCTCGCCACCCGTGCCACTCCCGACGTCATCCGGCCTCAGCGGAGGCGGCCCGGGACGGGCGCCCTGTCTGCGAAGCGTAGTTCGACCGTCCGGCTCAGCCGAGGTGACATCCGGTCGTACGAACCGGTAAATCACCCTCGCGGATCAACAGCAGGGCGCTCAGGAGGCGTACGGGCCGTTCGCTCACCCCTCGAAGGGCCGGGCCGGCCAGGGCGAGTCCGCCGGGCGCAGCCCGTCCAGCCCGTCCGGTCCGGTGAGCGCGGCGTGCACGGCGAGCGTGCCGGTGATCAGGGTCGGGTTGTGCAGCCGCCCGGCGTGGATCAGCCGGATCAGGTCGGACACCGGCACCCAGGCGACCTCGATCTCCTGCTCCTCACCCTGCGCCGCGTAGCGCTCGCCCTCGGCCTCCGCGAGGTCGGTGGCGAGGAACATCCGCAGCGCCTCGTCGGTGCCGCCGGGGGAGGTGTAGTAGTCGGCGAGGATGCGCCAGGTGTCGGCCTTGCAGTGCGCCTCCTCGTACAGCTCGCGCTGCGCGGCGTGCCACGGGTTCTCGCCGGGCACGTCGAGCAGGCCGGCGGGCAGCTCCCACAGGCGCTGGCGGACGGGGTGGCGGTACTGCCGCAGGACCAGCACCCGCTGCTTGGCGTCCAGGGCGAGCACGGAGACCGAGCCGGGGTGGGTCTGGTAGTCGCGGCGGGCCCAGCTGCCGTCGGGCATCCGGACCTCTTCGCTGCGCACGCCGGTGACCTTGCCCTGGAACGGCGTCCGGCTCTCCCGGACCTCCCACTCCTCGGCCACGTCGGCGATCCCCTGGTCGCGCTGCTCGTCCATCGCTCTCCCCTTTTCGTCAGTGCGACACAATCTAACGCCGGACGGCGGCCCCGCGGGAATCGCGGGGCCGCCGTCCGGTGAACGACCGACGACTTACTCGGCCGCGGTGGTCTTGATCTCGATGGCGGCCTTGACCAGGCCCGCGAACAGCGGGTGCGGGCGGGTCGGGCGGGACTTCAGCTCCGGGTGGGCCTGGGTGGCCACCAGGTACGGGTGCACCTCGCGCGGGTACTCGACGTACTCGACCAGGTCGCCCTTCGGGGAGAGGCCGGAGAACTGCAGGCCGGTCTTCTCCAGGTCCGCGCGGTAGGCGTTGTTGACCTCGTAGCGGTGGCGGTGGCGCTCCTCGACGTACTGCTCGCCGCCGTAGACCTCACGGACGATCGAGCCCTCGGCGAGCTTGGCCGGGTACAGGCCCAGGCGCATGGTGCCGCCCAGGTCGCCCTTGCCGTCGACGATGGCCAGCTGCTCGGCCATCGTGGAGACGACCGGGTGCTTGGCGGCGGCGTCGAACTCGGTGGAGTTGGCCTCGGGCAGGCCGGCCAGGTTGCGGGCCGCCTCGATGACCACGCACTGCAGACCCAGGCACAGGCCGAGCAGCGGGACGCGGTTCTCGCGGGCGAAGGTGATGGCGCCGACCTTGCCGTTGACGCCGCGGTCGCCGAAGCCGCCGGGGATGCAGATCGCGTCCACGTCGCCGAGCTGCGCCCGGGCGCCCTCGGGGGTCTCGCAGTCGTCCGAGGTCACCCACTTGATCTCGACCCGGGCATTGTTGGCGAAGCCGCCGGCGCGCAGCGCCTCGGTCACCGACAGGTAGGCGTCGGGCAGGTCGATGTACTTGCCGACCAGCGCGACCTTGACGATGTGCTGCGGCTCGTGGACGCGGCGCAGCAGGTCGTCCCAGGTGGTCCAGTCCACGTCGCGGAACGGCAGGTCGAGCCGGCGCACCACGTAGGCGTCCAGGCCCTCGCCGTGCAGGACCTTGGGGATGTCGTAGATCGACTTGGCGTCGATCGCCGCCACCACGGCCTCCTCGTCCACGTCGCACATCAGCGAGATCTTGCGCTTGATGGCCTGCGGGACCTCGCGGTCGGCGCGCAGCACGATCGCGTCGGGCTGGATGCCGATGTTGCGCAGCGCGGCGACGGAGTGCTGGGTGGGCTTGGTCTTCAGCTCGCCCGAGGGGCCGATGTACGGCAGCAGGGAGACGTGCACGAAGAACACGTTGTCCCGGCCGACCTCGTGGCGGACCTGGCGGACGGCCTCCAGGAACGGCAGCGACTCGATGTCGCCGACGGTCCCGCCGACCTCGGTGATCACCACGTCGACGTCCTCGGTCGCCATCCGGCGGATCCGGGACTTGATCTCGTTGGTGATGTGGGGGATGACCTGGACGGTGTCGCCCAGGTACTCGCCGCGTCGCTCCTTGGCGATGACGGTGGAGTAGACCTGGCCGGTGGTGACGTTCGCCGAACCGTGCAGGTTGGTGTCCAGGAACCGCTCGTAGTGGCCGATGTCCAGGTCGGTCTCGGCGCCGTCGTCCGTGACGAAGACCTCACCGTGCTGGAACGGGTTCATGGTGCCCGGGTCCACGTTGAGGTACGGGTCGAGCTTCTGCATCGTGACGCGCAGGCCGCGGGCCTTGAGGAGCGCGCCGAGGCTGGAGGCGGTGAGGCCCTTGCCGAGCGAAGAGGCGACACCCCCGGTGACGAAGAGGTGCTTGGTCGTCACGGCGCGGCCGTTCGCTGCCTTGCCGGAATGGGGCTGTGCCAAGAGGGGGCTCCCGTGGGTCGCGTGTCGAAGGTGACGTGGGCGGGATGCTCTCGACTCGCCGAACGACGGGAGGCGGTGCGGTGCACGGCACTCGGGGGGTCGTCGATTCGGCTGGTCCGGGGCGTTTGATCCCACCGGTCCACGGGATACCAGGGTATCAGTGACGCGACCGGGACGCCTTCCGGCCCGCTCGCGGCGCCCCGGGGGGCGTGCGCGGGGCGCACCACCGGCGCATCATCCGGCGCAGCAGTCACACCGGTCGCACCACGGCCGGACCGGGCCACTTCGGAGCACTCCGTTCGGGCCATGACAGCCCCTCCACTGGGACCAGGCGGAACTGATCCGTCCGGACCATCCTGCCCGGCGTCCTCGCGATGCACGGCATTTCCGCCGAATTGTGGCGCCACACGAGGCTGCGCCCGCGTGCTTCGCCCCTTTCGTCCGTCGTAAGCTGCACGGACGCATCGCCGACAGCACGAGCACGCGGAGGGCGTGGGAGGTCAGGACACTCCCGGTCCCCGATGCGCGACCGGACCTCCCCGTATTCCAGCTCCTCCCCTCCCACCCCAGGGGCTCGACCGAGCCCCGCGCGGACACTCCAGCAAGGCCCGCCACCACCCTTCGGCGGGCCGGACGTCCCGGGGTGGGCTCCGGCCCCGCAGACCGCTCGCTCCCTCGGATCGCCGATGCGTCGTGACCACATTGCGAACTGGAGATCCACGTGGCCGGCCGTATCGAGGACTACGCACTCATCGGGGACATGCAGACCGCTGCCCTGGTCAGCAGGGACGGGGCGGTGGACTGGCTCTGCCTGCCCCGCTTCGACTCTCCGGCCGTGTTCGCCGGCCTGCTCGGCACCGATGAACACGGCTTCTGGCGGATCGGTCCGGCCGAAGCCGTCGCGACCGAAGTCCCCACCCCCGCGGCACCCCCCACCCCGGCCGCCCCCGCCCTCGGCCTCCCCCGCTTCACCGACACCGCCGATCTGAGGGTCCCGCCGCCCACCGCGGCCGCCCCCGCGGTGCCCGCCGACCGCCGCCGCTACCGGGGCGACTCACTGGTCCTGGAACAGGAGTGGGACACCCAGGGCGGCACCGTCCGGGTGATCGACTTCATGCCGCCGCGCCCGCTGGCCGGCCGCGACGCCGTCCCCCAGGTGATCCGGATCGTCGAGGGCGTGGCCGGCACCGTCCGGATGCGCTCCGCGGTGCGGATGCGCTTCTCGTACGGGCGCATCGTGCCCTGGGTGCACCGGGTCGAGCAGGCCGGAGGCGGCCACCGCACCGTCGCCGTGGCCGGGCCCGACTCGGTGTGGCTGGACGGCGAGTCCGAGACCTACGGCCGCGACCTGACCACCTACGCCGACTTCACCGTCACCGCCGGCGAGCGGATCGCCTTCGCGCTGACCTGGCAGGCCTCCCACTTGGACGCGCCGAAGGCCCCGGACGCCGAGGAGATGCTCGACGCCACCACCGACTTCTGGCACGAGTGGGCCGCCCAGTGCACCTACCAGGGCCCCTACCGCGAGGCCGTGATCCGCTCCCTGATCACCCTCAAGGGCCTCACCTACGCCCCCACCGGCGGCATCGTCGCCGCCCCCACCACCTCGCTGCCCGAGGACATCGGCGGTGAGCGCAACTGGGACTACCGCTACACCTGGCTACGCGACGCCGCGATCACCCTCTCCTCGCTGCTGCGCACCGGCTACCGCGACGAGGCCAAGGCCTGGCGCGAGTGGCTGCTGCGCGCCGTCGCCGGCGACCCGGAGAACCTCCAGATCATGTACGGCATCGCCGGCGAGCGCGAGCTCACCGAGTCCTCACTGGACTGGCTGCCCGGCTACGAGGGCTCGCAGCCCGTCCGGGTCGGCAACGGCGCGGCCGGCCAGCTCCAGTTGGACGTCTACGGCGAGGTCGTCGAGGCCCTGCACCTGGCCCACATGACCGGCCTGGTCCGCAACGACCACGCCCACCACCTCCAGCTGCGCCTGATCGAGTACCTGGAGGACCACTGGCAGGAGCCGGACGAGGGCATCTGGGAGGTCCGCGGCCCGCGCCGGCACTTCGTCCACTCCAAGGTGATGGCCTGGGTCGCCGTCGACCGGACGATCAAGCTGCTGGAGCAGACCCCCGAGGACGCCCCCTCCGACGGCCACCTGGAGCGCTGGCGCGAACTGCGCGAGACCATCCACCGGGACGTCTGCGAGAAGGGCTACGACCCGGAGCGCAACACCTTCACCCAGTACTACGGCGGCAAGGAGCTGGACGCCTCGCTGCTGCTCATCCCCCAGGTCGGCTTCCTGCCGCCGGACGACAAGCGCGTCATCGGCACCATCGAGGCGATCCAGCGCGAGCTGTCCACCGAGGACGGCTTCGTGCTGCGCTACCCGACCCACGACGAGAGCGGCAACAACGTCGACGGCCTCTCCGGCCACGAGGGCGCCTTCCTGGCCTGCTCGTTCTGGCTGGCCGACGACCTCGCCATGATCGGCCGGGTGCAGGAGGCACGCGAGCTGTTCGACCGGCTGCTCGCGCTGCGCAACGACCTCGGCCTGCTCGCCGAGGAGTGGGACCCGCGGCTCAAGCGCCAGGTCGGCAACTTCCCGCAGGCCTTCAGCCACGTCCCGCTGATCGACACCGCACTGCGGCTGACCGCCTGCGGCGGCGCCTACCTGTCCGCCCAGCCGGACGGCCTGGCGGCCGAGCGGGTCGAACAGGCGACGGTCTAGCGGTCCGGCGGCCTGGGGCCGGACAGGCCCTAGAAGCCTCTTGAAGATCTTGCTCTGGCCGCCCGACTCACCCCAGATTGCCGGTAAATGTCAATCAGGTCGAACTGGTACAAGCCGGGCGCGCTTTCAACATCTTCATCAGTCTTCTAGTCCCGCTGGACCAGCTCGTCGTAGGTGCTGAGCACCTGGGCGACGGTGGCGGCCTCGTCCGGCCAGGTCTCGGCCTGCTGCCGGCCGGCCGCCACCAGCCGCTCGCGGCCCGCCGGGTCGGCCAGCAGCCCGCGCACCGCCCGGCCGATCGCGACCGGGTCGCCGGCCGGCACCAGCACGGCCGCGTCGCCGACCAGCTCGGGGATCCCGCCGACGGCGGTGGCGACCACCGGCACGCCGGCCCGCATCGACTCCTGCACCACCAGCGAGCGGGCCTCCCAACGACTGGCGACCACCACCACGTCGGCGGCCGCCAGCAGGTCGGGCACGTCGGTGCGGAAGCCGAGCAGCCGCACCGGCAGCTTCTCGGCGGCGACCCGCTCGCGCAGCCCGGCCGCCTCCGGCCCGTCCCCGGCGAGCAGCAGCAGCGGCTCCGGGTCCAGCACGGACAGCTCGCGGGTGGCGTCCAGCAGCAGCCCGAAGGCCTTCTGCGGGACGAGCCGGCCGACCGCCAGCACCAGCGGCCGGTCCGGGCCGTCGCCGAGCAGCGCGGCGCGTGCCGCGGCCCGGTCGAGCCGACCCTCGGGCATCGGCGGGGCGGCCACCGGGCCGAGCCGGGCGTCGGTGGCGCCCAGCTCGCGGGCCCGGGCGACCAGGTCGGAGGAGGCGCCGAGGACGAGGTCGGCAGCGCGCGCGACCCGGCGCTCCATCAGTCGCTGCAGGCGGCGCTCCAGACCGGTGGCCAGCAGCGCGTGGTGGGAGGTGACCACCAGCGGGGTCTCCGGGCGCAGGCCCGGGAAGCGGCCTGCGGTGCGCAGGGCGAGGTCGGCGAGCAGCCCGGCGCGCAGCCCGTGCGCGTGCACCACGTCGGCGCCGGTGAAGGCCCGGCGCAGCTCGCCGATCGCGGCGGCGTCACTGCGGGCGCCGGCGGTGGGGGTGATGTCGACGATATGGAACCTGGCGCCGGTGCGGGAGAAGCCGAACAGCGCGTCCGTGCCGGCCGGGGCGCACACCGTGACGATCACGCCGTGCGCGACGAGGCCCTGCGCCAGGGAGCGCACGTGGGCACCGATACCGCCGGTGCTGGCGGCCAGGACGAGTACCACGTGCAGCTGCCCCGGTTCTGGGGTGGCAGCGGCGGCCCGGGCGGCGGAATGGTCCACGTTCTCTCGCATCCGACTCGATCAGGTTCGCGCGCCGCTTCGCGAGGGTTGCCCGTCGGCGGCGCTCGGGACTGGAAAGCCAGTGTCCAGCCGCCACCATGCCAGGTCGGCGGCCCTCTTGGACAGTCGGCGCCACCGGGGGCGCGTCGCCTTCCGTCCGCAAGGGCCACCCGGCCCTGTCGGTGGGTCGGACGCCCCGGCCAGGGCCTGTCGCAGCAGGTCCAGCCGGGCGCTCGACGCGAAGTGTCCTAGCGGTGGCGCGGGGCCCGGGCGGCGGCCAGCAGTTCCTCGGCGTGGGCCCGGCCGAGCTCGGAGTCCTCCAGGCCGGCCAGCATCCTGGAGAGTTCGCGCACCCGCTCCTCGTCGTTCAGCACCTTGACGCCGCTGCGGGTCACGGTGCCGTCGTTGGTCTTCTCCACCACCAGGTGCCGGTCCGCGAAGGCGGCGACCTGCGGCAGGTGGGTGACCACCACGACCTGGGCGGATTCGGCCAGTTTGGCCAGCCGGCGGCCGATCTCGACCGCGGCCTTGCCGCCGACGCCCGCGTCCACCTCGTCGAACAGGTAGGTGGGGACGGGGTCGGCGCCCGCGAAGACCACCTCGACGGCGAGCATCACGCGGGACAGCTCGCCGCCGGAGGCGCCCTTGGCGATCGGGCGGGGCTGGGCGCCGGGGTGCGGGGCGAGCAGCACCTCGACCTCGTCCACGCCGTGCGGGCCGTAGGCGACGGTGCGGCCGTCGACCTCGATCCCCGACAGGTCGTCGACCTGGGCGATCGAGAAGGTCACTCGGGCGTGCGGCATCGCCAGTTCGGCGAGTTCGGCGGAGACGGCGTCGGCGAAACGCCCGGCCGCGGCCTGCCGGGCGCCCGACACCTCGGCTGCCAGCTCGGCCAACTCGGCTCGCAGCGCGGTCTCCTGGGCGCCGAGCTGGTCGATCCGGTCGTCGTCGCCGTCGAGTTCGGCGAGCCGGGCGGAGCCGGCCTCGGCCCAGGCGAGCACCTCGGCGAGGGAGTTCTCCGGGCCGCCGTACTTGCGCAGCAGCTGGGCCAGGACGGCCCGGCGGTCCTCGACGGCGGCGAGCCGCACGGGGTCGGCGTCCAGGTCGTCCGCGTAGCCGGCCAGGTCGCCGGCCACGTCGGCGAGCAGGTAGCCGACCTCGTTGAGACGGTCGGCGAGGCCGGCGAGGCGCTCGTCGTGGTGGCGCACGGCGTCCAGGGCACGGCGGGACTGCGCGAGCAGGGTGCCCGCGTCCAGTGCCTCCGGGTCGGTCGGGTCGCCGGCCAGGGCGGCGTGGGCGAGGGTCGCGGCGGAGGACAGCGCGTCGGCGTGGCCCAGCCGCTCGGCCTCGGCGGCCAGCTCCGTGTCCTCGCCGGCCACCGGCTCGGCGGCGGCGATCTCGTCCAGGCCGAAGCGCAGCAGATCGGCCTCCTGCGCGCGCTCACGGGCCCGGGTGGTCAGCTCCTCCAGGGTGGCCGAGACCTCGCGCAGGCTCCGGTAGGTCTCCCGGTAGCGGGCCAGCGGCTCGGCCACCGCCTCGCCCGCGTACCGGTCCAGCGCGCCGCGCTGGCGGGCCGGGCGCAGCAGCCGCTGCTGGTCGGTCTGGCCGTGCACGGCGATCAGTTCCTCGCCGAGTTCGGTGAGCAGCCCGACCGGGACGGCCCGACCGCCGACGTACGCCCGGGAGCGGCCCTCGGCGGAGACGGTCCGGCTGATCAGCAGGGCGCCGTCGTCCAGTTCGGCCCCGGCCTCGGCCGCGCGGATCGCCGCCGGGGAGCCGGGGGGCAGCTCCAGCCGGCCCTCGACGACGGCGCGTCCGGTCCCGTTGCGCACCAGGCCCGGGTCGGCGCGGCCGCCGAGCAGCAGGCCGAGGCTGGTCACGACCATGGTCTTTCCGGCGCCGGTCTCACCGGTCACGGCGGTGAAGCCGGGGGCGAGTTCGACCACCGCGTCGTCGATGACCCCAAGATCCCGTATCCGCATCTCGTCCAACACGGAGACGACCTTACGAGGTTCCACCCCCGGCGCGCGACGAGCGGCAACGCCGCGCGGCAACTCCGCGCCCGGAAGTTCACCCCTTCCGGGGCGTTTGCCCGGGTCCCGGCACCGTGCACCACGGCAGGAAGATCTGCACCAGCGGGCCGATCGCCAGTGCGTACGCGACCGTGCCGACCCCGGCGGTGCCGCCCAGCAGGACGCCGGCGACCAGTACCGTCACCTCGATGCCGGTGCGGATCAGCCGCAGCGAACGCCCGGTGCGCCGGTGCAGGCCGGTCATCAGGCCGTCGCGCGGGCCGGGGCCCAGGCGGGCACCGATGTAGAGGCCGGTGGCCAGGCCGTTGAGCACGATCGCGGCAACCATCAGCGCGATCCGGGCAGGCAGCCCGTGCGGGCCGTCGACCAGCCGCAGCGTGAGGTCCATCGAGGCGCCCAGCACCAGCACGTTGGCGACGGTGCCGACGCCCGGGCGCTGGCGGATCGGGATCCACAGCAGCAGGACCAGGGCGCCGCAGATGGTCACCCAGGTGCCCACCGAGAGGCCTGCGACGCGCTGCAGGCCCTGGTGGAAGACGTCCCACGGGTCGAGGCCGAGGCCGGAGCGCAGCATCAGCGCCATGCTCGCGCCGTACAGGTAGAGGCCGACGGCGAGCTGCGGGATCCGGCGGCCCAGGGCGTGGGTGTCGCCGAGCACCCGGGCGGCGAGCGGGGGCCGGGCGGCCTCCGGGGCGGGTTCGGACGTGGTCGTGGGCGTGGTCGTGGTGGCCATCGGGCGCTCCTGCGGGTGGTGCTGCACCCCGGGCGGCCCCGGCGGTGGCGGACTCGACGGCCGCACTGCCATGATGGTCAGGCCAATAGAGCCCACTCCAGGGCCAATTTCGAGCAAGTGGACTGATCAGCCTTGGCCGACTGGCACACCACCGTCACCCCGCCCGCGCTCGCCCGGCTGCTCGCCGCCGCCCGGCTGCCCGAGCCGGCCACCGCCCGCCGCCCCGCCTACCGGACCCTCGCCGGGCAGATCCGGCTGCTGGTCACCGAGGGCCGCCTGCCGGTCGGCGCCCGGCTGCCCGCCGAGCGCGAACTCGCCGGCGCCCTGGAGCTGAGCCGCACCACCGTCGCCACCGCCTACGAGACCCTGCGCGCCGACGGCTACCTGCTCAGCCGCCGCGGCGCCGGCAGCTGGACCACCCTGCCCGAGGGCGCCCCGCCGCCCAGCGACGCGCTGCACCCCGTCCCCCCGGACGAGCAGGGCCGCACCCTGGACCTCGGCGTCGCCGCCCTGCCGGCCCCGCAGCCCTTCCTCGGCGAGGCCGCCGTCCGGGCCGTCGAGCAGCTGCCCTGCTACGCCGCCGGGCACGGCCACTACCCCACCGGCGTCCCGGTGCTGCGCGAGGCCCTCGCCCGCCGCTACACCCAGCGCGGCCTGCCCACCACCCCCGACCAGATCCTCGTCACCACCGGCGCGATGGGCGGGCTGCACCTGGTCCAGCGGGCGCTGATCGGCCGCGGCGACCGGGTCGCCGTCGAGGCGCCCAGCTACGCCCACACCCTCCAGGCGCTCCGGATCACCGGCGCCCGCCTGGTGCCGGTGCCGTACGGCTACCGCCCCCAGCCCGAGTGGGACCTCACCGAGTGGCGCGGGGTGCTGCGCGGGGCCGCGCCCAAGGTCGCCTACGTGATCCCGGACTTCCACAACCCGACCGGCGCGCTGATCGGCGAGGAGCAGCGCCGCGAGCTGCTGGCCGCCGCCCGGGCCGCAGGCAGCGTCGTCCTGGTCGACGAGACCACCGCCGAACTCGGCTGGGGCGTACCGGAGTCCGTCCCGCTGCCGCGCCCGATGGCGGCGCTGGACCGGTCCGCCCAGGTGGTCACCGTCGGCTCGGCCAGCAAGCTGCTCTGGGGCGGCCTGCGGATCGGCTGGGTCCGGGCCGCGCCCGCGCTGGTGCGCCGGCTGGCCGCCGACCGGGTCTACAGCGACGTCGGCACACCGGTCCTGGAACAGCTGATCGCCGCCGAACTGCTGGGCGAGCCGCTGCCCGCCGTCCGGGCGCACCAGCTGGACCGGCTGCGGGCGACGGCGCACGCCTTCGCCGCCGCACTGCCCGAGCACCTGCCGGGCTGGTCGTTCACGCCGCCGCCCGGCGGGCTCTCGCTCTGGGTGTCCACCGGCGGGCTGTCCGGCGCGGCGCTGGCCCGGTCCGGGGAACGCGCCGGGGTGCGGATCGCCTCGGGCAACCGGTTCGGCTCGGACGGCGCGTTCGAGCACCACGTCCGGATCCCGCTCACCGTGCCGGCCCCGGCCGTCCCCGCCGCTGTGCAGCGGCTCGCCGAGACCGCCGCCCGGGCGACGGCGGGCGGCCGGTACGGGCCGCCCGGCGACACCCCGCCGCTGGCGATCTGACCAGCGGCCTGACGGGCCATCAGCAGTGGGTGTTCGCCCGCCCGCGCCAACCCGTCACCGGCAGCGCGAACTTGGCCACCAGCCGGTCGGTGAACGGCGCCCGGTGCAGTCTGGCCAGGCGCACCGGGGTCTGCCCCCGGCGGACCTCCACCCGTGCGCCGGCGGGCAGTTCGACCGTGCGCCGCCCGTCGCACCAGAGCACGCCGTGCGGGGTCTTGGGCTGCACCTCGACGGCCAGCACCGAATCCGGCGAGGTCACCAGCGGGCGGGCGAACAGCGCGTGCGCGGAGATCGGCACCATCAGCAGCGCCTCCACCTCCGGCCACACCACCGGCCCGCCGCCGGAGAACGCGTACGCGGTGGAACCGGTCGGTGTCGCGCACACCACGCCGTCGCAGCCGAAGTTGGAGACCGGGCGGCCGTCCACCTCGGTCACCACCTCCAGCATCCGCTCCCGGGACGCCTTCTCGATCGACGCCTCGTTCAACGCCCAGTCCTGGTGCACCACATCGCCGTTGGTGCGGACGATGACATCGATCGTCATCCGCTCCTCGACCTCGTAGTCGGCGTCGACCACCCGCTCGACCACCACGGCCAGATCGTCCCGCTCGGCCTCGGCGAGGAACCCGACCCGACCCAGGTTGATCCCGAGCATCGGCAACCCGTGCTCGCGGGCCAGCTCCGCCCCGCGCAGCAGCGTCCCGTCCCCGCCGGCGACCAGGATCAGCTCGCAGCCGTCCGCCGCGCCCGGCCCCCCGGCCACCTTCTCGACCCCGTCCGGCAGGTCCAGGTCCAGCGCCTCGGAGGCGAGCAGTCTGATCCGGATGCCCGCCTTCAGCAGCCCGTGCACCAGGGCCTCGACGCTGCGCAGCGCCGCCGCCCGGCCGGTGTGCGCGATCAGGAAGACCGTACGTTCTTCATCGCTCATGCCGCTGCCCTCTCCCTCACGCCTGCCGGGTCGCCTTCGGCCCCGGTACGGCCGCGTCACACAGCATGACGGACCGGACGCCCCCACAGCACCCTATCGGGGCCCCTCCGCGACGGCCCGGTCCGCCTCGGCGGGATCCAGCTGCGGGGCGTCCCGGCGCAGCCACAGGAAGTACTCCACGTTCCCGGACGGGCCCGGCAGCGGGCTCGCGGTGACGGCGCGCACGCCCAGCCCGAGCTCCCACGCCTGCCCGGCGACCTGGCGCACCATCTCGGCACGCAGCTGGGGGCTGCGCACCACCCCGCCGCTGCCCAGACGCTCCTTGCCGATCTCGAACTGCGGCTTGACCATCAGCACCAGGTCCGCGTCCCCGGCCGCGCAGGCGGCCAGCGCGGGCAGCACCAGGCCCAGCGAGATGAACGACAGGTCGCCGACCACCAGGTCGACCGGGGTGCCGCCGATCAGCTCCAGGGTCAGCTCCCGGACGTTGGTGCGGTCCATCACCGTCACCCGCTCGTCGCTCTGCAGCGACCACGCGAGCTGCCCGTAGCCGACGTCCACCGCCAGCACGCCGACCGCGCCGGCCCGCAGCAGGACGTCGGTGAAGCCGCCGGTGGAGGCGCCCGCGTCCAGCGCCCTGCGGCCCTCGACCACCAGGCCCTGCGGGACGAAGGCGGCGAACGCCCCGGCCAGCTTGTGCCCGCCGCGCGAGACGTAGTCGGGATCGTTGTCGTCCTTGGCCACCACGACCGCCGCCGAGGTCTCCACCTGGGTGGCCGGCTTGGTCGCGGTGGTGCCTCCGACGGTCACCCGGCCGGCCGCGATCAGCTCGGACGCGTGCTCACGCGACCGGGCCAGCTTGCGGCGGACCAGCTCCGCGTCGAGTCGGCGTCGTGCCACTGCCACTGGTGTTTCAGCTCCTACGAATCCTGCGGGTCGTTCCAGGGTCATTCCTGGTCGAGCGCGGCCAGCGTGTCGGCCAGCCGCTGGTGAACATCTTCGTACACCTCGACGTGTGCCTCGGCCGGGACCCCGTCCAGGGCCTCCAGCCGGGCCAGTCCGGCGTCCACCGCGGGGTGGCCGGTCGGGGTCGGTTCCACGCCGAGCGGTTCGACGGCTTCAGCTGGTCCGGTCATCGGGCTTCTTCGTGCTGGTGGCCTTGCGGACGGTGGTCTTCTTCGTCGCCGTGCGCTTCGCGGGCGCCTTGGGCTGCGCGGCCGACTCGGCGGCGGCCTGCTGCGCGGTGGCGGTCTTCTTGACGGCCGTCTTGCGCACGGTCGTCTTCTTGGCGGCCGTCTTCTTGGCCACCGGCTTCTTGGCGGCCGCCTTCTTCGCCGGGGACTTCTTCGCCCCGGCCCGGCCCCCCGCCGGGGCCTGCTCCGTCGGGGCCTTCTCCATCGAGGTCTGCTCCGCCGAGGTCTGCTCCGCCGCCGGGGCCTTCTTCACCGGGGTCCGCTTCGCGGCGGCCTTCCCCGGTAGCGACGGCCGTACCGGCGGGACGGGCGGGTCGACCTCGACCGGCTCGTCCACCTCCACCCGTTCGGCCACTATCGGCTCCCCCGCCACCGGGGCCGCCGACTGCTCGTCCGCCCGCTCCCAGCCGCGCCCGAACAGGTCGTCCGCCCGGGGCGCCGGCGTCGGCTCCGCCGCCTCGTCGACCCCGGCCGACCGCACCGCGGGCTCGGCCTCCTCCTCGACCTCGCGCAACTTGCTCTCCAGGTAGGCGAGCACCACGCCGACCTTCATCACCTGGTCGCCGACCTTCTCGAAGGCCTTCTCCACCTCGCCGCGCGCCACCCCGACGGCCAGGTCCACCCCGGCCCGCCCGGCGGTGACCGCCTCCTCCGCCAGCGTCTGCAGCGTCTTCGCCGACGGCGGGAACTGCCCTCCCAGCCGGCGCTCGACCTCGGTGACGTCGACGCCCGTCCGCTCCAGGATCACGGCCGCCGTCCCGACGACCCGCTTGCCGACCTCCTCCGCCAGCCCGGCGGCGACCTCCACCACTCCCCGCACCGTCCTCGGCAGCATCCGGGTGCCTCCTTAGCGCCTGCGCGCATCGCTCCGTCGCCGTCGGTGCCCGGGCCGATCCGGGCACCCCACGGACGACGCTACCGCCAAAACCCGCCTGCGGTACCGTGGCCCGGCAGGGACCATCGCCGTCACCTGCCGCAACCACCAGGGAGCCCAGGGAGGGGAACCACCGCCATGGCCAACGCCGAGGAGTGCCGCGAGGCGCTGGAACAGCTCAGCCGGAACATGGCGAAGTCCACCGGTGACGTCCGCAAGGCGGCCGCCCTCGACCGCTCGCTCAGCTGCCGGATCACCGACCTCGACCTGACCTTCACCGGCCAACTGCGCGACGGCCGGATCCAAGGCCTCGCCTCGGCCCCCGGCGCCCCGGCCGAGAAGGCGGCGATCCGGCTCACCATGAGCAGCGACGACCTGGTCGCCGTGGTCTTCGGCGGGCTCAACTTCGCGTCCGCCTGGGCGGGCGGCCGGATCCGGCTGGAGGCGGGCTTCCGCGACCTGCTGCGGCTGCGCACCCTGCTCTGAACCCGGCCGCCGTGGTCCTTCCCTCTTGGGCCCGAACTGTCGGCGACGGGTGAAAGCTGACCGCTGAACGGCGGATCAAATGGGACCCACCTCGCAGTCGTCTGATCATCCTGATCTTCAGAGGTCAGGAGG